>NZ_JBIUYD010000043.1:0-56864 GCF_044744345.1 Kitasatospora sp. NPDC087315 | reverse complement strand
TCCGCTACGAGATACGCGCCGACCTCCACCTCGGCCTGCTCCAACTCGCCTGCAGCATCATCTGCCTGCGAAAGCTCCGAACCTCATTCTGAAACAATCAGTTAGTGTCAACAGGCTGTGCCGGTGTAGGGTTTCCAGCTTCGCTGGTGCGGACTCCGCCGTGGTCGGAACGCATCGAAGTAGCCGGCTCACCCTTGGAGGACAGGTGCCAGCGGTTCAACGGATCACCTCCCGCAACGCCCGGTTTCAGCAGTGGGAGGCCCTGCTCACCAACCGGAAGAAGCGGAGCCAGCTCCGTGAATTCCTGGTTCAGGGGGTTCGGCCGATCTCGCTGGCCGTGGAGTACGGCTGGCCGATCAACGCGCTGCTCTACGACGACCGGCGGAAGCTGTCGGGCTGGGCGCAGGAGCTGCTGCGAACGACCCGGGCCGAGCGGATCGTGATGGCGCCGGAGCTGCTTGCGGAGCTGGGCGAGAAGACCGAGGGCGCGCCCGAGGTGATCGCGGCGGTCGGCATGCCGACGGACGACCTGGGCCGGATCGAGGTCGGGCCGGACTTCCTCGGTGTCCTGTTCGACCGGCCGACCATGCCGGGCAACATCGGGAGCATCATCCGGTCTGCGGATGCCTTCGGCGCACACGGGATGATCGTTTCGGGCCACGCTGCCGATGTCTACGACCCGAAGGCCGTGCGGGCGACCACGGGCAGCCTGTTCTCGCTGCCGTCCGTCCGGGTGCCGGGGCCGACCGAGGTGATGGCCTGGGTGGAGCAGCAGCGCACCGCCGGTCACCCACTGGTCCTGGTGGGCACGGACGAGAAGGGCGACGCGGACGTCTACGACTTCGACCTCACCCAGCCGGTGCTGCTGCTGGTCGGAAACGAGACGACCGGGCTGGCCGGCCAGTGGCGGGAGCTGTGCGACTACACGGTGAGCATCCCGATGACGGGGGCGGCCAGTTCGCTGAACGCGGCGAACGCCACGACCGCGATCCTGTACGACGCTTCCCGGCAACGGATCGCCGCCGGGAAGCGTCCTCGCTGATCGCAGGTCAGGTCCAGGTGCCGCCTGCGGTGGCACGGCGGTATACCTCCAGGTGCTTCGCGGCGATCACGTGATGGCCCCACTACCTCTCCGGCGTGGTGGGGTCTCTACTCGCAAAGCACGGGAGGAGCAGCACCCATGGCCGACCTGGACCTGTTCGGCGCTCGTTGGCGCAAGAGTTCACACAGTGCCCAAGAGGGGCAGTGCGTCGAGGTGGCTTTCGACTATCCCGGGCTCGTCCCTGTCCGTGACTCCAAGGACCCCGTGGGCCCCGCGCTCGTCTTCCCCACCGCCACGTTCGTCGCGTTCGTCGCAGGCGGCAAGGCCGGGGAGTTCGGCACCGTCTGATCGACGGCATACGGTGGCGGATCCGGACCGGGTGTGGACGGTCACGTAATTCCCCAGGCTGTCATCCCGTCGTTCCGGAGAGGTATCCGAAGGCCGGCGTGCCTAAAGCGGCCCGAACTACCGCCCTGAGCGGAGGCCACGCGAATTCACATGACAGCTGCGGCCGGCTCCGCGATCATTGACCGATGGCCACAGAACCGGACATTCTCAGCCTGAGCATCATCTGCCCACCGCCCGGCGAGGGCGGTGTGGAGGTCCGCCCGGTCGTCAACGGCCGGGATCTCCTGGCCGACATATCCCCCCGTGGCGGGGAAGGAGGCCCCTGGTACGCGGGAGGAAGCCCCCGGCGTCTGTTGGGCCCGGCCAGGCCGTTGCATGCCACTGCGACGCCCCACGAGGTTCTCCTCGCTCGATCCGGGTGCGGCCTGGAGCGCTGCTGTGGTGCTCTGTACGTGACGGTCAGGTGCGACGAGGAGCACGTCGTCTGGGCAGGCTGGCGCGACCCGGCCAATCAGGACCTCGGCCTGCCGGAACTCCGGTTCACCGCGGGCCAGTACGAGGCCGCGGTCCTGCGAGCCGAAGAGGACCGCAGCTGGGAGTGGCCGGCAGGAACGGTTGCGACGCTGCTTGAGGCGGGGCTGAGGGACCGCGAGGACTGGCTCGTCAGGTGGGACTGCGAGTTGGAAGCCGTCTGGACCTCCCGCGAGGAACCCGATCGAATCCACCTCGTTCTGAGGCACCCCCGTAACCGGGCCGATACGGATCTGCCCTGGATCCAGTTCGGGACGACCCTCCCGATCTCCGCGGACGACCCATCGGACCAGGCCGAGCACCTTGAAGCGTGGCTGACCGCAGGCGATCCCCGTGCCACCGCCGAGGTCTGGGGAGCTTCGCAGCCCGAGGAACTGGGCTACCCATGGCCGGCCGAGCCGCTGTTCATGGGAACGGCAGGGCGAGGCGAGGTCAGGCCCCTCCCGCCCTTGGGCACCCACTCGCAACCGCCATCCCCGTGAGGACCGTGACCGTGCGGGTGGGGAATCACGTAATGCTGATCATGTAGATCGTGGGGAAAGGCGTGACCACCGACACCGCAACCGCAAGAAGCTCGGTCCCGTGGCGGGCGCCCCCGCCCAGGCCGGGGGCCGTACAGTCCTGGCCATGACGACCGACACCACCGCCGCGTCGTGGCGCGAGATCGAACGCACCACCGTCTTCAGCAAGTTCGGCCGGTCCGTCGACCGCGTCGTCTTCGAACTGCCCGACGGCAGGACGGAGGAGTTCTACCTGAAGAGCGAGCGCCCGGCCGGCGCGGTGCTCGCCCTCACCACCGATCAACGCGTCATCCTCGCCCGCCAGTACCGGCCCGGCCCCAGCCGCGTCCTGTCCGAGCTGCCCGGCGGCTTCCTCGAACCCGGGGAGCAGGCGGCCGACGCCGTCGCCCGGGAACTGCTGGAGGAGACCGGCTACCAGGGCGAGATCCAGGTGGTCGGGCCGTACTGGCACGACGCGTACTCCGACACCCGCCGGTTCGCCTTCGTCGCCATCGGCTGCACCAAGGTCGCCGAGCCGACCCCCGAACGCACCGAGTTCATCGACGTCGTCACCGTCGGCCTGCAGGAGTTCCGCACCCGCGTGCTCCGCATGGGCGAGATGACCGACACCGCCGCGGCCTACCTCGCCCTGGACCACCTCCGGCTCCTGTAGCCCCTGGTGTCCGCGCGGCCGGGTGTCCGGCTGTCGAGTGGCACGGCCGCACAGGGTGGGTGCGTGCCGGATGGTGCCATCTCAACGGCTGTTCGCGGTGCGGAAGTTCTCGCTTCGAGGCGCGTCCTGGTGCGTCGGCGACAGACGATCTTCTGGTTGCTCTAGAGTCGGTGCGAGCTTCCCGGTGGCGCCCCCCGCTGCCGGGAGTTCGTGTTCTCTGGGCGGAGTTGGATCTTGCGAAACGTGCGTCTGCCGGACCGGGAAGCGCTGGGATCTGTCCCACGGATCGGCTGGGGGGCCCGCGTCCGGGGGGCAGGGGCGCCGCTGGCGATCAGGCTTTACCGGCTGCACTTCACCGCCCGTTTGCTGTCGTGGACCGGGTCGGCGGTCTCGCCGATCGGCCTGGCGTTCGCGGTGCTGCACATCGACGGGGGCGCCAGCGCGCTCGGGCTGGTGCTGGCGGCCGGCGTTGCGCCGCAGATCCTGCTGCTGCTGGTGGGTGGCGTCGTGGCGGACCGGCTCTCCCGGGCCCGGGTCATGGTGTGGTCCAACATCGTCTGCGCAGTGGCGGAAGCGCTGGCCGTCGTGCTGCTGTGGGCCGGGGCCGCCCGGGTGTGGCACCTGGTCGCGATGTCGGCGGCTTGCGGGGCCGCGTCGGCGTTTTTCAATCCGGCGGCCGGCGGCATCGTGGTGGAGGTCGTGCCCGCCGAGATGCGGCACGCGGCGAACGCGCTGCTCAAGATCGGGCAGAACACGGTGAAGGTGGCGGGACCCGCGCTGGGTGGTGTGATGGTCGCGGCCTTCGGGCCGAGCTGGGTGATCGGGTGGGACGCGCTCACCTTCGCAGCCTCGGCGGTGCTCTTCGCGCGGATCGACCTCAGCGCGGGTCCGGTGAAGCTGAAGGCCCGCTTCACCGCCGACCTGCGCGAGGGCTGGGACGACTTCCGTTCCCGGCGCTGGCTGTGGATGATGGTCAGCCAGTCCGCTCTGGTCGTGCCGGTGTGGTTGGCCGGCTATCAGCTGCTCGGCCCGGTCTACGGGGCCCGGTTCCTGGGCGGTGCGGCGCCCTGGGGCACAGTCGTGTCCGGGTTCACCGCCGGGCTGGTGGCCGGCGCCGCCGTCGCGCTGATGTGGAAGCCCCGTCTGGTCGGGCGGATGGTGTGCCTGGGCACCGGGACGATGGCGCTTCCGCTGGCCGCGATGGCGCTCGCCGCCCCGTTGCCGGTTCTTGTCCTGGCGACCGCGGTGGCCGGTACGGGGCTGGCGATCAGCATGACCGTGTGGGCCTCCCTGGTGCAGGAGCGCATCCCGGCGGACCGGCTGAGCCGGACCACGTCGTACTCGACGCTCGGCCAGATCCTGCCGGTTCCCCTCGGGTACCTCCTCGCGGGGCCGGCCTCCCACGCCTTCGGAGTCCGCTCCACCCTCGCCGCCGGCGCCCTGGTGATCGCGGCGGCCGCCGTCGTGCCGCTGGCGCTCCGTCAGGTGCGCCGGCTCTCGCTGGCCGCCGCCGACGAGGTGACGGCAGCGGGCGGTGAGCTCGTCCCCGCGGCCCGGGCGCCGAGGTAGAAGGCACGGGCGACCTCGATGGCGCCCGCGAAGTCGCGAAACGCCCGGTCGCGGGCCGCCGCGTCCAGCACCTCCCGCTCGGCGTCCGCCTCCAGGTTCCAGCGGGCCGCCAGGTGCCGGCCGATCCGGTCCGGGTCCAGGTGGGCGGTGCTGCGGCGGGCATCGCCGGCTTCGACGGCCGCGTTCAGCGCGAACGCGGCGGAGACCACCTCGGTGGTCGCCAGGCCCGCGTCGAGCAGTTCCCCGGCCTCGGCGCGGGTGGACGGCCACGCCGACCAGGCGCCGTCCAGGCGGGCCGAGCGGACCATGATCCTCAGCAGCGACTCGGCGGGGGCCAGGTCCCGGATCTCCTCGGGGGTGAGCCAGAACGCCAGCTGCTGCCGCGACATCCCCGCGGTGTCCACTCC
Source organism: Kitasatospora sp. NPDC087315 (assembly GCF_044744345.1). NCBI lineage: Bacteria > Bacillati > Actinomycetota > Actinomycetes > Kitasatosporales > Streptomycetaceae > Kitasatospora > Kitasatospora sp. NPDC087315. The sequence continues at coordinate 51,794 of NZ_JBIUYD010000043.1, read as the reverse complement.
CTCGGCGGCGGCGACCCGCAGCGCGGCGCTCTCCAGATCCGCCGCCCCGGTCGCGTTCCGCCGGGCGACGGCGGCCAGGACCCGCGCCCGCCACCGGCCCGCGAAGTGCGGGTCGTGCAGCTGCTGGTGCTGGAGCACCGCGAGGAACGGCGCCGTGCCGGTGTCCTTGCCGGGGCGGAAGGTCGCGGCCCAGTACCGCACGAAGCTGGTCCGCCACGGCTCCTCGGCCCACGCCCCGGCGCCGGTCACCGGCGGGAGGCCAGCCGCGACCAGGGCGAGCGCGCGCTCGGCGTCCTCCCGTTTGAGGTCGTACGGGTGGGTGCGGCGCCAGACCTCTACCCTCTCGAACGCCTTGGTGGCGCCAGCCGCGCGGGCACCGTGGCCCAGGGCCGGCCACGAGCGGCGGGTGTAGGGCAGGGCCCGGGCGAGGCCTTCGAGAGTGCGCGCGTCGTCCGTACTGATCAGACCGGCCTGCGAGCAGCGGGTGAACGCGGTCCGCAGGTTCACCAGCGCCTCGGCGAGCGGTCGGCCGTCGGGGGTGTGCAGGACGGCCACCTCGTCGTCGGCGTCCAGGACCCCGGCTCGCAGCTGGTCGAAAACGGTGCCGACGCCGGTCATGCCGTAGGGGGCAAGCTCGGCGGCGCGAAGAGCGCCCATGCTCGCGGCGCCGACCACGCGCACGCCCTCGGCCAGCAGCAGCAGGATCTCCTTGTGCCGCACGGGCGCGCTCTGGTGCCACAGCCCGTCGATGATCAGGACAATGTCGCCGTGGCCGGCGTCGAGCCGCAGCAGGTCGCCGTGCCGAACCGGCGGATGGCACGCCGCGCCCGGGACGAGTTCGCGGACGCGGGCGGCCGGCAGGGTGGGGCCGGCGAAGACGTGGACTCTCACGTGGCGACCTCCGAAGCCGGGCGGGGGATGATGTGCCGGGCGTCGTAGCGCAGGTGAGGCGCCAGGACCTTGACCACCGCGAACTCCTCGCGCTCGTGCGGGCCCCAGGTCAGGTCGATGACCAGGGGGTGAACGCCGGTGGTGTGGGCGACGAGCGTGGCCAGGTGTCCCGCCTCGCCGTCGTCGGTGGCGAAGCCGACGACGTAGCGGCAGGCGACCGTCGCCCAGTTGGTGACTGGTCCCGGGGTGGGGGTGGGGCCGCGGTGCCCGGTGGCGCGGTAGGCAGCCGGGTGGATGTCCTCGCGGCTGCCGGTGATCTGTGTGAGCCTCGACTGTGCGGCCTCCGTGATCGCCCGCGACAGGGCGACATGCGGGTCCAGATTGGCGCCGGATCCGGAGACCAGCAGCGCGGGCTGGTCCTCGCGCCACAGGTAGCAGGCCATGACCGGGACGCCGAACCGGTTGGGCAGATGCCACAGCTCCAGCCAGACCCGGGCCGCCCGCACCCGGGCGATCAGGTCCGCGCAGTGCGGGTCCTCGACGGTCGCCGGGTCGATCAGCTGAGCGGGCCACGGCCGGCCGGGGCTGGTGAGGTCGCTGATCGTGTCGCGCTCGATCACCTCGCACAGGCCGTGCACGACGGCCTCGGCGCGGGTGTTGCCGGAGGCCAGGCCGTTGGTCGAGGCGCTGGGCAGGTGCAGGCGCCACTGGTCGTGGACCTCGCGGCCCAGGCCCACGCACGCGGCCGGCACCGGCACGGGGGTGTCGTCGACGGCCGAGCGGGCGGTGATCCAGTCCAGGACGGTGCGGGATGTCAGCAGCGAGCCGGGGTGCGACTCCAGAGCGGTGACCGGGTAGGGCAGGCCCATCTCCCGGGCCGGCGCGCGCACCGACGGGGCGGGAACGGTGCGTTCGCCGTGCCATGCCTCGATCGCCTCCATCGCCCCGGACACCCGGGCCGCGTCCAGCGTGGCGCCCTTGCCCTGGGCGACCGAGAGGGTCCGGGCCAGGGGCCGCACCGCCATGGTCACCGGGATGGCGAGGTCGTCCAGGCCGGTCACGTCGGCGACGCGGGTGATCCCGTACGTCGTCAGCAGCGGGCGGATTCGGGTCCAGGTCTGTGCGGGGTGGCGGGTGCGGTGGGTGCCGTCGAAGAACGCCTTGCGCATGCTGCTGCCCTTCCTCCTCAGGATGGCGAAGCCCGGCCGCCGGACACCCAGGTCATGGGCGGTGCCCGGCGGCCGGGCGATCAGCTACTCAACTACCGGCTGCCGGCCGCCTCAGACGGTGGGCAGCTCGTAGGTGTGGGTGTCGGGGAAGGCGGAGTCGGGCACGGCCGGGTCGCCGCCGGAGTTCTGCGGCATGTTGCCCTCGGCGTGGAGCTCGGCCACGAAGTCCGCCGGGTCGACGACGACCCCGGGGGTGGTGATGTCGGGCATGTGCGTTCCTCCTTGAGCTGGACGGGCTGCTACACCGAGAGGTTGGTGAAGCAGATGGTGATCAGTACCTCGCGCGACGCGGTATCGAGCGGGGTACGCCAGTGGGGGATCCGACTGCCGTCGAATCCGGTCAGCACCCGTTGGCGGATCGGGAACAGCCCGCCGCCGTCTGGGTAGGGGGTGTCGGCGAGGCGGCCGGCGACCTGCTCGGTGGTCAGATACCGCAGGTTGGGTAGCCAACCCATCGCGCCAAGGCCCGGGGTGAGGCCGCAGCTGAAGGTGATCTCGCACTTCCCGTCGTCCCGGTGGACGTGCATGTAGTCGCCGGGCGCGTAGTACTTCAGGCCGAAGCGGATCGGAGTCATCCGCCGGTGACCGGTCGCCTCGCCGGCCACGTCCGCCAGCGCCTTCGACATCGCCAGCGAGCTGAGCGCGGCACCGCCGGTGTGGACCCTGCAGCGCTGCGGGGAGGTGATCGAGCCATCCCGCATCGCCAGCAGCCCGGGGCGTTGGTTGTGACGCACCACCGCGTACGGCTCGCACCGCTCGGCCTCGGCCGCGATCTCCTCCCACAGGCCCGCGTCCAGGATGTCGCTCGGCACCGGGGCCCGGCCTTCCGCCAGCCAGGTCTGACGCAGCGTCACCGACATCACAGGTCCATGAACGACATGGTGACCAGCAGGCCCATCGGCAGCGTGAGCCGCGGACGCCAGTGCGGGACGTGGTAGCCGGCGAACGCCCGCACGCTGCCGTTGCCGTGCGGGTGCGCGAGCGCCTGGAAGCCCTCCCCCTCGGGGAAGATGCCGTGCTCGGCGACGACCTCCCCCAGGAAGTCCGGGTGCGCGTTGCGCAGGTGCGGCGCCCAGCCCATTGCCGGCAGGTCCTCGGTGAGCGCGATCCCCACCGTCACCGTGGACTTCACCGAGTCGGTGTGGATGCCCTGGAAGTCGCCCTCCCGGTAGAGGACCACCGCGCCGCCGCGCGGCACCAGGCGCGCGATGCCGGTCGCCTCGCGCAGCCGGGCCAGCAGCACCTTGTCGTAGGCCAGGGCCTCCAGTACCGGCCCGGGCGGGACGAAGCCGCAGTGGACCGGCGAGGCGAACGAGCCGTCCCGGTGCGAGCTGGTGTGGTCGTGCACGTGCGGGGTGACCAGTTCTAGGCGCCCGCGCGACTCCTCGAACAGGGCCTGGAAGCGGTCCGGCGCCAGCACGCCGGGCAGCAGGGCCGTCCCGTTCTCCTCCCAGGCCGCGCGAGCCGGGAGCCGTTCCGCGAGCGCTTCGGTGTCCATCGTCCCCTCCGGATCTCTCGTCTCGGACAGCCGCCCGGTGCCTCGGCCAGGCAGGGGCCCGGCGATTCCCGATCGCCCCGTGCAGCTGACGATGAGTCAACAGCCGGTCACGACCCGCATCTACGGCTCGCGCGGGGGCTACGGTTGAAATCCTTGAATTCCGGGGGAAGGCGACTCATGTCCGACCGCGCCCGCAACACAGCCCTCCAGAACCTCATCCGTGAGACCGGCTGGAACAACGGCCAGTTCGCCCGCGCGGTCAACGCGGTGGGCACCGAGATGCACCTGGGGCTCAAGTACGACGACACCGCGGTCTGCCACTGGCTGACCGGCACCACCCCGCGGGCCAGAGTCCGGCCGGCGATCCTCGAAGCCCTCAGCCGCAAGCTCGACCGGACCATCACGAGCGCCGCCGCCGGCTTCGGCGCCACCGCCCCGGTGCCAGACCGGCCAGACACCGCGACCGCCCTCATCGAGCTCTGGAGAGCAGACATGGACCCCTCCCGCAGGACGGTGCTCGGCGCCGTCGGCCTCTACTCCGTCGCCCTGGCCGTCCCCGGCTGGCCAGACGTCATAGGCCGCGCCCAGCACGTCCGCCAGGCCGGGACCCGTATCGGGGCGAACGAGGTCGCCACCGTCACCGCCATGGCCGAGCGCCTCTCGCAGATGGACGACGAGTTCGGGGGCCGCTTGGCCCGCCCGCTCGCAGCCGCGTTCCTGGGCAGCACCGTCGCCCGCTATCTGCAGTGCGACGCCTCCGAGGCCACGAAGAAGGCGATGTGCTCGGCCGCCGCCGACCTCGCCTACCTCACCGGCTGGATGGCCGTCGACGAAGGCCAACACGGGCTCGCCCAGCAGTACTACACCCAGGCGCTGAACCTCGCCGGAGCCGCCGAGGACCACCTCACGTACTGCACGGCACTGCGCGGCATGAGCGTCCAGGCGGTCGGACTGGGACACGGCCGCAAAGCCCAGCAGTACGCCGACGCCGCAGCGGAGGCCGCCCCGGCGGCCGGCCCGAGAATGCGGGCCTTCCTCGTAGGCCAGCAGGCCCACGCCTCAGCCGCCGTCGGCGAGCGCCACACCGCCCTTCGCCAACTCGCAGAAGCCGAAGCCGCGCTCGACAAGGCGACGTCCGGATCGGCGCACGTCGCCGGCTACCACCCCGCAGCCCTGCACTACCACGCCAGCCACGTCCTGTTCGAGCTGCGCGACCTGGGCGGGTCCATCACCGCCATGCAGGAATCCAACCGCCACCGCCCGCCCACCGAACGCCGCGCACGAGCCCGCTCCACCGCCCTCCTCGCGGAACGCCAGTTTGCCTTCGGCCACCTCGAAGCCGCCTGCGCCACCTGGAACACCTTCCTCGACGACTACCAGCACGTCAGCTCCGCGCGCTGCGACGACGACTTCGCCTCCCTGCGGCGCTGTGCTGCCCAGCACCGCGGCAACAGGATCGCCCGCGCGCTGGGCGAGAGGGCACGAACGCTGGCACCCACCGCCGACCGCCGTCCCATCTGAGCGACCATGTCGATACCTTGGACCCGCCTGGTAGCCGCGGCAGGTGAAAGCCCACCTCACTGGGCGCCCCGGACGGGCATCCTGGGGTGATGAACCGACGATGACCCCGACACCGCTTCTGCGGTCTGCCACCGTTCGTTGCCGTTGCCGTTGCTGCGGATCGGAGACCTCTGCCTTCGGGCGTACACGGTCGTTGTATAGGATCCTGTGATGTTCAACCTTCGCGCGCGCACCGTGGTTTTCGATATCGACGGCACACTCTGCTTCGACGGACGGACGATCGATGACCGGATTCTCGCGGCGATCGACGGGTGCCGGCAGGCCGGCTATCACGCGGTTTTCGCGTCCGCCCGGCCGGTCCGGGATCTTCTGCCCGTGCTCGACGGGGCCTTCCCGTCCGCGACGCTGATCGGCGGGAACGGAAGCCTCGTCTCGGTCGACGGTCAGGTCCGGGCTCGGGCCGCGTTCGACCCCGCCACGCTCGGCGCGCTGATGGACGCGGTCGAGCGGTACGGAGCGACCTACCTCGCGGACGGGCCCTGGGACTACGCGTACACCGGACCGGCGGACCACCCGATCCGGGGCCGTGTCGATCAGGGAAACCTCGCGAACAGGGTGGACATCGCCGAGCTTCCCGAGGTCGTGAAGTTCCTCGTTGTCGGCACGGCGGACACGGCGGACACGGCGGACATGGCGGAACTCGCCGAGGCCGGCCGAGGGCTGGGGCTGACGGTCAACCATCACCTCGATGAGGGGATCATCGACTTCGCGCCGGGTTCGACGACGAAGTGGGAAGCCCTGAAGTGGATGGGGCTCAGCGAGTACGTCGCGTTCGGCAACGACATCAACGACTTCGATCTCCTGCGGAACGCGGAGCGGGCAGTGCGCGTCGGCTCGCACCCGGGTCTGGACGAGGTCGCGCAGGTCACCGTCGCGGCCGACCCGGAGGCGGTCGCGGCCGAGATCTCACTGCTGGCCGAGGCGGCCCGGACCAGCCTCCCGGCGACGGCACTCTGAAACCCCGCCCCGCCCCCGGTCACTAGGAGACCAAGGCCGCCCGCCAGGTCCACGAGGCCTTGCGCGGGCGGCCGTTCAGCTCTCCCCGCCCGGTGCACCAGAGCAGGACGTCGGCCGGTTCGCCCGGCGGCGCGTCGGGGAACAGCCGGGCCAGCACCGCGGCGCAGAGCCCGGCCGGCGGCTGCCAGGGCAGGCCGAGGCCGCGGGTGATGTCGTGGGTGTGCAGCAGGGTCTCGGCCACGCCCATCGCGGCGAAGCCGGGCGGGTCGCAGGGGCCGTGGTGCCAGGCCCGCAGCCCGGGCGGGGCCGCGTCCAGGGCGGTGGCCAGCAGGTGGGCGCAGGCCGTGACGACCGCCAGCACCTCGCCGGGGTCGGCCTGTTCGCGGACGGTGAGGTCGAACGGCAGATACCGGTCGGTGGGCCGCGCGGCGAGCTGGCCGGCGTAGGCGAGCAGGTCGTGCGCGACATGGGCGGCCGTCTCCCGGCAGCTCCACTCCAGCAGTCCGGCCGGGGCCTCCCAGCCCGGCCCGGCGGTGTGCGGGCCGAGGGCCCGCAGCAGTTCGGCCAGGGCCGCGCGTACATCGTCACCGTTCATCACATCGCTCCTCTGCCCAGGGCGGCCCGCATCATGCGGGCGATCCCGGTTCGGCGCTACCCCACGATCTCCCCGTCGCAGTCGGACCCGCAGCGCCCGAGGTGGTCGATGCACCTGTACCGCAGACAGCCGGTGCAGATCCTGAGGTTCTCCATCGACCAGCTCTCGCGGTGGCAGGAGCAGAGCGTCCTTTCGCGGAGCCAGGCGTCCCAACCGGAATCTCCGCCGATGGCCGCGTAGCACCAGGCCACGTACTCGGCGACGACCGCGTCCTGCAGATCGCTTCGCCGCTTGGCTCCCCGGTGCCGGTCCAGCGGGGTCAGGAACCAGCAGTAGAGCGCGAAGAAGACCTTCCCGTTGACCAGCCAGTCCGCACCCCGGCCGCTCTTCTCCCAGGCCCGGGCCAGCTGTCCGACGCGCTCCCCGAACGGGCGCGAGGTGTCCATGACGACCGGATTCCCGCTCTGTGGCGGGGGCTTCCTGATTCCGGAGAGCAGGCCGACCAGGGTCGACACCCCGTTGTCCCAGTCGGCGGAGAGGTCCAGCCACTGGAGGTCGCGGAGGGTTTCCCCGCCCCCGATCGTCCGGTCGGGGATGTCATGGGCGGAGAGCTTCAGCGGAATGAACCAGGCCCGGTCGGCCGGATACTTCCGCAACTCGTCGATCGCGAGCACCAGCTCTTCGTTCATGTACGACTTCGACCGCTCGGCACAGTGGGAGGAGAAACACGCCAGGAAGAACGCCCCCTGCTCGATGGCCGACCTGATCGAGCTGCGCCACCGAGCGCCGGGCCGGATGGAGTCACGGTCCAGCCACACCTCGACGCCGCTCTGCCGTACGGCGGCGACAAGCCTGTTCACCGTTGGTGAATCCTCGCTGACATACGAGACAAAAGCATGTCCAGCCATTTCCGAACTCTCTTCTTCCGCCCGGACGACGTGGGGACTCCGTCCGGGCGCACCGCGCGATGAGCCGGTCGCCTGCGGCGGTTGCCCCTACTGCTTATCGTCAGTCTGACACAAGGTGGCTGATTCCACATCAGTTCCGAAGGGGTGGAGGGGAGTCCGTGCACGACCGCCGCCCGCGTGTCCACTCCGTCCGGCCGCGCGCCGGGTGCTACTGCTGGTGGGTATCCCCGGAACCACCCGAGAAGGCAGGTATCCCATGGCCAGAATCGCCGTGATCGGCGCCAACGGCACCATCGGCAGCGCCATCGTCGCGGAGGCGGTCGCGCGCGGACACCAGGTGACGGCCGTCGTCCGCGACCCGGCCCGCTACCAGGGCACGGCGAGGGCGGTCGTCCAGGGCGACGTCCTGAAGCCCGAGGACGTGGCCCGGGTCGCGGCCGGCCAGGACGTCCTGGTGAGCGCCGTCGGCGGCGGCGACGGTCCGGGCCACGTGGCGCTGGTCGAGCCGGCCGCCCGGGCGCTGGTCGAGGGCCTGCGGGCGCTCGGCGGCGAGGCGCCCAGGCTGATCGCGGTCGGCGGCGCGGGCAGCCTGGAGACCGCGCCGGGCGTCAAGGTCTGGGACGCCCCCGGCCTGCCGGACTGGCTGCTGCAGATCATGCACGCCCACGGCGCGGCCCAGGAGTACTTCTCGGGCGTCTCGGACGTCCGCTGGACCACGCTCAGCCCGGCCGCCGAGATCGGGCCGGGCGAGCGGAGCGGCCGCTACCACACCGGCCTGGACCAGCTGCTCACCGACTCCGACGGCAAGAGCTGGATCTCGGTGCCGGACTACGCGGCCGCCCTGGTCGACGAGATCGAGCAGCCCGAGCACATCGGCGAGCGCTTCACCTGCTGTGCCGCGTGAGCGCCGCCGGCCACGGCTGAGCGCACGAAGCTGAACGCCCGCAGCTGAACGCCCGCTGCGTTGTCCGAACGCCGCCGCCCGCCCCCGGCCGGCCTCAGCCCAGCTGGACCGAGCGCTTCGCGAGCCCCATCCAGAACCCGTCGATCACGCTGCGCTGGCTGCCGAGGTCGGCCTCGCCGGCGCCTAGGGTGACGAACAGCGGCGCGAAGTGCTCGGTGCGGGGGTGGGCGAGCCGGCCGGCCGGGGCCTTCTGCTCGAAGTCGAGCAGCGCGTCCAGGTCCTGGGCCTCCAGGGCGCGCCGGCCCCAGTCGTCGAACTCGGCCATCACCGAGGTCACCCGGCCGTCGGAGCTGAGCGCCCGCAGGTTGTGGGTGAAGAAGCCGCTGCCGACGATCAGCACGCCCTCGTCGCGCAGCGGGGCGAGCAGGCGGCCGATCTCCATCAGCCGCTGCGGGTCCAGGGTGGGCAGGGAGACCTGGAGGGCGGGGACGTCCGCCTCCGGGAACATCTCCACCAGCGGGACGTACGCGCCGTGGTCCAGGCCGCGGTCCGGGATGTCCTGGACGGGCGTGCCGGGGGCGCGCAGCAGCTTGCGCACGCGTTCGGCGAGCTCCGGTGCGCCGGGGGCGGCGTACTGGACCCGGTAGTAGTGCTCGGGGAAGCCCCAGAAGTCGTAGACCAGCGGCACGGTGGTGACGGCGCCGAGCGAGAGCGGCGCCTCCTCCCAGTGCGCGGAGACCATCAGGATCGCCTTCGGGCGCGGCAGTTCGGCGGACCAGGCGGCCAGCTCGCCGGGCCAGATCGGGTCGTCGGCGAGCGGCGGCGCGCCGTGCGAGAGGTAGAGGGCGGGCATGCGCTCGGGGGCCGCGGTGCTCATGGGCGTCTTCCTCTGGTTCCTCAGGTTGGTCCTGGTGTCGACGGGTGGATCCCGTGAAGCGGGCAATCCCAAAGTAGTTCAATTTTGAACCTCGACACGTCGACCGTACACCTTCGTTCGAATTTGAACAACAGGAGTACGCTTCCTCCATGTCCTCCTTGAACGAACCCCGCTGGCTGGACCAGGACGAGATGGCCGCCTGGCGGGGCTTCGTCGCCGCGAGCAACCTCCTCAACCGCCGGCTGGAACGCCAGCTCAAGGAGGACTCCGGCCTCTCCCACACCCAGTACGAGATCCTGGTGCACCTGTCCGGCGCCCCGGCCGGCTCGCTGCGGATGACCGAGCTGGCGGAGAAGCTGATCACCTCCAAGAGCGGCCTGACCTACCAGGTCACCCAGCTGGAGCGGATGGGCCTGGTCGGCCGCCGGTCCTGTCCGAGCGACGTGCGCGGTGTCTTCGCCGAGCTGACCGACCAGGGCCGGGAGGCGCTGCGGCAGGCCGCGCCCGGGCATGTCGCCCTGGTCCGCGAACTGCTGATCGACGTGCTCAGCCGTGAGCAACTCGCCGTCCTGGCCGAGGGGCTGGGCGAGGTCAGCGCCCGTCTGCGGCTCGACGACCGGGCGTGACCGGGCCCGCGGCCGGGTGACGGCCGCCCCGAATTCCTCTCGGGAAGCTTCCGGCCCCTCTGTCGCCCGGCCACCCCGACCGTGATCGAATATCGCCGAACAGCGTGACGGCCTGGGGCCGGAGGGGTGGGGGAGTGTTCGGCGAGATTCTGCTTGACCTGGTGACGGCTCTGTTCGTTCCGGATCTGGGCGGCGGACGACGTAAGCGCGAGCGGGACAGGGTGGCCTTCCACAAGGGGGAGGCGGTGACCTTCGAGGGCCTTGTCATCGGTGAGCCGCCGTACTGCCGTCCGTCCTACGGCTTTCTGCACGCCTCCCGCACCTCGCTCTGCACCTCGCCCACCAAGGAGGTCGAGACGCTGCGCCGGCCCCTGCCGCTGGACCGGCTGGAGCTGGTCAGGGTGCGCAGTCGGCAGAAGTCGGATCCGCGCGGCATCCGGCCGTACTTCGAGGTCGCCGAGTGCCGGGACGGCGGGGCGGAGGTCCTGATCGTCTGCGCCCCGGAGCACATGGCGTACGTCCGAGAAGCCCTCGGAGGCGGGTTCGGCGGATTTCATTGATCTCGCACCTGCTGGCCGGACGGGCGATCTGCCATTGCGCATACTGCTGAAAGAGTGCCCTTGAGGCCGCATCTGCGAATGCTGCTGCTCGCCCTCGGGTAGTCACTCTCCCGGGTCGCACCGGCGCGGCCCGGGAGGAGCGCGCCGTATGAGCCGCCAGTCGAGCCCCCTGCCGAGGTCCCAGTCGAGCTCCCTGCCGAGCCCGCCGCCGGTCCCTGGTCGGGGCGGGCCGCCCGCCACCGTCCGGCTGCACGGTCACCTCGACCGGCCCGCCGATCTGACCGTCGACCAGCTGCGCGTCCTGCCCGCGTACCGGGTCGAGGTCGTTTTCGACTGCCTGACCGGGGGCGAGCAGCGCCACGGCTACGAAGGTCCCGCCCTCTGGGACGTCCTGCGCGCCGCCGGCCCCCGGATCGACTTCACCGGCCGCAAACAGCGGCTCCGCTACCTGCTGGCGGTCAGCGGCGCGGACGGCCACCGTGCCGTCGTCTCCTGGGCCGAGATCGACCCGGACTTCGGTGGCCAGCGCATCCTGCTGGCCACCAGCATGGACGGCACCCCACTGGACACCTCCGGCCCGCAGCTGGTCGTCCCGGCCGACCGCTGCGGCGCCCGCTACGTCAGCGGGGTCACCGCCGTCTGGCTCGGCCCGCTCGACCCGCTCGGCGAACCGGGCGTGATCGCCGGGCCCGCGTCCGGCTGACACGCGCCCCCGGGGCCCGCGCCGTGCGGGTCCTGTACGGCACCCCCCAACTGGGCTCTGCCGCCCGCCGCTTGTGCGCGACCCCGGCGTGGCGCCTGACGGCGACTCGGGGAAGATGGGCCCCATGAGCATCGATCTCGCCTTCGCGCAGCGCTTCGCCCGGGAGTGGGCCGCCGACTGGAACTCCCGCGACCTGGAGCGCATCCTCGCCCACTACACCGACGACGTGGTCTTCGCCTCGCCCAGGATCGTCCAGTTCATCGGCGATGCCTCGGGTGAGGTGCGCGGCAAGGACGCCCTTCGCGCGTACTGGGCCAAGGGCCTGGAACTCCTGCCCGACCTCCACTTCACCCTGGAGGACGTCCGGGCCTCGGTCGACACCGTCGTGATCAACTACCGCAACGAGCGCGGCCAGGCGGTTGCCGAGGTGCTGACCTTCCGGGACGGACTGGTCTGCCGGGGCCTCGGCGCCTACGGACCGGAGGCCTGACCGGGCTCGCTGCGGGGGTGTTCCGGTTCAGCCCGCAGTCGCCGTGCGGACCTCGGCCACCAGGGCGCGCCAGTCCACCCGTCGGGGCGTTCCGTCGGCCGTGGCGCGGTCCGCGCGGCTGTCCGTTCGGGCGGCGGTCCGTGCGGCCGCGCGGGTGGTGGCCGCCTCGGTGCGACAGGCCCGGCACCGCCGTTCGCCGCTCACGGGGCGGAAGGCCCGCTCGCAGCCGTGGCAGGTGGCCAGCCCCGTCGGCGGCTCGGCGGGAGCGGCCGGTTCCCCGGGCATCTTGCCCTCCAGCCGCCACCGCAGCAGCGCCGCAGGGGACTTGACCCGCGCCGGCAGCCCGGCCGTGAGCGCTTCGTGCAGCGCGGCCGAACTCACGCCCCTGGCCAGCCACTCGGCCGCCAGTGGCGCCAACGTCCGCGCCTCGCGCGCCCCGAGCAGCAGGCGGGGATCGCTGCGCCGCAGCTCCAGCAGCACCCGTTCGGCCGCCGCCAGCGTCGGCGCCGTGGCCGTAGGGGTCGCCGTGCGCTCCAACTCCGTCTCCGTGCCGGTGGTTTCGGACGGGACCGGGAGGGGGGAAGTGTTCTCCCCGGGTGTTACCTCAGGGAGGTCGGTGCCGGAGGCCCGACCGTCCGCCGCGCCGCACGTTCGTTTCCCGGCACCCGGGCGCCGGTCGCGGCGGTCGTGGAAGTGCTCGCCGAACAGCCGCTGCGCCTCCGCCGCGCTCAACGGCACGCTCGACACCAGCGATTCGGTCCGCATCTGCCCGGCCGGGTCGCGCCACTTGGTGGTGTGCAGCAGTCCGGCGCGGGCGAGTTGGCGGCGCGCCCGGTCCGAGGTGATGCGCCCGCCGGTGAGGCCGGCGGTCAGCGCCGTCACCGTCGTGGTCCGGGCTTTCGCCGAACCCAACGCCAGTGCTCGGACAAGCAGTCGAAACGCGGAGTCCGACAACTCCTCGTCCCACACCAGCGCGTTGGCAATCTGCGTGAAGTCGCGTGACGGCGCGATAGCATGCAACAGCATCGTCAGTGGCCTTTTTCCACTTGGCGGATGAAGAGCCCGGCCAGGTGCGCTAACACGTGGCCGGGCTCGCCCCATTCTTCGGGGGCGACCCGTTTCTGGCGGTCACGGTACACCCAAATGACGCCCCGTCAACACGCTGCGCATTGAAACGATTACCCGCTGTGGTGATGATTTGTGTCCTTGACCGGCCGCAGCTCCGGCGCCAGCGGCTCCGCCTTCGACAGCTTCACCGCCGTCCCGCGTGCCAGGTCGAACGCCGCCACCGGGTCGTTCTCCTCCGTCCACGGATGGCAGCCGCACCACGGGCCGATCGCCCGGAACTGCTCCAGCGCCACGTCGTACAGTTCGGCCTTGCCGCTGTAGTGCGCGAGCAGGTGCCGGAGCGCCGGCAGCCGCTCGTCGTCCGCCGGGACCAGCGCCAGCGCGCCCGCGACCGCCCTCAGCCGCCGCTGCGTCGACTCGGCGGTCAGCATCGAACCGACGGTCTTGCGCTCCTCCCGCTCGGCGAGCGCGTGCAGATAGATCCCGGCCAGCGGACTGCCCTCCGGCGCCCCGTCCATGGCGCGCTCGGCGAAGGCCATCATCTGCTTGTCGGAACCGAACCACTTGGCGCACCAGTACTGCATGGCCTGCCAGTGTCCCTGGTAGTGGTGCGGGGCCCGCTCGACCAGCCCGCTCCAGAGCGGCTCGAACTGCTCCGGCTGGTACCGCGCGCCGCGCGCCGCCGTCACCATGACCACCCACGGACCCGGGTTCTCCGGAGCCAGCAGCGTGGCCCGGCGCGCCGCCTCGATCGCGGCGGGCAGCAGCTCCCGGAACTTCGCCATGTCCGCCGCGGGCACCTCGTGGGCGTACGCGGAGCCCCGGATCGCCCACGCGGTGTGCACCAGGTGGCTGGCCTCCACGGTGGCGGCGTCGCAGTTGCCCGGGTCGGCCGAGCGCCAGGCCGTCAGCCAGGCGTCGTCCTCCTTGGCGATCGCCCCGAGCAGCTCCAGCCGCGACCACCGCTCGTCCCAGTCCCGCCCCGCGGCCTCGACGAACGCGGCGGCCGGCCGCCAGTCCCCGCCCCAGGCCGCGTCGGCTATCGCCTGCGACTCCTTGCGGCGGTGAACGGGCAGCGGCGGCCCGGCCCGGCGCGGGTCGAGCCGTTCGCGCGGGGCCAGCCCGTACGCGGCCGCGTCGAACTGGGTCTGCGCCCAGTCCGCCGCCTTGGACTGACGGGTTTTCTTGAGCGCGAAGAAGACGAGAACGGCCACGAGAAGGACCAGAAGATGTGTCACGAGGGAGCATCATCCCTGGTCGGAAGGGGTGAGGGCAACGTAAAAACGACTCGCCCGACGGCCTTTTCCGTGGAAACATGCCCTATATGGGGACGATTCTGCACGGCGCCCGCGTCACTCTCCGTCCGGCCACCACGGACGACATTCCGGCCCTCGCGGCCATCCGCGCCGCACCCGAGGTCTACGAGCGCTGGCGCGGGGGTGACGACCTCGCGGACGCCGTCGCCTCGGACCTCCAGGAGAGCGACACCGAGAGCCTCGCGATCGAGCTCGACGACCGCGTCGTCGGCGCCATCCAGTGGTACGCCAACAACGACGACGAGTACCGCCACGCGGGCATGGACATCTACCTCGACCCGGCCACCCACGGCCGCGGCCTCGGTGCCGACGCCGTCCGCACCCTCGCCCGCCACCTGGTGGACGACCTCCACTACCACCGCCTGATCATCGACCCGGCCGCCGACAACCAGGCCGCGATCCGCTGCTACGCGAAGGTCGGCTTCCGCCCGGTGGGCACGATGCGCCAGTACGAACGCGGCCCGGACGGGACGTGGCACGACAATCTGCTGATGGACCTGCTGGCCGACGAGCTCGTCGATGAACCCCGTCCGTGAGTGGACGGTGCCCGGGCAGGCGGCTCCGGTGAAGCCGAGCGTGTAACAGAGCACTGAGAGGTGGGAGTTGGCGGTTCTTATTCCTCGCCTCTACACCACTGCACCTCTACGCGCTTTCGACCGCTGTGCCGATCCCGAGCGCCAACAGCACGCCGCCCGTGGTCCGTTCGAGCGCCCGGTGCACGCGCGGACGCCGCAGCCAGGTGAGCGCCCGGGTGGCGACGACCGCCACCGTCAGCAGCCACGCCCCGGCGATCACGGCGTCCACCACGCCGAACAGCATCGTGGTGGCGAACCCGGCGTTCCCGTCCGACAGGAACTGCGGCACCACGGCGACGAAGAACACGCCGACCTTGGGGTTGAGGAGACAGCTCAGCAGCCCCTGCCGGAACGCCCGCGCGGCGGTGGGTGCCGGGGTGGGCGCTGACGTGGGCGCGGCGTCCGCCGGTGTCCCGTCCGTGCTCTTCCCCGGCCGGTACCGCCAGAGCGCCTGCGCCCCCAGGAACACCAGATACGCCGCCCCGGCCAACCGGACCACGGTGAACGCGGTGTCCCACCGCTGCAGCACCGCGGCCAGCCCCAGTGCGGCGAACATCGCCCAGACCAGCGACCCGGCCGCCGAGCCGAGGGCGGTCGCGGCACCGGAGGCCCGGCCACCGCGCATGCAGTTGCGCAGCACCAGCAGGGTGTCCGGGCCGGGGGCGATCGTGATCAGCAACGCGAAGAGCGCGAAACCGGCCAGAGCCGTCATGGGAGGGTGCTCCTTCTTCTTCCCGTTCCTCTTGTCCTGCTCGGCTCGTTCAGCTGCTCGGCTCGTTCAGCAGCCGCAGGACCGCCGGACCACCAGGCGCGCCGGGAACATCCGCGCACCCGCCTGACCCTCCTGCGGTTCCTTGCCCAGCACCAGATCGACGGCGGCCCGCGCCATCTCGTCCTGCGCGGTGGCGACGGTGGTCAGCGCCGGCCCCGCGATGACGGCCTCCGCGATGTCGTCGAACCCGGCCACCGCCAGATCCTCCGGCACCCGGATCCCCAGATCGTCGGCGGCCCGCAGCAACCCGATCGCCTGGTCGTCCGTCGCGCAGAACACGGCGGACGGCCGGTCGGGCCGCGCCAGCAGCACCAGCGCCTCGGCATGGGCCCGCACCCGGTCGAACGGCGCCGACGTCAGCCGCCCCTCCGTCGCCAGCCCGGCCTCCGCCAGCGCCGCCGCCCACCCGGCGGTCCGGCCGGTCACCGGATCGTTCGGGCTCAGCGCCAACGTCCCGCCGAAGCAGTGCACCTCCGCGTGCCCGTGCCCCAGCAGATGCCGCACGACCTCCCGGGCCCCGCCCTCGTCGTCCGCCACCACGGCAACGCCGCTCTCGGTCTCCGCCCGGTGATGCAGCAGCACCACCGGAGTTTCGTTCCCCGCCCCGAGCCCGGCCACCCCGGGCACCGCCGGATCCTGCGTGACCAGGATCAGCCCGTCCACCTGCATACCGAGGAACGCCCGGATGTAGTGCGCCTCCCGCTCGTCCACATAGTCCGAGTTCCCGATCAGCAACAACCGCCCCCGCGCCGCGGCCGCCTGCTCCACCATGTGCGCCAGCCCGGCGAAGAACGGCTGCCGCGCATCCGGCACCACCATCCCGATCAGGTTCGTCCGCCGCCGCGCCATCGCCTGCGCGACCCCGTTCGGCCGGTACCCCAACTCCTCGACCGCCGCCAGCACCCGCGCCCGCGTCGCGGCAGCGACGGGCCGCGGCCCATTGTTGATCACATAACTCACAACCGCGGTAGACGTCCCCGCCACCCTCGCCACATCGTCCCGCGTCACCCTCGCCATGCCCGCGAGCCTACACACCACCCCTGACAGGCCGATTCGCTGTCCATAACGGCCGGTGGAGCCCCGCCGGGGCGGGGAGCAGGCCGCGGACCAGCCGGGACCGCCGCCAGGCGAGGGACCAACCCCGCACGCGCGGGGAGCAGGATCTGCTGGAGACGGAGCCGGACCTGGAGGCGGGACCAACCCCGCACGCGCGGGGAGCAGACCGGGTCCGGAAAGTCCCAGTTGGCCGCGGAGGGACCAACCCCGCACGCGCGGGGAGCAGATTTCAGGCGGCGGAGACGGTCTCTCGATTCAGGGACCAACCCCGCACGCGCGGGGAGCAGCTGGCCGTTCTCCGCCTGGATCGCCGCCACCTCGGGACCAACCCCGCACGCGCGGGGAGCAGAGGTTGGGGACCAGGCGGGTGGTCTGGGTTTTGGGACCAACCCCGCACGCGCGGGGAGCAGCGGTCCGCTGCCGTGCCCCCAGGGCCGCCTCGGGACCAACCCCGCACGCGCGGGGAGCAGCCCGCGGACAGCGTCCGGACAGCACCGACCCAGGGACCAACCCCGCACGCGCGGGGAGCAGGGGTCGAGGGGCTTGCCGGGCGCCTGCGGGCTGGGACCAACCCCGCACGCGCGGGGAGCAGGCCGGCGCCTTCGCCCTGGGAGAGCGCAGCCCGGGACCAACCCCGCACGCGCGGGGAGCAGGACGCCAGCTTCTCCGCCCCCGCGATGTCCTTGGGACCAACCCCGCACGCGCGGGGAGCAGCGATCGCGGCGAGTTTCTGACGGAGCGGTGGCGGGACCAACCCCGCACGCGCGGGGAGCAGGACCCGGCCCGTGCGTTCGTCCGCCTGGTGCAGGGACCAACCCCGCACGCGCGGGGAGCAGGGTGGGCGGCTCCACGATCAGGCAGCCCTCGTGGGACCAACCCCGCACGCGCGGGGAGCAGAAGGTCTGCGCGCAGCTGCTCATCGCCTCGCAGGGACCAACCCCGCACGCGCGGGGAGCAGGAGCATCCAGATCAGCGGGTCTGGCCGACCGTGGGACCAACCCCGCACGCGCGGGGAGCAGGTCGCCTTCATCGGGTGGCGGGTCTACGAGCTGGGACCAACCCCGCACGCGCGGGGAGCAGGGGGTCCCGTACCGGGTCCCGTTTCGGGTTCCGGGACCAACCCCGCACGCGCGGGGAGCAGCCCAGACGAGCGAGCGCCAGGTACGCCGCGTGGGGACCAACCCCGCACGCGCGGGGAGCAGATGGGACTGTCGGCCTTCTTGCCCTTGCTGATGGGACCAACCCCGCACGCGCGGGGAGCAGTCTTGCTGACCTGCGACTTTAGCTGGCCGACTGCCCGATCTGTGCAACTTTCAGTGAAACGGACATATCGACCATTCCTTTCCGTGGGTCGGCAGCAACGCCAACTTTGCTGCCCGAGCCGGGTTGTGCCAGCAGGCACGGGCCGCGCGGCAGCCTATCCCGCGTGCCCCCGGTTCCGGCCGCTCGCAGCGTCGGACGGAAACCTGGCCGTCGCATCCCAGGCGGTGAGGCGTCAGGCCATCCGTTCGACCGCCTCGAAGATGTCGGCGTCGGTCTCCTTCTGCGACTCCGGCAGTGCGCCCCAGTCCGCCACGTAGCTCGGCTTCGGGTCCTCGATGTACTTGTGGACCTGCGCGAGCCGGCAGAGCGCGACGAAGCGTCCCTTCTGCTCGCGTATGAGCCCGGCCGTCGTGTCGCCACACACCTTCGCGAAGTCCCGCACCTTCCCGAACACCGCTGCCGCGGAACGACGTTTCCAGTCCGGCGTCTCCTCCCGCTGAACGATGTGTCCCGGCTTCGACTTCCCGGGGAAGTGCCGCTTCACCCCGGTGACCCACGCTCCTCGGAAGATGCCAGTCGTCGTCGGTCATTGCCGTTGCTCCTTCTCGTCAGCCGGCACGGGACAACGTCGAGATCTGGTGGTGCAGTTCAGCTCCGGGCCGACGACCTCGACCTGTAGCCCTCGCCCGGCAGGTGATTGACTACACCGCATGGACCTCGCGCGAGCGTTCCCCGCATGCACGGACGTGCTGACGAGCTGTTCCGACCGGGATGTCGGCCGGTATTCCCTCGCCCGACGGGATGGCCTGGCATGAGCATCGGTGGCATGTCGCCGGAGCCCGGCCCTGTCCCGAAGGCCTGGGAGGCGCCACCTTTCGACCCCGAACTGAGTGCGGCGCTGGCGGCTTTGGGGGACGAGGCAAGGGAGCCGCTCACCCCGGAGAACCTCGCGGCCCGGCAGGAGCGGGATGTTGCGGCCCGGCCCAGGCCGACGGTCCGGGATCTCCGGGCCGGCGGCCGCTTCGAGGTGGACGAACTGCGCGTGCCAGGAACGTCGGGCGGGCAGGACGTCACGCTTGTGAGTGCGCGGCCCGCCGGGATCGCCGGGCCGTTGCCGCTGCTGTACTACATGCACGGCGGCGGAATGGTCATGGGCAATGCGTGGTCCGTACTTCCGCAGCTGCTCCACGAATGGTCTCTCACACTGGAGTTGGCCGTCATTTCGGTCGAGTACCGGTTGGCACCGCAGGCGCAGTACCCCGGGCCGCTGGAGGACTGTTACGCCGGATTCGTCTGGGCGGCCGCGCACGCGGCCGAACTGGGCATCGACGCGGACCGCACCATTGTCGGAGGGAAGAGTGCCGGCGGCGGACTCGCCGCGGCACTCGCCCTGCTCACCCGTGACCGAGGCGGGCCCACGCCGATCGGGCAACTGCTCCTGTGCCCCATGCTCGACGACCGCAACAGCACCTTCTCCAGCCACCAGATGGCCGGCATCGACACCTGGGACCGAACCTCCAACGCAACCGCGTGGCAGGCGCTGCTGGGCGACCAGTACGGTGCGGCGGACCTGTCGCCCTACGCCGCCCCCGCCCGCGCTACGGATCTGTCCAGGCTGCCCCCGGCCTACATCGAGGTCGGATCGGCCGAGACCTTCAGAGACGAGGACGTGGCCTACGCCAACGCGATCTGGCAGGCCGGTGGCCAGGCCGAACTGCACGTATGGCCCGGAGCCTTCCACGGCTTCGACTCCTGCGCGCCACAGGCGGCCCTCACCCAGGACGCCCGTAACGCCCGTTACCGCTGGCTTCGGCGCATCCTCACCCAGTCCGATGCGAGTAACGGACCTGCCTGCTGAGCGCGTTACGGCGGCCGGGCGATTGAAGTCGGGAGTTCGTCGTCGGTGCTCAGCAGGTCGGGCAGGTGCACTTGCGCACCGCTTCCACGAACTTCGTCGACTTCTCGAACTGTTCGGGAGGAGCCGGCCGTGGAGGCCAAGCCCTTCGAGCTACTGGGACCAACCCCGCACGCGCGGGGAGCAGCTCGGCTGCGGCCCTCTGATCTGCTGGTTCCATGGGACTCTCGGCGGCGGGTGAATCGCGGTTTCGGTGACGCTCCGTGACTCCGGCACGGAGAGTGATCCAGCACCTCGTTTCACCCGCCGCCGACATGCAGCTCGATCCCACGGGCGGCCTGCCCAGCAGCGCGCGGGCGGGGCAGCGGTCAGGTGTTCACCGGTCGGGGTTCAACAGGTCCGCGGCCGCCGGGTGCTGCGCGGGGTTGGTGCGGGTACGGTTTAAGGGAAGGCGCGGCCGTATCGGGACTCTGGGGCCCGGCCATCGGGGCTGGGTGTCCGGGGGGTGCGCCTGGGCTGTCGTGCGCTGTTTCGCCTGGCCGCGCGCTCCTTGCGGGAGTGCTTCCGGTTTCACCACGGGAGGTCCGTATGGGCATTGTCCGTATCCGCCTGCACGACGGACCTGAGCAGCTTCCGGCGCGGGGTGGCCGGGTGCGGGTGCACCGGTACGAGTGGTTCTACTGCACCCGCATCACCGAGTAGGCCCCGCCGTGCTTACCGCTCTGTCGCCGGTGAGCCTGCGGGAGACATCCGTATCGTCCGGCCGGGCGATTGGAGTCGCAGGCCCCCGCGGAGGCGGTGAGGCGGATCTGTGAGGCGTCGTCGGCTCCGGAGTTCCCGCGGGCTGCCGTGTCCGGCCCGTTCTCCGAGCGTACGAGTCACCGCTGTCCTGGGTCTGTGCGCACCGGCCCGGAACCCAGGGTCTGCCAGAGGGTGAACGGCCAGCTGTTGATGGCCGGCGTCGCCCTGGATAGGAAGGATGAGCAACATGTTCACGGAGCGTAAGCCGATTGCGATCGTGGGAATGGCTTGCC
This sequence comes from Kitasatospora sp. NPDC087315, assembly GCF_044744345.1. Classification (NCBI taxonomy): domain Bacteria; kingdom Bacillati; phylum Actinomycetota; class Actinomycetes; order Kitasatosporales; family Streptomycetaceae; genus Kitasatospora; species Kitasatospora sp. NPDC087315. The sequence continues at coordinate 31,036 of NZ_JBIUYD010000043.1, read as the reverse complement.
GGTTTCCGGGCGGGGTCGAATCACCGGAGGATCTCTGGCGCCTTGTCACCGATGAGACTTGCGTGTCGGAACCGTTGCCTCGGGACAGAGGGTGGGATCCGGAGCAGTTGTTCGATTCGGACCGCGGAGCGGGCGGGAAAACCTATGTTCGTAGTGGTGCCTTCCTGACGGATGTGGCCGGGTTCGACGCTGATTTCTTCGGTATCAGTCCGAGGGAGGCCCTGGGGATGGATCCTCAGCAGCGTCTGCTGCTGGAGTGTGCGTGGGAGGCGTGCGAGCGGGCGCGTCTGGACCCGCGGGTACTGCGGGGGACAAGGACCGGGGTCTATGTCGGTGCCACCGAGAGCGGCTACGCGGCCTGGGCGGAGCGGGGTGGTACCGAGGCCGATGGGTACCTGGTGACGGGCAGCACTCTGAGTGTGGCTGCCGGCCGCATCGCCTACGTTCTGGGTCTTACCGGTCCGACTCTGACGGTCGATACGGCATGTTCGTCGTCGTTGGCGGCTCTGCATCTCGCGGTGCGTGCTCTTCGGGCGGGCGAGTGCTCCATGGCGCTCGCCGCCGGGGTGACGGTGGGTGCCGGGCCTCAGTACCTGCTGGAGTTCAGCCGTCAGCAGGCACTCGCTGCCGATGGGCGCTCGAAGGCCTTCGCCGCGGACGCCGACGGATTCGCTCTGGCCGAGGGGGTGGGGACCCTCTTGCTGGCCACACCGCTTGAGGCGGAGCGGCTGGGGCTGCCCGTACTGGCGATGGTCCGTGGATCCGCGCTCAACGAGGACGGTGCGAGTCAGGCACTGACCGTTCCGAGTGGGCCCTCACAGCGGGAGGTCATCGCACTGGCTCTGGCCGACTCCGGGCTCGTATCCGCAGATGTGGATGCGGTGGAGGCCCATGGCACCGGTACAGCGGTGGGCGATCCGATCGAGGCCTCATCGATCGCCGCGACCTACGGCGCCGGGCGCCCGGTGGACCACCCTGTGTGGGTGGGGTCGGTGAAGTCCAACATCGGCCATTCCCTGGCCGCTTCGGGTGTCGCCGGAGTGATCAAGATGGTGATGGCCATGCGGCATGGCATTCTGCCCAGGACATTGCACGCGGCCGATCCTCACTCCGGAGTCGACTGGACGGCCGGTGGGATGCGCCTGCTGAACGAGCAGCGGCCCTGGCCGCGGACGGGGCGGCCCCGCCGGGTGGGGGTTCTCGGGTACGGGATCAGCGGTACGAACGCGCATGTGATCCTCGAAGGTGTTCCGTCGGCTCCGGGCCGGCCGCAGCCCCGGTCCGGGGTGGAGGCGGATCCAGGGGTGTGGCTTCTGTCCGCTGACGGTCCCGAAGCGCTCCGGGAGCAGGCCCGGAGGCTGGCTTCCGCAGTACGCGGTTCCCCGTCCCCGAACGCCCGGAGTCTGGGGCGGTCGCTGATCACCACCCGGACGTCCTTCGACCACCGGGCGGCGGTGGTGGGGACGGATCCGGAGTCCTTCCTCGCCGCCCTGGACGTGCTGGGCAGGGGAGAGAGGGATCCCCGTGTGGTGACCGGGGTCCGCCGTGACGAGCCCGGTGCGGTCTTCGTGTTTCCGGGCCAGGGCGCGCAGTGGCCTGGTATGGCGCATGAACTGCTCGCTACTTCACCGGTGTTCGCCCGTTCGATGCAGGAGTGTGCCGAGGCGCTGGGCGAATTCGTGGAGTGCGACTTCATGAAGGTCGCCCGCGACATGGATGTTCCCGAGCGTGTGGATCTTCTCCAACCGCTGCTGTTCGCCGTCTCCGTCTCCCTGGCCAAACTGTGGCAGTCCTACGGTGTGAGCCCGGCCGCGGTCATCGGACACAGCCAGGGCGAGATCGCCGCCGCGCATGTGGCCGGTGCGCTGAGCCTGTCCGACGCCGCCCGTGTCGCCGCGTTGCGCAGCCGTGCGCTGGTGGCCATCGCCGGCGAGGGCGGCATGGTCTCCTGCACGGGTAGCGGCGTGGACGCACTGCGCCGGTACGCGGCACGGTGGGGAGGGCAACTGGAGGTTGCCGCCGTCAACGGGCCCGGCAGCGTGGTGCTGGCCGGTGGCAGGGACGCCATCGAAGAACTCCTCGCCCAGGCCGAGGCCGACGGTATCGAGGCGCGACGCGTCAATGTCGACTACGCCTCGCACTCTTCCGCTGTCGAGGCGGTCCGCGGACGGATCCTGGCGGATCTGGCCGCGCTTCGGCCCCACGCGCCCGAGACCCCCTTCCTGTCGGCCACGACCGGAAACGACATCGGCGATGCGCTGCTGGACGCGGACTACTGGTACCGCAATCTGCGGCAGACCGTGCGCTTCGACGAGACGATCGGAGCGGCCCTCGCGGCCGGGCACCGTCTCTTCCTGGAAATCAGCCCCCACCCCCTCCTGGCGCCGGGGATCCACGAGACCGTGGACGGCGCCGCTGGCGACGCGACGGTCCTCACCACGCTGCGGCGCGACGACGGGGGGATGCCCCGGTTCCTCACCGCGCTGGCCGAGGCCCACTGCCATGGTGTGCGCGCCGACTGGAGCTGGGCGACGTCCGGGGGCGAGGACACCGACCTGCCGACCTACGCGTTCCAGCACAAGCGCTTCTGGCTGACTCCGCCGAAGAAAGCGGCCACTGCCGCGACGGCGGGACTGCGTACAGTGGAGCACCCGTTCCTCGAACTCGAGATCGACACCGCCCAGGACGGCGGCCGGATCCTGACCGGCAGGCTCTCCCTGCATGCTCATCCCTGGCTGGCCGACCACGCGGTCAAGGGCAGCGTGATCCTGCCCGGCACCGCGGTCATGGAACTCGCCCTGCAGGCCGCACAGCAGATCGGCCACGCACAGGTCAGTGATCTCACCCTCCTCACACCGATCGTCCTCCACCCGACGCAGGACCTGCTGCTCCAGATCGTCGTAGGCCCGGCGGACACGGCGGAGCAGCGCACGGCCACTGTCTACACCCGCGGAGCGGACGCTCCCGCCGACCTCGCCTGGGACCGGCACGCGCAATGGATCCTGGCACCCGGCGGGGAAAGCGCTCCGGAGACGACGGCACCATGGCCTCCCCACGACGCGGAGCCCGTGGCGCTCGACGGCTTCTACGAGCGGCTGGAAGCCGTCGGGTACGAGTACGGACCGGTGTTCCGGGGGCTACGGGCCCTGTGGCGCCACGGCGACCACCTCTACGCCGAAGTACGGCTCCCGGAGGAACAGCACGACACGGCCCACAGGTTCGCCCTGCATCCCGCCCTGCTGGACGCGGCCATGCATCCGCTGCTGTTGAACCTGCGCGATCCCCAGCGAGTGGAACTGCCCTTCAGCGTCGGCCGGCTGCACCTGTACGCCTCGGGTGCCACCGAGCTGCGAGCCCGCATCTCCGCCTCCGCCGGCGGTCCGGCGTCGGTCACGGTCACGGATACCGCGGGCAAGACGGTCGCATCACTGAAGGATCTCACCCTGCGCCCCGTGGGAGAGCAGCGGCTCAGCCGCCGCGACAACGCGTTCACCCAGGTATGGCGGCCGCTGCCGCTGCCCGCGCAGGCAGCGGTACGGAGCCGGCCGGACGTGGACGTCCTTGAGGTCCCGGTCCTGCCCACGCTCACGGAGCGGTTGTTCGCCGTTCTCGTGGGAGTCAGGAAACACCTCGCGGACGGGAGTTCCCCGGTCGTCATCACCCGCCAGGCCGTGGCAGTACAGGAAGGGGAGGACATCGGCGACCTCGGTGCTGCCGCCGTGTGGGGACTGGTCCGTACCGCGCAGAGCGAGCACCCCGGCCACATCACCCTCGTCGATCTCGACGACACAGAGGCCTCCCAGGAGGCCCTCCACCTCGCGCTGGCCTCGGGCGAGCCCCAGATCGCGCTGCGTAAAGGGCTCGCCTTCGTGCCCCGCCTGGCCACGCTGGACCCGGCCGCCCTGCTCACCCCGCCACCGGGCGCGACGTCCTGGCAGCTCGCCCCGGGGGAAGGCAACACCCTTGAGAGCCTGCGTCTGCGGGAGGCACCGGAAGCAGCCGTACCGCTCTCACCCGAACAGGTCCGCGTCGATGTCAGGGCGGCGGGCCTCAACTTCCGCGATGTGCTGGTGGCGCTGGGCGTGGTCGACCCCGGAGCCAGCCTCGGGCGTGAAGCGGCGGGAGTGGTCACAGAAGTCGGATCCGCCGTGGATTCATGTGCGCCCGGCGACCGCGTCATGGTGCTATTGGTGGGCCGTGACCGCACAGCCAGTGCTTTCGGACCCGTGGTCGTGGCAGACCACCGGGCGGTGTCCCCGATCCCGGACGGCTGGACGTTCACCCAGGCGGCCGGGGCTTCGGTGGCCTTCGCCACCGCCTCATACGTGTTCGAATTCCTGGCCGCTCTGAAACCGGGCCAGCGTGTCCTCATCCACGCGGCCACCGGCGGGCTGGGGATGGCAGCGGTCCAGCTCGCCAAGCATCTGGGTGCCGAGGTCTTCGCCACGGCCAGCCCCGCCAAATGGGACACCCTGCAAAGTATGGGCATCCCTCTCGACCACATCGCCTCCTCCCGCACCCTGGAGTTCGAGCAGGCCTTCCTCACCGCCACCGACGGGCAGGGCATGGACACCGTGCTCAACAGCCTGTCCGGAGAGTTCATCGACGCCTCCCTGCGACTGCTCCCGCGCGGAGGCCACTTCATCGAAATGGGCGTCACAGATCTGCGCGACGCAACGGACGTCGCCTTCCGGCACCCAGGTGTCAATTACCTGGCCTCCGACCTTCTCGACATCAGGCTGGACGAACTGCGCACCGTACTCGGCCGTCTCACGGAGCACTTCCGCGCCGGCGACCTGACGCCCCTGCCCACGAGGGTCTGGGACCTGCCCCACGCCCGGTCGGCGTTCCAGACCCTCAGCCAGGCACGGCACACCGGCAAACTGGTCCTCACCATCCCCCGCACCATCGACCCGAACGGCACCGTGCTGATCACCGGCGGTACCGGCAGACTTGGATCCCTTCTCGCCCGGCACCTCGTAGCCACCCACCAGGCCAGGCACCTGCTCCTGACCAGCCGACAGGGCGGGAAAGCGCCCGGAGCCCCCGCACTGGCCCAGGAGCTCTCCGCCGAAGGCGCGACGGTCGACATCGTCTCCTGCGACGCCGCGGACCGCGACGCCCTGGCCGCCGTCCTCGCCACCGTCCCTGCCGAACACCCCCTCACCGCCGTCATCCACACGGCCGGCGCCCTGGACGACGCCGTTTTCCAGTCCCTGACCAGCCGACAACTGGACAGGGCACTGCGCCCCAAAGCCATCGCCGTCAACCACCTGCACGAACTCACCCAGGACGCCGACCTGGCAGCCTTCGTCCTCTACTCCTCCGCCTCGACCGCCATCGGCCAGGCCGGCCAGGCCGGCTACGCCGCCGCCAACGCCTACCTCGACGCCTTGGCCCACCACCGCCGCGCACGCGGCCTGCCCGCCATCTCCATCGCCTGGGGACTGTGGGCCGACAGCAGCGCCATGACCAGCCACATGTTCACCAAGGACAGCTCAACGGACCGCGCCTCACGGACCGTCTACCGCCCCCTGTCGGCCGACGACGGACTCGCCCTCTTCGACACGGCACTGGCCGTCCAGAGCCCCTACCTGCTCGCGGCTTCCTTCAAACAGCAAACCCTCCAGGCCCAGGCCGAAGAAGGATCGCTCGCCCCGTTGCTGCGTGACCTCACCCGCGCTCCTGCTGTCCGCCGGACCACGGAGGAGAAGGACCTGTCGTGGCCACAGCGGGTCCGCGACCTCCCGCACGAGGAGCGTCTTGAGGAACTGACGACCCTGGTACGCGCCCTCGCGGCCGACGTCCTGGGCCACCCCGACCTCCAGGACATCCCCAGCGGGCGCTCGTTCCGCGACAGTGGATTCGACTCACTGTCCTCCGTGGAACTGCGCACACTCCTGGCCAACACCACCGGGCTGCGACTCGCCCCGTCCGCGGTCTTCGAATACCCCGACCCACTCGCCCTCGCCCGTCACCTCGAAGAACAACTCGCCTCCGAGCAGGGCACCGCTACCACTCCCCCCACGCAAGACCAGGAGGACACAGTCCTCATCACGGAGTTCACCACCGCCGTCGAGAGCGGAGACACCGAGACCGGAATGCGCCTGCTCCGCGCCGCCGCCCGTCTGCGCCCCACCTTCACCACCCCCGAACCCTCCGACCTGACACCCCCGGACCAGCTGTCCCACGGTACGCAGGCCCCCGCGCTGGTCTGCCTCCCCTCACTTCCCTCGACCCCGCAGCGGCCGGAGTACGCGCAGCTGGCAGCGCACCTGGGCAACCACGAGATGTGGTCCCTCCACTATCCGGGCTACCACCCGGGGCAGGGCCTCCCGGAATCACTCACCACCCTTCTCGACATCCTCGTTGATGCCACCGCGCAGATCACCGCGAAAAACAAGCCCTTCGTTCTCCTCGGACACTCCTCCGGCGGCTGGATAGCACACACACTCGCGCAGCGCCTCGAAGAACACCGTCACCCGGCGAGCGGCCTGATCCTCCTCGACACCATCCCCGCAGCCGACACCCGGCACGAAATCTACGAGGCATCGGCCGGCCGTCTCGCCCAAGCCGTCGCCGGCGGCTTCTACGGCACCGCCGCACTCACCGCAACAGCGGCCTACGTCCAACTCATGGCCCACTGGACACCGACCCCCATCGACACCCCGACGCTCTACCTCCGGGCGACCCCCAGCCTGTCCTGGCCGGTACCCCACACACTGCGCCAAGCCACCGGCGACCACTTCACCATGATCACCCAGTACGCCTCCCACCAGGCGGACACCATCCAGCAATGGCTCCCCACAACCGTCCTCTGAGCGGGGCAGTCAGCCCTCCGGCACCGAAGGCGTCCTCAATCCCCTTCGCCCGACAGCCCTGGAGCACCGCGATGACCCACACCTACGACCCCGACCTGGTCAAACTGATCGGCACCGCAACCCAGGCGTCCGGCGGCGTCCCCTACGAGGCACTGCTCCGGATCACCGCCGCGCTGCCCTCGAACACGCCGCTGCTCGCCGACCATGACCGTCTGCGCTCCTTGCTCGAACTGACTGCCATGGCCGACCCCGGACTGTTCCACGTGATGTTCCTGCACCACTGCATGACCATCGGGCCGGCCCTCGTCTGCGGAGCCACACCCGAGGACATCACCACATTGACGACGGCCCGCGCGGTCGGCGCGGCCCTGATAACGGAAATCGGCCGGGGGAGCAGCATCGCGCATACCCGGACCCGCGCCCGCTGGGAGCCGTCAACGCGGACATTCGTTCTGCACACCCCGGACGCGGCCGCCGCCAAGTTCCCTGTGAACGTCGCCCAGGACGGCGTGGAGCGACTCGCGGTGGTCAGTGCCCGCTTGGACATGGCAGGGACGGACCGCGGCACGTTCTTCTTCCTCGTCCCCCTCCGCGACGAAACCGGACGCTGCGGCGGCATCGCCATCCGCCCGCTGTCCCCGACAGCGCTTCTCCCGCTGGACTACGCAACTGTCCGATTCGACAACGTCCGGGTCCCCGACGAACGCTGGCTCGCCGACGGCGCGACCATCACAGCGGACGGCTCCTTCCACGATCCACTGGGCAGTGCCGACGAACGGACCCGCCGCAGCCTGACCGTGGGCAGATTCGCCTGGGGAGCGGTTACCGCAGGACTCGCGGCGGCCGCCCGTGCAGCAGTGGCGATCGCCCTGCCGCACGCGGCTCGGCGACAGACCGTCGACCGATGGCACATCAGGCGGCCCGCGCTCGACCATCTGCACCAGCAGCGGCTTCTGTTCGGTGCCGCGGCCAGAGCGAAGGCAGCCACTGCCCTGGCCCGGCAGGCCACCCACCCGAGCTGGCACATCCCGCCGGACAGCGGCAGCAGCGCTCCCGGAGCCACGCCCTCGGTCATACGCGGCCTCGGACTGGCGAAGGTCACCGTCGATCGGCTCTCGGACAGCGCCGTCGACCGCTGCCGCGAAACGGCAGGCGCACTCGGATTCTTCTCGGAGAACCGGCTGATCGACTATCAGGCCCTGACGATGGCCTTTCGGTCCGCCGGTGGCGACAACCGCCTCATCCTGCTCGACGCGGCCTGGTCGATGGTTCAGGGAGTGGAGTACGAGCCGCCCGCGGAAGAACCCGGCCCCGAGCTCTCCGACCTGGAGAACCCCCTCACCCTCACCCGTCTCTTCCGCAGACGCGAGGGTCGGCTGCACACTGAACTCGCCCAGCGGTTCGCGGTCGCGACTGCGGCAGGCCTCACACCGGACGAGGCATGGAACAACCTGTCCTCCCATGCCGAACAACTCGCCCTGGCCCACAGCACCCGAATGCTGTCCGAAGCACTGCGCACCTGCCCCGATGCCGGGGAACCTCTTGTGCAGGACCTGTACCAGCTTCTGCGACTCGAACACATCGCCGCCGACCTCGCCTGGTACCTCGTCGAAGGCTATCTGACACCGTCGCACGCCCGCGCCCTGCCCGAACTCATCGACCGCCTCTGCCGCAGGCTCCACGATCAAGCACCCCAGGTGGTCGACGTGATGTCCGTGCCGACCGAACTGATTCGCGCTCCGCTGGGAGACCCCGACTATGTGACCTCGATGGTCGGTGCCTGGACCTCCTAGCGGCCAACGAGTTCACGATGACCCTTCAGAGCGACTCGGGCGTGCGTCTGAAGGACGAGGAGAACCACTGCCGGGGGACCTTGTCGCCCCGTTGCTCGCAGACGAAGGCATCACCGAGGACACCGACCCGACCGACCTACCCACCCTCCAGGCCACCCTGGACCGCGCCGTCGCGGCCGCCCTGCTGCGCCAGGTCGTCGCCTCCATCGCCGCCGCCGAGACCGAGCGCGCCGCGACCGACGACCACCGACCCTCGCCCGTAAGGGCCGTGCCCACCGCTCGGTCCAGAAGCCGGGCCGGCCGAGCTCCACGCGCTCACCGCGATCGTCCGCGACCAGATCCGCATACGTGTCCACAGAAGGTCCTTTCGAAAACCGGGTGCACCACGGCCACCCGCGAACGATCTCCCGAGGACTATGGCTACGCCCCCGCTCCCCGCACATCGGTCATCTCACCGATACGCGTTCTCGCAGCCTCGGCGCCCGGGATCGTGTCGGACTTCGGGCGGGCGTGGAGCGAATCGCGGTTCGCCGTGGGTGACTCGGGCACAGAAGCAGGCGGTGACGGCGAGGCGCGCGGTCGTCGTCGACCGCCGTGCTTTCAACGGCACCGTCTCCTGCCGCCCGGCTGGCGCCCGAGCCGAAGAGTCCGTCGAGGCCGGCTGATGTCCTGTGACTGAAGGTCTGTTCTCGACGTTGGGTGAATGGGGTGCCGCCTGATGTTCTCGGAGCTTTACCATCGTGCGTGTCATAACGACGGTCAGGGGGCGTGATGAGGCGGGACTTTGTGGAGCGCATACGCGCGTGGAGCACACGGCGAAAGATCCTGAGCTATCTGATCGCGCAGTTCGTTCTTCTCGGCCTGATCATCGCGGCCGTCCGTGTCTGGGACATTGATGTCCCCCTTCTGGCTTACCTCGTGCCATGGCTCGGCGCAGTCGCAGGAGGGCTGTTCGGCATGTCCCTCGGATTGAAGAGACCAGCCCGGTAAGGCTCGGCCACGCCAGGTGCAGCCGGGCCACGCGCCAGGCGCCGTCAGGTTTGGGGCCAACCCCGCACGCGCGGGGAGCGGTCTTGGTGACCTGCGGGTTTACCTTGCCAGGTGGCCAGTTCTTGCTATTTCATCGAAACGGACATACCGCCCCATCTAGGTCCGCATGTCGCGCCCGCACCACCTGGCGGCGGAACTGCCGGGCAGCGTCAGCCTACTGGCGATCCGCGAGGCCGGTCCGGCTGAACGATTGTCCAACAGGTCCGCCCCCGAGCGACAACTACCGCCCGTCAATACGCGTGATCCGCCGTCACGTCCGCCGAGAGGTTCAGCGCGTGCTCGGCCGTCGGGCCCCGGAGGGCGAGCAGGGTGAGGGTGAGGGCGTCGATGGCGGTGAGGTGGGCGATGCGGCTGGCGGTGGTTTCGAGGCCGAAGACGAGGTCCTGGCCGCCGGCGACGAGGGTGTGGGTGGCGGCGTCGCTCAGGGGGGAGCGGGCGTAGCTGGTGAGGGCGATGACGTTCGCGCCGGCGGTGCGGGCGCGGCGGGCGGTGTCGACGACCGTTTGTGTCGCGCCGGTGTGGCTGATGGCCAGGCAGACTGCGGTGGGCGGGAGTTGTGCGGCGGCGAGTTGTGCGGTGAGGGGGTCGGCGGGGGCGTCGACGAGGATGCCGAGGGCGCGGAGGCGGTAGGCGGCGTCGAGGGCGACCGCGCCGGAGAGTCCGGCGCCGACGACCACGACGTGGCTCGCGGCGTCCAGCACCTGTGCCGCCTCCCGCAGGTCGTCCGCCGTGAGGGTGGTGGTCATGCCGTCGAGCGTTTCCCGGGCGGCGTGGATGGTGCTGGCGAGTGCGCGGGCGGCCGGGTCCTGGTCGTCGGACGGGGTGGGGGCCGGGTTCGGCGCCTGGCGGACGGCGGCGATCTTCAGCTCCTGGTAGCCCCGGAACCCGAGCCGCTGGCAGGCCCGGACCACGGACGACGGCGCGGTGCCGGCCAGTGCGGCGACGTCGCTGACGCTCAGGTGCACCAGGTCGACGCCCCGGTCGAGGACGACCTGGGCGACGCGTGCCTCGGTGCCGCGCAGGTCGCCGAGGTGGGCGCGGATGTGCGCGGCCAGCTGGGATTCCAGAACAGAAAATTCGGAACGTTCTTCCATGGATCTAGGGTAGCGTGGAATTCAGTTCCAAGCCCATTGGAGGTGAGTTTCGCCATGCCCGCACTCGCATCCGTGCTGCCGAGCGGTACGGCGGCCGTGCCCGTGGCCGTCCTGGCCGCGGCGGTCCTGCACGCCGTCTGGAACGGGCTGGCGCATCGGATCCCGGACAAGCTCGTCGGCTTCGCCCTGATCAACCTCACCTATGCCGCCTGCGCCGTCGTGCTGGTCGCGTTCAACCCGCTGCCGGCCGCCGCGGCCTGGCCCTACCTTCTCGCCTCCGTGGTGATGCAGGTGACGTCCCAGATACTTCTGCTCCGGGCCTACCAGCTGGGGGACTTCGGGCAGATGTACCCGATCGCCCGCGGGTCGGCGCCGCTGCTGGTGGCCCTGCTGTCCGCGACGGTGCTGGGCCAGGCTCTCGGTGGCGGGGAACTGCTCGGCGTGCTGGTGATCTCCTGCGGCCTGATCGGGCTTGCCCTCGCCAAGGGGATACCCGGGCGGGCGCAGCTGCCCGCTCTCGGGGCGGCCGCCGGTACCGGGGTGATGATCGCCGCTTACACCGTGCTGGACGGCAGCGGCGTACGGCACTCCGGTACCGTCGGCGGCTACATCGCCTGGCTCTTCCTGCTTCAGGGCCCGGCGTTGGCGCTGATCGCCTGGGCCCGGCGTGGTCGTTCCCTCGTCGAGGGGATCCGGCCGGTGGTGCCGGTGGGCATCGCCGGTGGCGTGCTCTCCCTGGCCGCCTACGGACTGGTGGTCTGGGCGCAGTCCCGAGGCAACCTGGCGACCATCGCCGCCCTGCGCGAGACGAGCATCGTCATAGCCGCGCTGCTGGCCACGGTGGTCTTCCGCGAACGCCTCGGGCGGCTGCGGATGGCGGCCAGCGCCACTGTCCTGGCCGGGATCGCCGTCCTGGAGTTCGCCCGTCCTTGAGAGACCATCAGAGTCCCTGAGAGTCACTGAGGTTCCTGAGGCGGGGGTTCCTGAGGCGTTCCGCCCACGAGGGAGGCCCGCCCGTCAGGAGGACCCGCCCGTGAAAGGCCACCAGTCCCAAGCCGGCGGTCGGCGGTCAGGGCACGATGACCGTGAGCGAGGTGTTGGTGAGCCGGAACCCCAGCTTCTCGTACAGCCGCTGCGCCTGGTTCCCCTCGCTCACGGCAAGGCCCACCTCGGTGAGTCCGCGGTCGGCCACGTCGGCCAGGACCAGGCGCAGCAGGTCGCCGCCGAGGCCGGGGTAGCCCAGGTCGGGGTGGCGGAAGACGCTGGCGATCCAGGGCAGGCCGTCGCGGTTGGTGAGGATGGCTCCGGCCACGACCTGGTCGGCGTCGTCGACCACCAGCCTGCTGCACGGCAGTACGGGGCCGATGTCCTTCCCGGCGAGCAGGGCCGCCAGCCGCTCGATCCTGGACTGGTCGTCGAGCTCGGGGGAGTGGTCGGGGTGGCCGGGGGCGAACGCGGCGCGTTTTGCCGGGAACAGCTCCTCGGCGTCGCGGTCGCACGGAACGGTGCGGAACCCGCTTCGCAGCGGGGTCTGTGCCCAGTCAGCGGAAGGAGGACAAGCGATCAGATCCAACTCCATGGTGTGAGCGTGCCGGAGGACGGTCGCGCCGCGGTGAAGCAGCTGCTCGCCGAGCCCGACGGGGCCGGAGACCACCCAGCCGGACATGTCCGACAGCACGAACTCGACGGGATCAACGGGGCCGACGGCCGCACCGGTGGCGTCGACGGCCGTACCAGTGGGGCCGGCGGCCGCAGCGGCGATGCCGTCGGCGTCCAGCACCTCCAATAGGTCGGCCCACGGCCGCCCCACCCGCTCGCCACGTAGATACCGCACGACCGGAAGGCCATCGATGCTTCGCCCGATCTCCCAGTCTTCTTCCGTTCCAGCCACGCAGCCCACCCGATCTCCGAGAACGTTTCTTGTCCGGCCATCGTCGGCCAGAGCCCGGCCCGGGGACAAGTGGGTTACTCGCCCGGTCCTCCGTCGAGCAGTTCAAGGAATCCGAAGTCGCGGACGAACGCCGCGGTGGCGCAGTTCGGCTTCCGGCGTGCCTCGGAGGCGAAGGCCTCGCGCAGGAACGCGGTGAGCCCCTGGCGGGGGTAGGCCTCCAGAACGGCGTCGACGGCGTCCGGCGGGATCTCCTCCAGGCGCAGGCCGAGGACGTCGGCGGCGGAGCCGAGGTGAATGCCGGCGACCTCGGGGCGCGGGTCGTCGCCGGTGGTCAGCTCCATGTGCAGGCGGACGGCGTCACCGACCAGTTCCGCCAACTCGGGGTCCGCGCCCTCCCGCAGCAGCGTCTCGCGGGCCACCAGGGCGCCGCGCTCCTCGAACGGCGTGACCTGGTCGTCCCAGTCCGGGGTGAGCCCGAGGTCGTGGAAGACGGCTCCGAGGTACAGGGCCTCGCGGTCCGGAGCGAGGCCGCGGCGGGCCAGGATCGCCTCGGCGAAGGCGTATGTGCGGTGGCAGTGCGCGACCAGTGCGTCCGGTGAGGCGGCGCGCAGCATGCGCTCGGCGGTTTCGACCAGGGCGGTGTCCGGCCGTGGGGCGAGAGACGGAAGGGAGGTCACGAAGTCTCCTCTGGAACGGAGGTGTCGAGCTCGTTGCGCGGGCTGCCGGTCGGTCTGTCGGCAGCCGGGGACGGGCGGCTGGACCGGTCGGGGGCGCAGAAGCGCTGTCGGTACGCATGAGGGGTGACGGAAGTGTGCTGTCGGAAGGTGCGGTGGAAGGTCTCGGTGGAGCCGAAGCCACAGCGGCCGGCGACGGCGGCGATGGTGAGGTCGCTCTCCTGGAGCAGCCTGCGCGCGGCCTCGACCCGCTGGGCCTCGACGTACGCGGCGGGGGTGCTGCCGGTCTCGCGGGTGAACACCCGGATGAACTGGCGGTCGCTCAGCCCGGCCCGCTCGGCCAGCACGGGCAGCGTCAGCCGTTGGTCGAGGTGGGCGTCGATCCAGGCGAGCAGCTCCGCGATGTCGGCCCGGGCGGTCCGTTGCCGCTCCAGTGGCGCGCTGAACTGGCTCTGCCCTCCGGGCCGTTGGAGGTACATCACCATCCACTGGGCGGTCGCCAGGGCGAGCCTGCGCCCGTGGTCGTCGGCAACGAGCGCGAGGGACATGTCGATTCCGGCGCTCACGCCGGCGCCGGTCCACACCGGGTCGGCGCGGACGTACACGGCGTCCGCGTCCACGGTGATGTCGGGGTACTGCGCGGCGAGCCGGTCGGCGGTGGCCCAGTGCGTGGTCGCCCGGCGCCCGGCGAGCAGACCGGCCTCCGCCAGGATGTGCGCGCCGGTGCAGACGGACGCCACGCGCCGTGTCCGAGGTGAGGTCTCCCGTACCCAGCGGACCACCTCGGGGTCCACCGCGGGCTCGAAGCCGTCCGGGCCCAGCTGCAGCGCCCCGGGGATGATCAGGGTGTCGATGCCGCTGCCGTCGATCTCGCCGAACGCCCGGTCCGCCGACAACCGCAGCCCGCCCGCGCACTCCACCTCGCCCCGGCGGGGGCCGACCAGCTCGACGGTGTAGCCACGCGCATGTCCGCGCCCGTACGTGCCCACGCTCGCGCCTGCGTCCGCGCCAGGGCCCGCCCCTGCCGCACCCCCCGCCGCCGCCCCCGTCCGCGCCGCCTCGCCGAGCAGCCGGGTGGCGGCGGAGAACACCTGGGCGGGTCCGGTGACGTCGAGCAGTTCCACCCCTTCGAACACGGTGATGGCGATGCGGCGGGTATGGCTGTGACTCATGAGCCTATGATCCGTACCCGCACCGACCGACGGCAACGACACAGTTGTGTCAGAAAACGACATCCGGGTTCCGGTGCCGCGAAATTCAGCGGCGCCGAGCGGCCGCGCCGACCATGCTGGAGATCATGAACGTGCACATCACTGCCGCCGACCGCCTCGGCGAGGAGCGCCTGCCCGACGGCCGCCTGCTGGCCTGGGCGGAGTGGGGTCCGGTGGACGGAACGCCCGTCCTCCATTCCCCCGGCGCGGCCACCACCCGGGCACTCGGCTTCGGCGCCGACGCAGTGGACGCGCTCGGCGTCCGCCTGATCAGCCTCGACCGGCCGGGACTCGGCTCCTCCACCCCCGCGCCCGGGCGGACCTTCGCCGATTTCGCGGCCGACATCCGCGCCTTCGCCGAGCGGCGCGGACTGGGCCGTCCAGCCATGCTCGGCAACTCCCAGGGCGCGCCGTTCGCCCTGGCCTGCGCCGCCGCGGGCACGGTCGGCGCGCTCGCCCTGGTCTCGGCGGCGGACGAGGTGGCGGCCCCGCACTTCGCCGCCCCGGGCCCGGCCGATGCCGCTGCGGTCACTAGCCGCGCCGCCGAACCGCCTCGCGCCGAACCGCCTCGCGCCGAGCCGCTTCCCGCGGACCCGTTCCCCGCCGACCCGTTCCCCGCCGAGCTGCGCCGACTGATCGACCTCGCCGTGGCCGACCCGCAGGCCGCCGAGGAACTGTTCGCCGGGTTCACCCCGCAGGCGATGTGGGACATGGTGATGGCGGGCAGCCCGGCCCCGGACCTGGCCGTCTACCGGTCACCCGCCTTCGCCGCCGCGTACCGCCGAGCCCTCGACACCGCCTTCGCCCAGGGCCCGGCCGGCTACGCCCGCGACACCGCCCTCGCCATGGGCCGCTGGGGCATCGACTTCTCCGCCGTCACCGTCCCGGTCGACGTCTGGTACGGCGAGCTGGACACCACCCACTCACCCGACCAGGGCGCCACCCTGTCGTCCCGCCTCCCGACGGCCACCCGCCACACCGTCCCCGGGGCCGGCGGCGCCCTGCTCTGGACGCACGCCGAGGAGATCCTCCGGACCCTGCTGGAGCGGATCTGAGGCTTGGGGTACATGGGGTGCCGTTCTGGCAATCTGAGCCGATGGACGGTCTCGCCGGTACCCAGTCACCAGTCCGCCGTCTGACCGACCCCGAGGAAGCCGTCGCGGAGCTGGAGCGCGTGGTGCCGGGTCTGACCGCCCTGCGCCTGCCGGGTCGCAAAGACGTCAACTGGTCCGCACTGGAGACGGAGCTCGGAACGGCCCTGCCGACCGACTACAAGCTCCTTTGCGAGCTCTATCCGCCCTTTGTGCTCAGCGATTTCCTCGGCTTCGGCGGGCCGGCGCCCGGCTTCGAGGGCACCTGGGTGCAGGGGGCGCGGGAAAGCCTGGAGATCATCACGGAGTGATGCGAGGAGGCCGACCTGGCCGTCCCGCTTCACCCGTATCCCGCTCCGGGCGGCTTGCTTCCCTGGGCCGGGTCGAACCAGGGGGACTTCTTCTCGTGGACCACCAGCCCGGCCGGCCCGCAGGAGTGGACGGTCACCGTCGCCTCAAGGAACTCCGCATGGTGGCACTACACCGGTGGGGCGGTTCAGTTTCTGGCTGATCTGATGAGCGGTGCCCTGGAGCCCTGGGCACTGCCCCGGATCCGTCCCGAGGTCGCCACCTGGTGAGGCGGGCCGGCCTCGCCCGGCACCCGGCACCCGGCACCCGGCACCCGGCGCCCGGCACCCGGGGAAGACCTGACCGGCCCGGGCCGGCCCGTATGGCGGTCACCGGCCGACCTACATGATCCCTACGGTGGCCGCATGCACATCACCCCCTTCCGGATCGACGTCCCGCAGGCCGAGCTCGACGAGCTGCGTCTGCGCCTCGCCCGTACCCGCTGGCCGGACGAACTGCCCGGCGTGGGCTGGGACTACGGCGTCGCGCTGCCGTATCTGAGGGAACTCGCCGGGTACTGGGCGGACGGTTACGACTGGCGGGTGCACGAGGCCAGGCTCAACGCGTTC
Organism: Kitasatospora sp. NPDC087315; assembly: GCF_044744345.1. Taxonomy (NCBI): domain Bacteria; kingdom Bacillati; phylum Actinomycetota; class Actinomycetes; order Kitasatosporales; family Streptomycetaceae; genus Kitasatospora; species Kitasatospora sp. NPDC087315. The sequence goes on along the minus strand of NZ_JBIUYD010000043.1, from coordinate 14,494 downwards.
CCACAGTTCACCACCGGCATCGACGGCCAGAACGTGCACTTCCTGCACGTCCGTTCGCCGGAGCCGGAGGCGACGCCGCTGATCATCACGCACGGCTGGCCGAGCACCGTGCACGACTTCGCCGGCATCATCGGCCCGCTCACGGACCCCCGGGCGCACGGCGGGGATCCGGCGGACGCCTTCCACGTCGTGGCGCCGTCGCTCCCCGGCTTCGCCTACTCCGGGCCGACCGGGGAGACCGGCTGGGGCACCCGGCGGATCGCCCGCGCCTGGGCGGAGCTGATGAGCCGCCTCGGCTACGACCGCTACGGTGCCCAGGGCGGCGACTTCGGCGCCATCGTCTCGCCCGAACTCGCCCGCCTCGCGCCGGAGAACGTCCTCGGCGTCCACCTCAACGGGCCGCCCAACGCCTCGTCTCCGGTGGACCCGGCCGAACTCGACCTGCTCACCGACGACGAGCGCGAGCAGGCGCGGCGTAACCAGCGGTGGTGGTACGCCCACTCCGGCTACGCCACCCAGATGGGCACCCGCCCGCAGACCGTGGCCTACGCGCTGAACGACTCACCTGTCGGCCAACTGGCCTGGAACCTCGAATGGTTCGTCGACCACGACCCGACCGCGACCCGACAGCCGCTGCCCGCCCGCGACGCCGTGCTGACCAATGTGACCGCCTTCTGGGTCACCGGCACCGCAGGCTCCGCCGCCCGTCTCTACCGGGAGATCGCCGCCGACGGCTGGGGCCGGTCGGCACCGTCCGGCGTGCCGACCGGGGTGGCGACGTTTCTCGGTGACCGGGCCGTCCGGGGCCTGGCGGAGCTGTCGAACACCATCACTCACTGGTCCGCGTACGACACCGGCGGCCACTTCGCTTCCCTCCAGGCTCCGGACCTGCTCGTCGCCGACATCCGGACGTTCTTCCGCACCCTGCGCTGACCAGGGCAGGGCACGGCCCGATTGTCAGAGGGGCTTCATAGCTTCGTGCCATGAGCGTCCCTTCCGTGATCCCGGTCAAGTGCGAGCCCGACTACCGGACCAGTACCATCGGCCACTGCCTGGGCGGGCAGTTCTTCGGTTCGGTCACGGCCGCCTTCCCCGAAGGGTGGTCCGGCAAGGACTGGCCGGAGAACAAGCGCTGGTTCGCCGTGCTGCACCGGTTCGACGAGGCCGGGCAGCACCTGGGCTCCCGGATACGGTGCACGGGCACGACGGCGGACGGCGAGCGGCAGGTGATCGACGTCGCTTGCGAGCTGCTGGACCAGTGGCTGGACGAACTGCCGGATCGCACGTACGGCGACATCGCGATCGCGCCCTTCGCCGTGCACGAGGAGGGGTGCCTCTTCGGCCTGGTCGTGGAACAGCACGGCGCGGGCGACAGCGAGGGCGAAGCCGAGGGCGACTGGGCGGAGCTCTACCCGGACGGCCTCGGCTTCCACGCCCCGTGGGACGGCGAGTACGACACCTGAGCCGCTTGCGGCGCCCGGCTGTTGAGCGTATTCGAGCCCACTGGAACGGTGCTCCCGCTCAGATCGCGTGATGTCGCCGCTTCTGCGGCGACATCAGCCCGGCGACCACGTGCCGGGCAGCCGTACGGCCGTCCGGGCGGGGCACCGGCACCCGCGGGCCTGCCAGGTCCCGGCCAGTGAGGGACTTGGCGCCGACAGCGGTCCAGTCGACGCGGCTCACCACGGCGACGTGGCCTTCCACGTGGGCTTCTTCGTCCTCCCAGTCGTCGGGAGGCGCCATCAGGACGCGAAGGTCCCGGTCGTTCAGCCATTCCAGCCCGAGGACCTGCCGGCCGAAGTCGTGCTCGATCAGCGACAGCACGGTGCCGGTCTCCAGGTGGACGAGAAGGAGCTCCCCCTCGAAGTGGTAGCCACCGTCGTACTCGCCGGACCCCACAGCGAGCAGGGAAAGGGACGGGTGGAAAGCCATCGCGTGCACAGGGAAGTCGGAGCGCAGGAGCCAGCGGCGGCGAGCGCGGTCGGTGACGCTGAAGACGCCGATCGTCTTCGCTTCGTCGTACTCGTGCGCGCCCGCCACCGCAAGCAGGCCACGCCGCTTGTCGGCGACGGCCAGGACGGGGTCGCCGATCTCGGAGAAAGGATGGTCACCGCTGTCGCGGTCTACGGAGAACTGGGCCACACCGAGGATCCTCGCAAGGACCCGCGAGAAGTGGGAAGCGCGTTCTGCCCACCCGGGCCTGACACCCCGGATCGACCTCCGTCACCACCGCGGCTCCGCCGTCCTCAGCCCGCGACCACCGCGGCCCGTACGCAGAGCACGTCCGGCAGGTGGGAGACGAGCAGCGACCAGTTCTCGCCCTCGTCGTGGCTGCCGTAGACATCGCCGGTGCGGTTGCCGAAGTAGATGCCGGCCGGTTCGGCGTCGTCGGTGCGCAGGGCGTCGCGCAGGACGATGCCGTAGTGGTCCTCGCCGGGCAGGCCGTTGGCGAGGGACTGCCAGCTGCCGCCGCCGTCCTCGGTGCGGAAGACGCGGCAGCGGCGGCCGGGCGGGATCCGGTCGTCGGCGCCGCCGAGCGGGAACAGGTACGCGGTGTCGGCGCGGCGCGGGTGGGCGGCGACGGCGAAGCCGAAGTTGGCGGGCAGGCCGTCGGCGATGAACCGCCAGTTCGCACCCGCGTCGTCGCTGCGGTAGACGCCGCCGTGGTTCTGCAGGTAGAGGCGGTCGGGGTTGACGGCGTCCCGGGCGATCTTGTGCACGCACTGGCCGAACTCGGGGTACTGGCTCTCCTCGGGGAAGAACTCGGCGCGCAGGCCGGTGTTCGACGGCTGCCAGCTGTCGCCGCCGTCCTTGCTGCGGTAGACGCCCCCGCTGGAGACGGCGACCAGCAGCCGTTCGGGGTCGCGCGGGTCGGTGAGGACGGTGTGCAGGCCCTGACCGCCGTAGCCGGCGCCCCACTGGGCCCGCTGCGGGTGGGACCAGAGCGATTCGACCAGTTCGAAGCTCTCACCGCCGTCCTCGGAGCGGAACAGCGCGGCGGGTTCGGTGCCCGCGTAGACCACGCCGGGTGCCTCGGCGCCGGCCGGCTGGAGCTGCCAGACCCGGGTGAGCGAGGCGCCGGTGTGCTCGGGGAAGCGGATCGCGGGCTTCGGCGGCTCGAACCAGCTCGTGCCGAGGTCGTCCGAGCGCCAGACCGACGGGCCCCAGTGGCTGCTGTCGGCACCGACCAGCAGTCTGACCCGGCCGTCGCGGCGGTCGACGGAAACGGAGTAGATCGCGTTCATTCGGAAGTGCGGCCCGCTGAACTCCCAGTTCAGCCGGTCGCGGCTGCGGCCGAGAAAGAGGCCTTTCTCGGTTCCGACGGCCAACAGGACCTCGGTCATTCCACACACCACCTGGTCGGCGAAACGGCCCCCACCGGGACACCCCCTTATCGGCCAGTGTCCCGCCGGAGATCCTCGGCCACATCTCGCCATGCCGTCGGGAGGACCGCGCCCTCCCGACCGCCCCACCGACGCGGCCCGGCCGCAGGCCCCGGCCCGACCGGAGTCGTGCCGGGGCGGCCCGCGCCTCAGCCCCGGCAGTCCTCCAGCAGCCGCAGCCACACCTCGCTGATCGTCGGGTACGCGGGCACCGCGTGCCAGAGCCGGTCGATCGGCACCTCGCCGACCACCGCGACCGTCGCCGAGTGCAGCAGCTCGGCGACCCCGGGGCCGACGAAGGAGGCACCGACCAGCACCTCCCGGTCGAGGTCGAAGAGGACCCTGGCCTTGCCCCGGTAGTCGTCGCCGTACAGCGAGGCGCCGGCGACCGCGCCGAGGTCGTGGTCGACCGTCTTGACCCGCAGGCCCGCCTGCTCGGCGGCGGCCAGCGTCAGGCCGACGGACGCGACCTCCGGATGGGTGAAGACGACCTGTGGCGCCCCGGCGCTGTCGGCCGAAGCGGCGTGCGCGCCCCAACGCGAGGTGTCCAGTGCACGCCCTTCGACGCGGGCCACGATCGCCGCGCCCGCGATGCGCGCCTGGTACTTGCCCTGATGGGTGAGCAGCGCACGGTGGTTGACGTCCCCGACCGCGTACAGCCAGTCGTCGGCGACGCCGAGCACGGTGCAGCTGTCGTCCACGTCCAGCCAGCTGCCGGGCTTCAGCCCGACCTGCTCCAGCCCGACATCGGCGGTGCGCGGTGCGCGGCCGGTGGCGTACAGGACCTCGTCGGCGGTCAGTCGCTCGCCGTCACCGAGGACCAGCGTGACGGGCCCGGGGCCCTCCGCGCGCTCCAGCGAGGCGACCTCCGTCCCGAACCGGACGTCCACTCCGGCCGCCCGCAGACCCTCCGCCACCAGCTCGCCGGCGAAGGGCTCCATCCGGGGCAGCAGGCCGCCGCCGCGCACCAGCAGCACGACCTCGGAGCCGAGCGCCCGCCAGGCGGTGGCCATCTCCACCCCGACCACCCCGCCGCCGACCACCGCCAGCCGGGCCGGCACGGTGGGCGAGGCGGTCGCCTCCCGGTTGGTCCACGGCCGGGCCTCGTGCAGCCCGGGAACGTTCTGCGGCAGCACCGGCCGGCTGCCGGTACAGATCGCGACGGCGTGCCGGGCGGTGAGCAGCCGCTCGCTGCCGTCGTCCGCCTCGACGGTGACGGCCCGCTCGCCGGCCAGCCGGCCGTGGCCGCGTGCCAGCTCGATGCCGTTGTCGCGGAGCCACCGCACCTGGCCGTCGTCCTGCCAGTGCGAGGTGAAGGAGTCGCGCCTGGCCAGCACGGCCGCCGCGTCCAGCGCGCGGGGACCGACGGCCTCCCGCGAACCGGCCACCGCACGGGCCTCGGCCAGCGCGGCCACCGGGCGCAGCAGCGCCTTGCTCGGCATACAGGCCCAGTACGAGCACTCGCCGCCGACCAGCTCGCTCTCCACGATCACCGTGCGGAGCCCGGCGGCGGCGGTCCGACCGGCCACGTTCTCACCGGGGGGGCCCGCGCCCACCACGATGACGTCGTACTCCTCGGGTGTGGTCGTCATGCGCGGTCCTCCGTGGTCTCGATGGCCACCCCGGCCCGCAGGGCGAGGGTGACGGGTGTGCGCTCGCAGATGTCGAGCAGTCGGGCGCGCTGGGCGTCGTCGAGTGCGCCGGTGAACGCGACCCGGCGCGAGACCCGGCCGGTGCGCCCGTCCGTCTCGTATCCGAGCCTGACCCGGACGGCCTCCAACGGCCACTCCTTGCGCTCCGCGTACATCCGCAGGGTGATCGCGGTGCAGGAGCCGAGTGAGGCGAGCAGCAGCGCGAACGGCTCCGGCCCGCTGTCCGAACCGCCTCGGCGCACCGGTTCGTCGGCGGTCAGCAGGTGCGTGCCCGCCTTCACCTCCACGTGGTACGGGGCATCGGCGCTGCCGCCGGTCACCACGGCGGTGGTGACCCGCCGGAACTCCGGCACGGCCTCGGGGACGGCCGTACTGGTCGGGATCTGGTTCATCGCGGGCTCACCCTCACTCCCGGCCGGCTCGACTCTCGATGGCCGGTGACCGGTGACCGGTCGGCGCCGTGCCGGGTGCCGACGCCGTGCCCATCCTGCGATGCCGGGGGCGGTCCGCGCAGGCGAACACGCGGACGAACGCAGGGCCCCGCACACCGACCGGCGCGTCGGCCCGCTCAGCTCACCGTGGGCCCCGTCGGCCCCGCCGGCCCCGCCACCTCCGCGAGCTCCGCCAGCACCGCGGCCGTGTCCGCCGGGCGGGAGAACATCGGCCAGTGCCCGGTCGGCAGTTCACGCAGCTCCCACTCGGGTCCGCCGAGCGCGGTGAAGTACGGGTGGCCGGAGGCGATCATGGAGCGGACCTGCTCCAGCGGGAAGGAGCAGGAGACCAGGGCCTTCGGCAGCCGATCCCCTCCGCCGGTCAGTCGCAGCGGCTCGGTGAACGCGCCGGCGGGTTCGTCGGTGGCCCGTTCGCGAATGCGGGCGAGGGTGGCCTCGTCCAGACCGGTGAGACTCGAACCGGAGGCCGCCAACTCCGCCCAGGACGGCATCGGGTGGCGCCAGCCGTCGACGAGGGACGCCTCGGCGCGGGCCCGGTGGTCGGGCTGCCAGACGTCGCCCAGGGAGGCGCCGTCGAGCAGCGGGCCGCTGTCGAGGTAGACGACGCGCCGGATGCGCTCGGGCAACCGGTCGGCCGCGCCGGTGACCGGGGCACCCCCGCCGCTGTGTCCGACCAGCACCACATCCCACAGATCCTCGCGGGTCAACAGGCCGGTCAGATCGGCGATATGGGTCTCCAGCCCGACCTCGGGCCCGCCCTCGCCGACGCGCTCGGCGACGCCGGTGAGGCTCACCGGGTGGACGGTGTGCCCGGCCGCGCGCAGCGGCTCGGCCACCGCGTCCCATGCCCAGGCGCCGAGCCAGAAGCCGGGGACCAGTACGAATGTGCTCATCGGGGATCGCTCCTTCTCAGGACGGCTCTTCGCGGTCCGCCCCGGGGCCGCTCGCCGCGAACCACTCGCCGCGAACCACTCGCCACGAACCCGCTCGCGCGCACCGTGCCGGGACTGCTCGCCGCGGACCGCTCACCGCAGGACTGCTGTCGTCCATGACTCTAGGATCGAATCCGGACAGGACCCGCCCGGATAAGCCTCGCTCACTTCTGATCACCTCTGATCGAATCCGGTCAACCGGGACGGCCCCGCCCGACCCCGCCCGACCCCGACGACCCGAACGGAGAACGGTGAGCCGATGGATCATCCGGTCAGCCGCGTCCTCGCCCTGCTGGAGCTGCTTCAGGCCCGACCCGGGCTGACCGGCGCCGAGCTGGCCGAGCGGCTGGCGGTGGACGAACGCACCGTCCGCCGCTACGCAGCCCGGCTGGTGGACCTCGGCATCCCGGTACGGGCCGACCGCGGCCGCTACGGCGGCTACCGGCTGCTGCCCGGCTACCGCCTGCCGCCGCTGATGCTGACCGGGGACGAAGCGGCCTCGGTGGTCCTCGGGCTGCTGGCCGGGCGAAGCTCCGGGCTCTCGGTGGGGGAGCAGGCCGCCGAGACGGCGCTCGCCAAGATCCGGCGGGTGCTGCCGGCGCAGCTGCGCGAGCGGGTCGCGGCGGTGGAGCAGACGCTGGGGCTGACCTCGGCGCCCGCCGCCGGTCCCAGCCCGGCCGCCGCGGCCCTGTTCACGCTGGCCGAGGCGGCCCGGCGGCGGCGCCGGGTCGCGCTGGCGTACCGGGACCGTACGGGCGAGCCGAGCGAGCGCGAGTTCGACCCGTACGGCCTGGTCTTTCACTCGGGGCGCTGGTACACCACCGGCCTCGACCACCGCAGCGGCGAACTGCGCACCTTCCGGCTGGACCGGATCGAGGCCGCCGAGCCGCGTGAGGCCGGCTTCGAGGCGCCGGAGGGCTTCGACCCGGTCCAGCGGGTGGTGGAGTCGCTGGCCTCGGTGCCGTGGACGCACGAGGTGGAGGTGGTCCTCACGACCACCCTCGCCGAGGCCCGGCACCGCATCCCGCCCGCCGCCGGGACGCTCACCCCGACCGGGGGCGGGCGGGTCCTGCTGCGCGCCCGGGCCCAGAACCTCGACGGCGTGGCGGTGATGCTGGCCGGCCTCGGCTGGCCGTTCACCGTCCGCCGTCCGGATGCGCTGCGCGCGGAGGTACGGGCCCTCGCCGCCCGGCTGACGGCCTGGAGCGAGGAGTGCGGACCGAGAAATGAGACCGAGGACCGATGAGTGAACCCTGAGGGTCCGCCCGTCCCGGCCCGGGACCTGCCGGGGCGACGCCCACGGTTGCCCCGTTCCGGCACCTCGCACCGCACCGCCTCACCGCACGAGCCGGTGGGCCCGGGGAACTGCCCGCCCCGGGGCCACCGTCGCGGGACCGTCAGACCGGGTGGCCGTCCTGCTCCGCCGCCACCTTGCGCTTCACCTCGGCCATGTCCAGCTTGCGGGCCTGGCCGATCAGGTCCTCGAAGACAGCCTCCGGCAGCGCGCCCGCCTGCGAGAAGACGAGGACGCCCTCGCGGATGATCGCCAGCGTCGGGATCGACTGGATGCCGAAGGCGGAGGCCAGCTCCTGCTGCGCCTCGGTGTCCACCTTCGCGAAGACCAAGTCGGGGTGGCGGTCCGCCGCCTTCTCGTACACCGGGGCGAACTGCCGGCACGGGCCGCACCAGCCGGCCCAGAAGTCGATGAAGACGAAGTCCTTGCCATCCTGGCCGGGGACGATCTCGTCGAAGTTCTCCTTGGTCAGCTCGACCGTGCTGCTCATGTCGTGATTCCTGCCCTTCCGAGGCGGCGGTTCAGGCCATGTGCCCGCGACAACCGCAGCGGCCCGCCCGCTATTCCAGGGCATCCCGCCGACTCGTCGAGTGTTCGGCGGCCCCGCCCGTCATGGAGGGCGTTCCACATCCGCGCGCATCCACCGCGAAGCACACCACGCCCGGAAACCGCCGCGCCGGGCGTCCGGCCGCGCCGGTGGTTGCGGGTCCCGCCGTCACGGCCGTGGCGGTCACCACCGGTTCCACCCCCGCGGTGTTCGCCGTCGCCCAGCAGTTCAGCGCCACCGATCCGACCACCGCCACCGATCCGACCACCGGTGCCGGGGCGGCCATCGGCGTGGACGGCCGGTCCTGGGGTGGCCAAGTCGGTCTCGAACTCTCTTCTGTCCAGGGCTCGTTGACCTTCGGCCCGATCGCCTTCCCGTGTACCGGCGAACGCCGGACCGTTACCACCCGGAGCGTCCCCGCCACCGGTGGTCGGATCGTCAGGGCCGGTTCGGGTCGGGGTGCACCACCATGAAGAGCGACCAGGCGGGCGCGGCCGGGTCGTCCGGGCGAGCGGCGAACTCCTCGAGCAGGGCGTGGAGCCGGGTCTGGAACTCCTCCATCTCCGCCGGCGGCAGGCGCAGCCCGAGCCGGGTGCTGTCGACCTCGGCCGCGGGGGCCAGGGCCAGCTCCTCCAGGAACGCGTCGAGCATCGACCGGTCCTGCGCGGCCGCATCGAGCTGCCAGGACTTCCGCGTCGCCAGATAGGGAATCTCCCGTGCGCCACGCGCGCCGCGTTGCTCCTCCTGGGCCTCCAGAAAACCGGTGCGCACCAGTGTCCTGGTGTGATGCAGCACGCTGGCGGGATCGCGGCCGAGGATCGCCGCGATCTCCTTGTTGGTGTGCGCCTCGCCGAGGCAAATCCGCAGGATGCGCAGGCGGAGTGCGGAGGCGAGCGCCTTCGCCTCCGCGTCGCTCGCCGGCCGGCGTTCGGTCATGGTCGGCAGTCTACTGAAGGGCCGGGAGGATGAGTGATTGACAAAACCCAATCGCTCTTCCATGGTGGCCCCCATGACTGCTCCCGAGCCCTCGCCCGACCGACCGGCCGACTGCGGCGGACTGTGGCGGCACGCCGACTTCCGCCGGCTGTGGGCCGGTGAGACGGTCAGTCAGTTCGGGACAACGGTGAGCCAGTTGGCCCTTCCTCTCGTCGCCATCCTGGTGCTGCATGCCAGCACCTGGCAGGTCGGGGTGCTGACGGCGTGCGAGACCGCGGCGTTCGTGGCAGTGGGCTTGCCGGCCGGCGCGTGGGTGGAGCGGATGCGCTTCCGTCGGGTGCTGATCGTCAACGACCTTGTTCGGGCCGCCCTGTTGGTCTGGGTCCCGATGGCTCAGCTCCTCGGTGTGCTGACGATCGAACAGTTGTACGTGGTCGCGCTCGTCACCGGGGTGAGCACGGTCTTCTTCGACGTGGCCTACCAGTCTTACCTGCCCCAGCTGATCGACCGGGAGCTGCTGGTCGAGGGCAACGCGAAGCTCCAGGCCAGCGAGTCGGTCAGCCAGATCGCGGGTCCGAGCCTCGGCGGCGCACTGATCCAGGCGCTCACCGCGCCCTACGCGGTGATCGTCGACGCGGTGAGCTTCCTGTGGTCGGCCGCGTGGGTGACGCGGATCGAGGTCCGGCCGCCGCGCCCCGAGCGCAGCCCCGACCCCAACCTGCTTCGGGAGATCCGCGACGGTCTGCGGTTCGTGCTCGGCAACCGGATACTCCGCGCCATCGCCATGTGCACCAGCTCGGCCAACCTCTTCGGTACGGTGATCTCCACCGTCTTCTACGTGCTGCTCGCCCGCCAACTGCGGCTCTCGCCGGGCGTCATCGGCCTGCTCACCTCGACCGCGGCGGTGGGTGGCCTGATTGGCGCACTGGTGGCCGGACGGTTCGCGGCGAAGGTCGGCCAGGGCCCGGCCATCTGGATCGCGAGCGCGGTCGCCGGACCCTGCGCGCTGGTCACCCCGTTCGTGCAGCGCGACTGGACGGTGGGGCTGCTTGCGGTCGCGCAGATCGCGATGTGGATGGGCATCGTGGTCTACAACATCAACCAGGTCAGCTTCCGGCAGGCGCTGTGCCCGCCCGGGCTGCTCGGCCGGATGAACGCGACGATGCGCTTCCTGGTCTGGGGCGCGATGCCCTTCGGGGCGCTGCTCGGCGGTCTGCTCGGCTCGACGATCGGCGTCCGCGGCACGCTGCTGGCCGGGGCGGTCGGCCGGTCGCTCACCTTCCTGCCCGTTTTCCTGTCGCCGCTGCGCCGGATGCGCGAACTGCCGTCCTACGCCGAGCCGGCGGCGGAGGGGAACCCCGCTGCCGGCCCGTTGGTACCGAGCGAGCCCTGAGAATGAGGCGAGTACATGCTCGGCACAATCAGCAGCCCAGAGCACACATGACCGGTGGTCGTCCTTGCAGGGGCCCCATGCCTGCTCGATCGCCGGGCGGTTTTTGGGTGGAGGGGGACCAGGCCGAATCCGGACGGCGAGCATTCGGCCCATCCTGCCCGGTCGCCGTGCCGGGTGGTGCGGCAGACTCCCGCCGGCAGGAGCCGCTTCTCTGATCGGCTTGTCTGCATGCCCGTTGCCGCCGCAGGCCCGATCGTCCCGACCGCATCCGAGCGCCACCGGCCGAAGAAGGCGGCCTGGGGTCATGGGACTCCCCACCAGGCCCGGATGAGCGCGCAGGTCGTGCTGCACGCCGCGCGCGGACGCTCCGACGCGCGCACCGCCCACGAGACCGGCCCGCACGTGGACACCGTGCGCGGGTGGCGGGGCCGCCCGCGTCCTGGACCTGTACGCCCGCACCTGGCAGGGCGAACCGCTCGGCCACGACGAGTACCTGATCAGCGCCGACGAGAAGACGTCCATCCAGGCCCGCTGCCGGTGCCACCCCACCCTCACCCCCGGAAAGGCCAGAGTGATGCCGGTCAACCCACACCTACGGCCGCGGCGGCGCCCTGACCTGTCTCGCCGCCCAGGACGTTCACCGGGCCAGGGTGTTCGGTCGCGCCGAGCCGCGCACCGGCATCGGCCAGTTCATGAACCTCGTCGCGCAGGTCATGAGCCAGGAACCCTACGCCAGCGCCAAGTACGGAGCTGACCACTTGGCCGCCGTCGTGGGACTTGAACATGCCGGCTCATTGCTCCGGTTCCGGGCGGTGCCCGGCCGCCGCCGAGGCGATCCGGGTCAGGACGCGGCCGCAGCGGCGGGCGAACAGGCGCTGGCCGAGCGGCAGCAGGGGGCCGGCGAGGCGGGCGAACCAGCGGTCGGGGCGGCTGAAGGCGGTGACGGTGAACCAGACGGCCTTGTCCGGGCCCATCTCGACCCGGAACGTCTCCTCGCCGCAGGCGAGATGGCCGTGGCGGGTGCCGTAGGTGAAGCCGTAGCGGTCGGGGCCGTCGTCACTGCGGACCACCCGGCAGGGGGCGCCGGCCCGTAGCGGGCCGAGGCCGATGGCGCACTCGACGGCGACTCCGGCGGCGGCCCGGTCGGCCTCGGCGGTGACCAGGACGCCGGCCGCGCGGTGCATCCGCCAGCCGAGCAGCGCGTCACCGGCGGCGTCCAGCGCGGCGCGGCCGTGGCCGATCAGGACGCGGTGGCGCAGGTGGTTGTAGCCGGCGGGCAGCGGCCGGTCGACGGCACTGCTGGCCCCGACCTGGGGGTAGTTGAGGTCGCTGGTGTTCATCACACGGTTTCCTTGGTGAGCGGGTCGAAGCGGCCGAGCCGACCGGGGTGACCGGGGTGACCGACGCGGCGCCAGGCGAGCAGGGAGCAGAGCGCGAAGCCGAGCGCGTTGCCGACCCCGTGGGTGGCGGCCATCCAGCCCAGGGTGGGGTGCGGGAGCCCGGACGCCTCGCCGAGTGCCCACCAGAGGGCGAGCAGCATGGTGGCGACGAGCACGGCGGAGGAGACGGCGAGCAGGGCGGCGGTGGTCCGGTCGGCGGCGCGGGTGCGCAGGTCGCGCCAGGTGAGCAGGCCGGTCAGCCACATCCCGGCGGTGAGCACCAGGGCGCCGGCGAACTCGGCCCAGTCGTCGACGAAGTAGCCGGCCAGCACCAGCAGGGTGCCGAGCGGGACGCTGAGCGCGGCGCAGCGGGCGGCGGCGCTCGCGGGTGCGGCCCGGCAGACCAGTCCGGCGACGAGGGCGGCGGTGAAGCCGGCGTAGTGGAAGTGCGGCACCGTCAGCGCCAGGATGTCGAGGTCGAAGCCGAGCAGTCGGTACCCCGACCGTTCGGCGACCAGTGCGAGCCCGGCCACCGAGGGGGTGGTGAGCGCGGTGAGCACGGCGGTCTCGCGTGGTGCGAGGGAGCGGGTGCGGGCCAGCCGCAGCGGCGCGTGGGCGGCGAGGGCGAGGGTGCCGAGCGCGTACAGGAGGGCGCTGCCGGTCGCGAGGCCGCCGCGCGGCAGCCAGAGCGAGAGTGCGCCGGGGACGGCGGCCAGCGGCCAGTACCGGCGGACGCGGGCGAGCCCGGGTTCGTCGATCAGGGTGAGGCCGAGCGGGATCACGGCGCCCATGCCGAGCAGGACGAGAAGGTCGACCAGTTCCGCCGTGCCCCGGCCCATCGCTGCCACCCCGCTATCTTGAACGCGTTCAAACTCTACTGGCGGTGACTCTACGCTCATCGATTGAACGCGTTCAAGTCGCCCCCGGATCGCGCTGCCCTGGTGTTCACGCTGGGTACGGCGCACTCTGGAGGAGTAACCGTTGGAGGTGATCCGCCATGCAGACTCTCGTCGGTTGGCACATCGAGATGGAGTTTCGCGAGGAGGGGGCGAGGACGTCCGCCGCCGCCCTGCTACGGCTCGGGGACGGCACGGAAGTGCGCGCCCACGGCTACACCAGCCGCCACCCGTCCGACCCGGAACAGCTGAGAGTCGGCGAGGAGATCGCGGCCGCCCGGGCGCTCAACGACCTCGCCTCGCAGCTCCTCACCAAGGCGCACGGCGAGATCCAGGAGGTCAGCCCGGTCCCGACCCACCCGCTGACGTGACGACACCGGGCCGCGACGGCGGGCCCGTCGCCCGGGAACCGCGCAAGCCGGGCATCCCGTTGATCTGCCCGCGGTGCGGCCACGAGCAGCAGGTCGTCCCCGGCGGGCCCGGCCGGGTGGTCAGGGTGGTGCACGTCGGCACCGGACGGGAGGCGTGCGAACCCGGCGACCTCGCCACGGCCCCGGAGGACGGGGACTGACGCGAAAGGCCGGGTCCGCGACGACCGGGTCCGCGACGGGGACACCCCCGCCGCACCCCGGTCCGCCGCACCCCGGACGGGCCTCCCGGTTCGGGCCGCCTCAGTTCGGACAGTACGTCGTCGGCAGCTGCCACTCCGGCCCGATCAGCCGCTGCTCCAGCTCGTTGAGCGTGATCCGGATGCCGACCGTCCCGGCCAGGCCGAGCCGGAAGCGGCTGCGGGCCAGGGCGATCAGCGCCGTCATGCCGTACTTGTTGATCAGCGAGGTGCGGTAGCGCGCGGTGGCGTCCTCGTCGCAGACCGCCGCGCGGGCGGGGAGCTGCCGGCCGGTCGGACGCCCATGGGCATCGCACGGGCCGACGAGCACCTTGGGGTGGCGGCGGATGCGCTCGGCCTCGCCGGAGTGGGCGGGGGTCCAGATGCCGAGCGCCGGGCCGTCGGCGACCACCCAGATCTGCGAGCGGAGCTTGCTGCCGTCCTCGCCGAAGGTGGTGAGCAGGAGGTATCTGCTGTCGGCGAGTTGGTCGGTACGGTCGTGCACGATGTCCTCCCTTGTCCAGGTCGGGCAGGCCGGTGTCCGTGGTGCGGTGTCCACCCGGTGCTCGTGGCGCGGTGCTTGTTGTGCGGTGCTCGTCGTGCGGCGCGGTGCCTACGGTGTGGTGCTTGCGGTACGGCGCGGTGCGGGCCCCGTCGCCCCGCGCCGCAGGGCCGGCGGCAGCGCCCGTCAGTGCCCGTGGCCCTGGCCGTCGGTGATCTCGCGGTACTCCTCGGCGGTGGGCTTGGCGATCCTGGCGCCCTCGCCGTACAGCCCACGGGACAGCCTCGCACGGGTGCGGGTGAGCGCCCCCGCCGGGTGGGCGACTCCATTCTCGTCCACGGCGGCCGGGAGTTCGAGGGGTCGGGGCTGCTCGTGCGAGGTGAGCCGGTGCAGTTCGGCCGCCGTGAGCGGGGCGTGCACCTCGGTGAACTCGCCGTGCGGCAGGCGCTTGATGACGCCGGTCTCGCGGCCGTGCAGCACCTTCTCCTTGTCCCGGCGCTGGAGGCCGAGGCACCAGCGCT
>NZ_JBIUYD010000042.1:0-59764 GCF_044744345.1 Kitasatospora sp. NPDC087315 | reverse complement strand
CGCTTCATGGAAGGCGCCATCCTCGCCGTCCCGCTGGTCGGCAGCTACATCCAGATGTTCCTGTTCGGCGGCGAGTTCCCCGGCCACGACATCGTCCCGCGGTTCTTCACCATCCACGTGCTGCTGATCCCCGGCATCATGCTCGGCCTGCTCGTCGCGCACCTGATCCTGGTCTTCTACCACAAGCACACCCAGTGGGCCGGCCCCGGCAAGACCGAGAAGAACGTCGTCGGCATGCCCCTGATGCCCGTCTACATGGCCAAGGCCGGCGGCTTCTTCTTCCTCGTCTTCGGCATCATCTCGGTCATCTCCGCGATCGCCACGATCAACCCCATCTGGGCCTACGGCCCGTACCGCCCCGACCACGTCTCCACCGACGCCCAGCCCGACTGGTACATGGGCTTCTCCGAAGGCCTCATCCGCGTCATGCCCGGCTGGGAGATCGGCCTCTGGGGCCACACCCTCAACCTGGGTGTCTTCGTCCCGCTGATGATCTTCCCGCTGGTGCTGGTCTCGATCGCGGTCTACCCGTTCATCGAGGGCTGGATCACCGGCGACAAGCGCGAGCACCACATCCTGGACCGCCCGCGCAACGCGCCCGTCCGCACCGCGCTCGGCGCCGCCTGGATCAGCCTCTACCTGGTCCTCCTGGTCGGTGGTGGCAACGACCTGTTCGCCACCCACCTGCACCTGTCGATCAACGACATCACGTACTTCGTCCGCGTGGGCTTCTTCGTGCTGCCGGTGGTGACCTTCATCATCACCAAGCGCTGGTGCCTCGGCCTCCAGCGCCGGGACAAGGAGAAGGTGCTGCACGGCCGCGAGACCGGCGTCATCAAGCGCCTGCCGCACGGCGAGTTCGTCGAGGTGCACGCGCAGCTGCCGCAGGCCGACCTGCACAAGCTCACCTCGCACGAGCAGCGTGAGCCGTTCGAGCTGCCGGCCGAGACGGACGAGAACGGCGTGGCCCGCAAGGCCGGCATTCTCACCCGCACCCGGGCGAAGCTCTCCCGCGGCTTCTACGGCGAGGGCAGCCAGATCCCCAAGCCCACCGCCGAGGAGCACCACGAGATCACCAGCGGCCACGGCCACCACTGATCCCGTACGCACCCCGCGTCACACCCGAGGGCCGCTGACCAGAGTTCTTCTGGTCGGCGGCCCTCGGGCTTTCCCGTCTCCGCCCATCGTCAGGAGTCCCCGTGCAGCTGTCCGTCGACCCCGCCGCCGCCACTCCCCCGTTCGAGCAGATCCGTGTCCAGATCGCCGAGCAGGCCCGGACCGGCGAGCTGCCGACCGGGCTGCGGCTGCCCACCGTCCGGGCCCTGGCCGAGGAGCTCGGGCTGGCCCCGGGGACGGTGGCCCGTGCCTACCGGGAGCTGGAGGCGGACGGCGTGGTGGAGACCCACGGCCGTCGCGGCACCCTGATCGCCGCCGCCGGTGACACCGCCCACCGGCTGGCCTCGGCCGCCGCCGCCGAGTACGCCGAGCGGGCCCACCGGCTCGGGCTGCCGCGGGCGGACGCCCTGGCGGCCGTGGAGACCGCCCTGCGGCTGGCCTACCAGGGACCCGAGGACGTCTGAGGGACCCGCGGGACCTGGGCGGCCCGGAGGGGGTCCAGAGGGGTCTGCGGGGTCCTGAAGGGGCCTGGGCGGCCCCGCTACAGCTCCGGCCGGATCATCCCGGTGGCGGGGGCCTGGGCGGGCGGGAGGGTGGTGCTGACGGGCTGTCCGAGGGCGCTGCGCTTCACCCACTCGTCCCAGGAGACGTTCCAGTCCCCGAAGCCGTTGCCGAACGGCTCCATGCCGGTGCCGCGGCTGTTGACCACCGTGACGAGGTCGCCCACCCGGGTGTTCTGGTAGAACCACTTGGCGTTCTCGGTGCTCATGCCGGTACAGCCGTGGCTGACATTCTCCAGGCCCTGCGAGCCCACGGACCAGGGCGCGGCGTGCACGTACTCCCCGCTCCAGGTCACCCGGGTGGCCCACTCCACGTTGAGGTCGTACGCCTCGGAGCTGCCGGCCGCTATCCCGATCGTCTCGCCGTTCATCCGTACCACGCGCTCCTGGCCCAGCACGACCTTGATGCCGTTGCGAGTGTCGAAGCCGGGCTTGCCGGTGGTCACCGGCACGGTCCGGACCCGCTCGCCGCCGCGCATCAGGGTGAGTTCGTGGGCCGCCGCGTCGATCACCGACTCCACCCGCTCCCCGATCCGCAGGGTCAGGGAGCTGCGGTCGCCGCCGTAGAGGCCGTCCGAGATCCGGCTGCCGGTGCCCTCGAAGGCCAGGCCGACGGCGGTGCCGACCGGCCAGTAGTTCTCCGGCCGGAAGTGCAGCTCCTTGTCGTTCACCCAGTACCAGCCACCGGTGACGGCGGGCTGGGAGGTGACGGTCAGGGCCCGCTCGACCTCCTGGCGGGCCTGCGGCTCCTTCACCGCCTCGGAGAGCTGGACGGTGAGCGGCTGGCCCACTCCGTAGACACCGCTGCCGGAGGAGTCCGGGCCGAGCTTGGCGGTGAGCAGGCGCTGCCCGGCCAGCGTGGTGAAGCCGGCGGTGGTCTCGCCGCGCCCGCCCTTGCCGTCGTCGGCGGCGATCCTGACGGTGTAGGCGGCGGCCGCCTTCAGCCGGCCGGTGGTCTGCCAGCTGCGCTGGTCCTCGGCCAGCCGGCCGGCCACCACCCGGCCGTCCGGGCCGACCACGGTGACGTCGGTCAGGCGGCTGCCGCGGACCGCGGTCACGGTGACGGGCTGGGCCGGGTCCACCGTGCGGTCGGCCGAGAGGCGCACCAGCGGCGCCGCGTCGACCTTGTGGAGCGGGCCGGCGGCGCCCCGGCCGCCGGACGTGCAGGCGGCCAGTGGGGTCAGTACTGCGAGCGCCAGCGAGATGCTGCCGATACCTGCGATTCCGCGCCTGCCGGCCATGACCGCCTCCGTAGGGGTCGCACGATTGAGTCAGATCGTAGGAAGGGTCGGGGCGGAAGCGACATCGGAGCGCCGTTCCATTGGGCCGGCGGAGTGAGGCCGTCACTCCGGGGACGCAACAGGGCCGGGCATCCCGTGCGGGATACCCGGCCCTGTGCGAGAGAGACCCGTTACTGGTTCTGGTTCTCGCCCCGGTAGAACTCGAAGACCCAGCCGTACAGGCCGATCAGGATCACCGGAATCGACCAGAACATCAGCCACCAGCCGAAGACCACACCGAGGAAGGCGAGCGCACCGCCGACCGCGAGCGAGAGCGGCTGCCAGCTGTGCGGGGCGAAGAAGCCCAGCTCGCCGGAGTCGTCCGCGACCTCGGCCTCGGGGTTGTCACCCGCGCCGCTGTCCACCCGGCGGGCGGTGAAGGCGAGGTAGTACCCGATGAAGGCGCTCAGTGCGAAGGAGAGGAACAGCGCGGTGGTACCGGCAGCCTCGACGCCGTGCTCGGAGGAGTTGCTGGTCCACAGGCCGTAGGTGATCGCCATCGCGAGCATGAAGACCGACAGGCCAAGGAAGATCTTTCCCTGTTCCTTCATCAGGCGTCGCCTTCCTTCTTGCCCTTGCCCAGCTGCGGGTTGTCGTACTTCACCGGGGTGACACCGGCGAAGTGCTTGGCCGGCTCACCGTGGTTCTCCAGGTAGTCCAGCGCGGCGATCTCCGGGTGGTGGAGGTCGAAGGCCGGGGATTCGGAGCGGATCCGGGGCAGGGTGACGAAGTTGTGCCGCGGCGGCGGGCAGGAGGTCGCCCACTCCAGCGAGCGGCCGTAGCCCCACGGGTCGTCGACCTCGATCTTCTCGCCGTACTTGGCGGTCTTCCAGACGTTGTACAGGAACGGCAGGATCGACAGGCCGAGCAGGAACGAGCCGATGGTCGAGACGGTGTTCAGGGTGGTGAAACCGTCGGCGGCCAGGTAGTCGGCGTAGCGGCGGGGCATGCCCTCGGCGCCGAGCCAGTGCTGCACCAGGAAGGTGGAGTGGAAGCCGAAGAACAGCGTCCAGAAGGTGATCTTGCCGAGGCGCTCGTCCAGCATCTTGCCGGTCATCTTCGGCCACCAGAAGTGGAAGCCGGCGAACATCGCGAAGACGACGGTGCCGAAGACCACGTAGTGGAAGTGGGCGACGACGAAGTACGAGTCCGAGACGTGGAAGTCGATCGGCGGGGAGGCGAGCAGAACGCCCGTCAGACCGCCGAAGAGGAAGGTGACCAGGAAGCCGACCGTCCAGAGCATCGGCGTCTCGAAGCTCAGCGAGCCCTTCCACATGGTGCCGACCCAGTTGAAGAACTTCACACCGGTCGGGACCGCGATCAGGAAGGTCATGAAGGAGAAGAACGGCAACAGCACTTGGCCGGTGACGTACATGTGGTGCGCCCACACCGTCACGGACAGACCGGCGATCGCGATGGTGGCCGCGATCAGGCCGGAGTAGCCGAACATCGGCTTGCGGCTGAAGACCGGGATGATCTCGGACACGATGCCGAAGAACGGCAGCGCGATGATGTACACCTCGGGGTGGCCGAAGAACCAGAAGAGGTGTTGCCAGAGCAGCGCCCCGCCGTTGGCCGGATCGAAGACGTGTGCCCCGAACTTTCGGTCCGCCTCCAGGGCGAACAGCGCGGCGGCCAGGACCGGGAAGGCCAGCAGGATCAGCACGGCGGTCAGCAGGACGTTCCAGACGAAGATCGACATCCGGAACATCGTCATGCCGGGCGCGCGCATGCAGATGATCGTGGTGATGAAGTTGACCGCACCGAGGATCGTGCCGAAACCGGAGAAGGCCAGACCCATGATCCACATGTCGGCGCCGACGCCCGGCGAGCGGACCGCGTCCGACAGCGGGGAGTAGGCGAACCAGCCGAAGTCGGCCGCACCCTGCGGGGTGACGAAGCCGGCCACCGCGATGGTCGAGCCGAACAGGTACAGCCAGTAGGCGAACATGTTCAGACGCGGGAACGCCACGTCCGGGGCGCCGATCTGGAGCGGCATGATCCAGTTCGCGAAGCCGGCGAAGAGCGGCGTCGCGAACATCAGCAGCATGATCGTGCCGTGCATCGTGAACGCCTGGTTGAACTGCTCGTTCGACAGGATCTGGGTCCCGGGACGAGCCAGCTCGGCGCGCATGACCAGGGCGAGGATGCCACCGATCAGGAAGAAGGCGAACGACGTGCCCAGGTAGAGGGTGCCGATCGTCTTGTGGTCAGTGGTCGTCAGCCACTTGATGATGGTCGAACCCGGCTTCCGGGTCCGCTGCGCCCCGACCGTGACGGCCCCGGCGCCCCCGCCGGCCGCGGCGGGCTCGTTGAGGATGGTCACTTCTCTTCACTTCCCATGGTCGTGATGCCGGAGGGCACCGCGCCGGTCTGACCCTTGGCCCGGAGGTCCGCCAGGTGCTTGTCGTACTCGGCGCGGTCGACGACCTTGACGTTGAACAGCATGCGCGAGTGGTCGACGCCGCAGAGCTCGGCGCACTTGCCCATGTACTCGCCCTTGACGGTCGGGGTGACCTCGAACTTGTTCACCACGCCCGGGACGACATCCATCTTCATCATGAAGCTGATGGGCCAGAAGTCGTGGATGACGTCCCGCGAGGTGAGGCGGAACTGCACCGTCTCGTCGACCGGCAGGTACAGGGTCGGCACCTCCTTGGGGGTGCCCACGTCGTACGCGGCGTCCTTGTTGGCCGGGTCGGGGGTCTCGGTGTTCTCGTAGTTGAACGCCCAGCTCCACTGGAAGCCCACCACGTTGACGGTGTGCTGCGGCTTCTCGGAGACGGCGATCAGCTTCGTCTCGTCGCGGGCGACGAAGTAGAAGAGAACCGACACGATGATGATGGGGACCGCGGTGTAGAGCGCCTCGATGGGCACGTTGTACCGGGTCTGCGGGGGGACCTGCACGCCGGTGCGGCTGCGCCGGTGGAAGATCACGCTCCAGATGATCAGACCCCACATCAGTACGCCGACCACCAGCGCCGCGATCCAGGAACCCTGCCACATCTGGAGGACCATCGGTCCTTCCTTGGTGACGGGGCTCGGGAGGCCAAGCCTGGGGAGGTCGTTGGCCGAGCAGCCGGTGGCGGTCGCGATGACGAGGCCCAGTGCCAGCGCCTGAGGCAGCTTCCGCCGCATCGTGCGCCGCGGCGAGCGGTCGGAGCCGTTGGGACTCACGTAGCGCCTTCCCGAAGTCTCGCCCGCCTTCGCGTCGCCCCGCGGAGGTTTGTGAGCCTCCCCGGCGACCCGTCCACGGGCACGGTTTGAATGCTTATGCGGGCCAAACCCTACTCCAGCCTTATGCGCTGCTGACGGGCAGGTCCCGGTAACGCGCCGCCCGGCCACCCGATCAGGCCCCGCAAGGGCTGCGTCGCAGGTCATCGTAGGCATTAGGGGTCCGTACGCCCGATCGGGGGATGACCTCGGACAACGCGGGTGACGGTCCGTCGGAAGCGGACGAATCGGGCATTCGGGGTGATCGACTGACGGCCGTTAAGCGGCGGTGGGAGGCCGGAATGCGTTCGGGTGTGTCGTTAAATGTGACCGTGTACTTCGATGTGGCTTCCACCGCGCCGCTCCACCCCGTCGCGCGGCAGGCGTTGACCGCCGCTCTGGACGAGGGGTGGGCCGATCCGGCCCGGCTGTACCGGTCCGGGCGGCAGGCCCGGATGCTGCTGGACGCGGCCCGCGAGACGGTGGCCGGGGTGCTGGGCACCCGGGCCGACGAGATCGCGTTCACGACGAGCGGGACGCAGGCGGTGCACCTGGGCATGCTGGGCGCGCTGGCCGGGAACCGGCGGCGCGGCGGGCACCTGGTGCACTCGGCCGTGGAGCACTCCAGCGTGCTGCACACCGCCGAGCGATGGGCGCACCTCCAGCCTCCGGCCGGGGCGGCCGGCGGCCCGGTCTCGGTCGTCCCGGTGGACCGGTTCGGTCGGGTCTCGCCCGAGGGGTTCGCGGCGGCGCTGCGGCCGGACACCGCACTCGCCGTGCTGCAGTCCGCCAACCACGAGGTGGGGACGGTCCAGCCGGTGGCCGAGGCGGCCGAGGCCTGCGGGGACGTGCCGCTGCTGGTGGACGCCGCGCAGAGTGCCGGAAGGGTGGACGTCCCGGGCGGCTGGTCGCTGCTGACGGCCAGTGCGCACAAGTGGGGAGGCCCGGCCGGGGTCGGTGTGCTGGCCGTGCGCAAGGGCGTCCGGTACGTCTCGCCGCTGCCGGCCGACGAACGCGAGGGCGGCCGGGTGCCCGGCTACGTCAACGTGCCGGCGATCGTGGCCGCGGCGGCCTCGCTGCGGGCGGTACGGGCCGAGGCGGAGCGGGAGAACGCCCGGCTGCACACCCTGGTCGAGCGGATCCGGGCCCGGGTGCCGCAGCTGGTGCCGGAGGTCGAGGTGGTCGGCGACCCGGTGCGGCGGCTGCCGCACATCGTCACCTTCTCCTGCCTGTACGTGGACGGCGAGGTGCTGCTGACCGAGCTGGACCGGGCCGGCTTCGCCGTCTCCTCCGGTTCGTCCTGCACCTCCTCCACCCTGACGCCGAGCCATGTGCTGGCCGCGATGGGCGTCCTCACCGAGGGCAACGTCCGGGTCTCGCTGCCGTTCGGGGCGGCGGAGGCGGACGTCGAGCGCTTCCTGGCCGTCCTGCCCGGCCTGGTGGCCGGCGTCCGTGCCCCGCTCGGGCTGGACCTGCCGGCCCCGGCGGAGGCAGTGACGGCAGTGACGGCAGCGCAACCGGAGGCGAGTGGGCAGGTCACTCTTATCAACGCCCTGGGCAAGCGCTGTCCTCTGCCCGTGATCGAGCTGGCGAAGCGGATCGGCGAGGTGCCGGTGGGCGGGACGGTCGCGGTGCTGGCGGACGACGAGGCGGCGCGGCTGGACATCCCGGCCTGGTGCGAGATGCGCGGACAGGAGTACGCGGGCGAGGCCCCGGCCGCCGACTACGGCGGCGACCGGGGCTCGGCCTACCTGGTCCGGCGCACTACTTGAGCAGGTGCGCCCGGATGTCGGCGGTCGCCTCCGGACCGTAGGCGCCTTCGAAGCGCTGCAGGAACGCGGTCGGGCGCAGCTCGTACTCCTGGGTGCCGACGGTCTCGATCACCAGGGTGGCGAGCATGCAGCCGAGCTGGGCGGAGCGCTCCAGCTCCAGGTCCCAGGAGAGGCCCGCCAGGAAGCCGGCCCGGAAGGCGTCGCCGACGCCGGTCGGGTCGGTCTTGCTCTCCTCGGGGGCGCAGCCGACCACGATGGGGGCCTCGCCCTTGCGGTCGATCCGGACACCCTTGCTGCCGAGGGTGGTGATGCGGGTGCCGACCCGGGTGAGGATCTCGTCGGCGTCCCAGCCGGTCTTGCTCTCGATCAGCGCGGCCTCGTACTCGTTGGTGAACAGGTACGCGGCGCCGTCGACGATCTCGCGGATGTCGTCGCCCTCCAGGCGGGCCAGCTGCTGGGAGGGGTCGGCGGCGAAGGCGTAGCCGCGGGTACGGCACTCCTGGGTGTGGCGGACCATGCCCTGCGGGTCGTCGGCACCGATCAGTACGAGGTCCAGACCGCCGACCCGGTCGGCGATCGGCTTCAGCTCGATGTTGCGGGCCTCCGCCATGGCTCCGGTGTAGAACGAGGCGATCTGGTTGTGGTCCTCGTCCGTGGTGCACATGAACCGGGCGGTGTGCCGGGTCTCGGAGATGTGGACGGAGGTGCAGTCCACGTTGTTGCGCTCCAGCCAGCTGCGGTACTCGGCGAAGTCCGCGCCGGCCGCGCCGACCAGGATCGGGCGCAGTCCGAGGACGCCCATACCGAAGGCGATGTTCGGCGCGACACCGCCGCGGCGGATGTCGAGGGTGTCGACCAGGAAGGACAGCGACACGGTGTGCAGCTGCTCGGCGACCAGCTGGTCGGCGAACCGGCCGGGGAACGTCATCAGATGGTCGGTAGCGATCGAACCGGCGACGGCGATACGCACGGAAGGTCTCCTCAGGATGGCGGCATGGCCACGGAAAGCGGGCGGCGAACCCACTCACGGTACCGGGCAGAGGGCGGGCGACAGCAAGACCGCCTGAATTGGCACCGGTCGGCTCGAACGGGTACTACCTCCCGGTAGCTCTGGTGGCGGCCCGGCGGTCCGGCCTAGGGTCGCGGCAGGGGCCGGACCGGCCCTTCCAGGTCCGTGGCGGTGCGGCCACGGCACGGTGGATCGGAGCGATGGCCGATGATGCCCAGTCACCACCCCCTGCGGGTCCCTCCCGTCCCGCGGGGCGACGCGGACGGCGAGACGCTCGACGCGCTGGTTGACTCCTCCCGGCAACTGCGGCGGTTCTGGCCGCTGCTGGCCACCGGCCCGGAGCCCAGCGCCCCCGCCCACCCGGGCTTCCGCGTCCCGTCCGGGGCGCAGCGTGTGGTCGCCGGGATGGCCGACTACGGGATGTGAGCAGGCCTCGCGAGCGGCTCGGCGCGGGCACGGCGGGCGCGGGGGAACCGGAATCGTCCCGGGCACGTCGGATCCGCGCGGTGCGGCCGTGAAGGCGGCGCCGCTGAGCCCTCGGGAGGAAGTTCAGATGGATCTGGAGACGATGCCCCGGCGCCCCGGCGGTGCGCGTGCCGTCCGTCCGCGCGGACGGCGGATGGTGGCGCTGGCCGGTCTGGTGCTGGCGGCGGCGACCTCGGTGGCCGGGTGCGGCGGGGACAGCCGGGCCGCCTCGGACGCGGCCGCCGGATCGGCGCGGCCGTCGGCGAGCGCCCCGCCCACCGACGGGGCCGTGGCCCCGGCACCGGTGACGACCCCGCCGGCCGATCCCTCGGCGGACGCGCCCGAGCCCCGGCCGACCGGCCCCGCGCCGTCCTC
The DNA here is from genome assembly GCF_044744345.1 of Kitasatospora sp. NPDC087315. Lineage (NCBI taxonomy): Bacteria > Bacillati > Actinomycetota > Actinomycetes > Kitasatosporales > Streptomycetaceae > Kitasatospora > Kitasatospora sp. NPDC087315. Next base: position 49,974 of record NZ_JBIUYD010000042.1, on the reverse strand, counting down.
CGTGCCGTCGGCACCGGCGCAGTCCCCGGCGCCCACTCCCCCGGGCAACGGCATCGCGGTCGGCGAGCCGGCGCCGAACGGTCCGGCGACGCACCCGGCGATCACCTACCGGGTGGACGGCGCCCGGCTGACGGTCTGGTTCTACGGCGGGATCTGCGAGAAGTACGCGCTCAAGGCGGACGAGTCCAGGCCCGGGCGGGTGGACGTGCGGGTGACGGTGGCGGCGCCGGTCCCCTCCGGGCAGGTCTGCGCCCAGGTGGCCAAGCGGCAGTCGGTGACCGCCGATCTGAAGCAGCCGCTGGCGGGCCGGGCGGTGACGGACCTCGCGACCGGCGAGGCGGTGCCGCTGGAGGCCGACCCGCACGTCGGCCCGGACCCGGCCGGGCCGGAGACCGGCGGCCGGTAGCGCGGGCCACGGACATGACGAAGGCGGCCCCGGGAGATTCCCGGGGCCGCCTTGGTGTTCACCGCCGAGCCGCTGCTCAGCTGAACGAGTCGCCACAGGCGCAGGACCCGGTGGCGTTCGGGTTGTCGATCGTGAAGCCCTGCTTCTCGATGGTGTCCACGAAGTCGACGGTGGCGCCGCCGAGGTACGGGGCGCTCATCCGGTCGGTGACGACCTTGACACCGTCGAAGTCCTTGAGCACGTCGCCGTCGAGCGAACGCTCGTCGAAGAACAGCTGGTAACGCAGGCCGGAGCAGCCACCGGGCTGGACGGCCACACGCAGTGCGAGGTCGTCGCGGCCCTCCTGCTCCAGCAGGCCCTTGACCTTGGCCGCGGCGGCATCGGTAAGGAGGATGCCACTCTCGACGGTGGTCTCGTCCTGGACGGTCATCTGCTTTCTCCCGGTCTTGACGACGGTCTGCCGCCAGTGCCAACCAGCAGCCGCCCGAATTCATTTCCGGGACGGCGGGTGGATTTCACAGGTCTCTGGCGGCGGAATTTCCGTGGGCCGGGTGTGCTACCCGCTCCCTACGTTCCCCATGCTCGCACAACCGGCGGGGCTCGGTCACCGCCCGAGGTGCCGATCCGGGCGAACGGGCCCCGCGCGAGAGGCCGGGCGGCCAGGATGGTGGGCATGATCCTGCGCCTGGTCCAGGACACCACCGCCGACGCGGAGGCCGTCCAGCACATCGCCCGCGCCTCGTTCGCCTCGCTCGCCGATGCCCCCGACGGCATGCCCGGCGCCCCGCCCTCACCGGTCTACCAGGCGGCCCGGACCAGACATCTGGTGCGCACCGACCCGCAGGGCTGCTGGCTGGCGGAGAGCGGCGGCGAACCGGTCGGCGCGGTGCTGTCGCTGCGGCGCGAGGGGCTGTGGATGCTCGCGCTGTTCGTGGTGCGGCCCGAGGCGCAGGGCAAGGGCGTCGGGCGGTTGCTGCTGGAGCGGGCCGCCGCGTACGGGCGGGGCTGTCTGCGCGGGATGCTCTGCGCTTCGCCGTCCCCCGCGGCCGCCCGCCGCTACCGGCTGGCCGGCTTCACGCTGCACCCGACGATGCGGCTGGCCGGCCGGGTGGACCGGTCCGGGCTGATCGACCCCGGGGACATCCCGGTGCACCGCGGCAACTCCACCCACCGGCATCTGCTGGACTCGGTGGACCGGCGGCTGCGCGGCGCCGCGCACGGACCGGACCACGAGCTGATGCTGGGCCACTTCGAGGAGCTGCTGGTCGCCGACGCGCTGGCGGGCAGCGGCTACTGCTACCGGGACGGCGCCGAGGTGAAGCTGCTGGCCGCGACCTCGAAGCGGATAGCCGTCCGGCTGCTGCGCGAGGCGCTGGCCCGGGTGCCGGACGGGGAGCAGGCCCGGGTGGAGTACCTGACCGCCGAGCAGGAGTGGGCGCTGGACGTCGGCCTGGAGCTGGGGCTCACGCCGCAGACCCGCGGCTATCTGGGCCTGCGCGGGATGCGCCCGCCGGCGCCGTACCTGCCGAACGGCGCCCTGTTGTAGCCGTCGTCCGCGGCCCGGACCCCCGACGCGTGAACCCCCGCCGGGCGGCCCGGCGGGGGTTCACGGAGCGGTCGGCCCGGAGGGGGCGGACCACAGCGGTCAGACCATGGTGTCCAGGATCTCCCGGACCATCTCCATCGTGGTGCCCGGGTGCAGGAAGGCGAAGCGGGCGACCGTCTCGCCGTCCCAGCCGGTGGGGGTGACGAAGCCGACCTGGTCCGCGAGCAGCTGCTGCGACCAGCGGTAGTAGTCGTCGTTGGTCCAGCCCTTGCGGCGGAAGCAGACGGCGGACAGCTGCGGGTCGATCAGCAGCTCCAGGTGTTCGCTGTCACGGATGACCTGGGCGGTGTCCCGGGCCAGCGTGAGGCCGGCCTCGATGGCGTCGGTGTACGCCTGGGTGCCGTGCACGGCGAGGGAGAACCAGAGCGGCAGGCCGCGGGCGCGCCGGGTCAGGTGGTAGGCGTAGTCGGTGGGGTTCCACTCGTCGCCCTCGGTGTGCAGCACGTCCAGGTAGGAGGCGTCCTGGGTGTGCACGGCGCGGGCGAGCTGCGGGTTGCGGTAGATCAGCGCGGCGCAGTCGAACGGGGCGAACAGCCACTTGTGCGGGTCCACCACGAACGAGTCGGCGTGCTCGATGCCGTTGTAGCGCTCGCGGACGGAGGGGGCGAAGAGGCCCGCGCCGCCGTAGGCACCGTCCACGTGGAACCAGAGGCCGCGCTCGCGGGTGACCTCGGAGAGGCCCTGGAGGTCGTCGACGATGCCCTCGTTGGTGGTGCCGGCGGTGCCGACGACTGCGATCACCGTCTCCGGGTGGGGGTCGGCGGCCAGGGCGGCGCGCAGCGCCTCACCGGTGAAGCGGCGGTCGACGGTGGGGACCTTGAACGCCTCGACACCGATGATGTTGAAGGTGTTCTTGACCGAGGAGTGCACCTGGTCGGCGACGGCGATCCGCAGCCGGGTCTCCGGCCCCACGCCCAGGCGGCGGCGGGCGGTGTCGCGGGCGACCACCAGGGCGGAGAGGTTGCCGGCCGAGCCGCCGGAGACGAAGGTGCCGCCGGCCGTGTCCGGCAGGCCGGCCCGGTCGGCGATCAGGCGCAGCACCTGGTTCTCGGCGGCGATGGCGCCGGCCGCCTCCAGCCAGGAGATGCCCTGGAGGGAGGCGCAGGAGACGACCATGTCGAAGAGGAGCGCGGCCTTGGTGGGGGCGCACGGGATGAACGAGAGGTAGCGCGGGCTGTCGGCGGAGATCACCGCGCGGGAGAGCTCGTGGTCGTAGAGCTTCAGCACGTCGGCCGGGCTGTTGCCGTCCGGGTTCAGCAGGCCGGCCAGCTGGGCGCGCAGGTGCTCGCCGTCGCCGGGGTGGTCGAGCGGGACGGGGTCGTACTGCAGCCGCTCCCGCATGTAGTCGAATACCAGGTCGACCAGCTCGTTGTCGGGCCGGTGCATGCGGTCGGGGGCTGCGGACACGGATGTCCCTCTCGGCTGTGGGGTGTCGGGGGAGGTCCGGTCGCGCGGGACGTTCCCACCGCGCCGCCGGACGTGATCAGCGTAGGCAGCCGGGGGCCTTCGCCGCGCGTCGGAACGCGGCTGGTCAGGCAGGTTTCGAGCGTCTTCGCCGACCCTCGCGCAGGTTTCCTGCGCGAGCGGTCGGGCGCCCTTCGCGGGCCGTTCTCCGGGCCGCTGCCCGGTCAGCCGATGAGCTGGGAGAGGACCACCGAGGATCGGCTGCGCTGGACGCCGGGCTCCTTGCGGATGCGCTCGATGACGGCCTCCAGGTGCCGCATGTCGGGGGCGCGCAGGTGTACCAGGGCGTCCGGGTCACCGGTGACCGTCCAGGCGGCGACCACCTCGGGGAACTGGCGCAGGCTGGCGAGGATCTCCTCGGGGGCGGTCCGCTCGCGGCAGTAGACCTCGACGAAGGCCTCGGTCTGCCAGCCGAGCACCGAGGGGTCGAGGACGACGGTGAAGCCGCGGACCACGCCGCGGGCCCGCAGCCGGTCGATCCGGCGGCGGACGGCGGTGGCGGAGAGGTTGACCTGCGCACCGATCTCGGCGTACGAGGCGCGGCCGTCGCTGCCCAGCCGGGCGAGCAGGAGGCGGTCGGTCTCGTCCAGGGCGGCCCCGACCGTCTCGTGCGCTGGGCTGCTGCTCATCGGTGCGGGGCTCCACTGGTCGTACGGGATCGGCGGGGCTGGGGCCGCCGAAACGGTTCGCCACCATTCTGGCGGATGACAGGAGTGAGTCCACCGCTGACAGATGACGGGCCGCGGTACGCCGCCGCTCAGCCCGTCAGGAGAACGATCTTGCCCCGGGTGCGGCCCTCGGCGCTGAGCGCCTGGGCGGAGGCGGCCTGGGCGAGCGGGAAGGTCGAGGCGACCGTGACGGTCAGCCGCCCGTCGTCGGCCAGGGCGGCGAGTTCGGCCAGGCCGGCGGCGTCGGGGCGGACCCAGACGTAGCGGCCGCCGCGCGCGACGACGCCGTAGTCGGCGACCGAGGCGATCCTGGCCGGGTCGGCGACCAGGCCGGCCGAGACCTCGACGGCGCCGCCGCCGACCAGGTCGAGGGCCGCGTCCACCCCGCCGGGGGCGAGCGCCCGGACCCGGTCGGCCAGGCCCTCGCCGTGGGCGACCGGCTCGGCGCCGAGCCCGCGCAGATAGTCGTGGTTGCGCTCGCCCGCCGTGCCGATCACCCGGGCGCCGAGCGCCCTGGCGATCTGGACGGCCAGGTGGCCGACGCCGCCGGCCGCGGCGTGCACCAGCACGGTGTCGCCCGCCGTGACCCGCAGCGCCTTCAGGCCCTGGAGGGCGGTGAGCCCGGCCAGCGGCAGGCCGCCGCTCTGCGCCCAGTCGAGCGCGGCGGGCCTGCGGGCCAGGGTGCGGACCGGGGCGGCGACCAGCTCGGCGTAGGTGCCGTGCTCGACGGCGTCCTTGCGGATGTAGCCGTAGACCTCGTCGCCGGGGGCGAACTCGGTGACCCCGCCGCCGACCGCGCGGACCACCCCGGCCGCGTCCCAGCCCATCACCAGCGGGAAGTGGACGTCCAGCAGCCCGTCCAGGTGCCCTTCGCGGATCTTCCAGTCCACCGGGTTCACACCGGCCGCCCTGACCTGCACCAGCACCGAGTCGGGCCCGACCTTGGGGTCGGGCAGATCGGTGTACTCGACCACCTCGGGGCCGCCGTAGCGGCTGATCGCGATTGCCTTCATGGCGACAGCCAACGCGATCGGGCCCGGATATCGATTCGGCCACGCCGGGAAGCGTCCGAACCGGCGAGCGGTTCTCGTCACATCGACAGGACGGCCATCGTCAGTCTGACGCTAACCGGTTATCATAGATAACGTCAGATAGACGAGAAGGCTGCACCGACCGATCGGCCGCACAGAAGGGCACCCGCCCGTGACCACCACCACCGAGACCTACGGCGTCGACCCCACTCCGACGCCGCTCGCTCTGCTGCTGCTCGGCCGTGAGGCCGATCCGAACAGCGAGCGCGGCGTCGAGTGCCCCGGCGACCTTCCCGCCGCCTCCGACCCGGACCTCGTCGAGCGCGCCCGCGTGGCCAAGGCCGCACTCGGTGACCGCGTCTTCATCCTCGGCCACCACTACCAGCGCGACGAGGTGATCGAGTTCGCCGATGTCACCGGTGACTCCTTCAAGCTCGCCCGCGACGCGGCCGCCCGCCCGGAGGCCGAGTACATCGTCTTCTGCGGCGTGCACTTCATGGCCGAGTCCGCGGACATCCTCACCGGCGACGCCCAGCAGGTCGTACTGCCCGACCTCGCGGCCGGCTGCTCGATGGCCGACATGGCCACCGCCGAGCAGGTCGCCGAGTGCTGGGACGTGCTCACCGACGCCGGCATAGCCGACGTGACCGTCCCGGTCTCGTACATGAACTCCTCCGCCGACATCAAGGCCTTCACCGGCCGGCACGGCGGCACCATCTGCACCTCGTCCAACGCCCAGCGGGCTCTGGAGTGGGCCTTCGAGCAGGGCGAGAAGGTGCTCTTCCTGCCCGACCAGCACCTCGGCCGCAACACCGCGGTGCGCGAGATGGGCTACTCGCTGGACGACTGCGTCCTCTACAACCCGCACAAGCCGAACGGCGGACTGACCACCGAGCAGCTGCGGAACGCCAAGATGATCCTCTGGCGCGGCCACTGCTCGGTGCACGGCCGGTTCTCGCTGGACTCGGTGAACGACGTCCGCGAGCGCATCCCGGGCGTCACCGTGCTGGTGCACCCGGAGTGCAGGCACGAGGTCGTCTCGGCCGCCGACATGGTGGGCTCGACCGAGTACATCATCAAGGCGCTGGACGCCGCCGAGCCGGGCTCCAAGTGGGCCATCGGCACCGAGCTGAACCTGGTCCGCCGGCTCGCCAAGGCGCACCCGGACAAGGAGGTCGTCTTCCTGGACCGGGCGGTCTGCTTCTGCTCCACCATGAACCGGATCGACCTGCCCCACCTGGTCTGGGCGCTGGAGTCGCTGGTCGAGGGCCGGGTGCCGAACGTGATCACCGTCGACCCGGAGACCGAGAAGTACGCCAAGGCGGCGCTGGACCGGATGCTGGCCCTGCCGTAGCCCCGGTACGGGCGAACGCGCGCCAAAGGGCGGGCCCCCTCCGTGACGGAGGGGGCCCGCCCTGTGTCTGGCGTCCGGCGCGAGACGGCAGCTACTCGGGGATGCCGGGGATCAGGCCGTCACCCTCGGCCCGCAGCAGCTGCCGGACCTCGTCGATCGTCGCGTCGGCATTCGGAAGGATCAGGTCGGACGGATCCAGCGAGTCCAGCGGCACCGGGGTGCCGAACTCCTTCACCGCGCCGAGCAGTTCTGCGAGCGCCCGCCGGAAGTGTTCCTCGTCCCCCGACTCCAGTGCGGCGAGAAGCTCCTCGTCGAGCTCGTTGAGCCGGTTCAGATGGTCGTCGCCGACCCTGAACTGCCCCTCACCCATGACCCTCATGATCATGCCGTGCGTCTCCCTGGTTCGTGGGGTGAAGCTCAGATCACTTGTTGTAGTTGATGCGCGGGGTGTCCTGCGGATGCGCGTCCTGCGGCTTGCCCTGCTCGATGGCCTGCGGACCGGCGGACGGCGAGCCGCCCGTCAGCTCGGCCTTCATCCGGGCCAGCTCCAGCTCGACGTCCGAGCCGCCGGCCACCCGCTCCAGCTCCGCCTCGATGTCGTCCTTGCGGCCGAGCCCGCTGGCGTCGTCGAGCGCGCCGGAGGCCAGCAGCTCGTCGATGGCGCCCGCACGGGCCTGCATCTGGGCCGTCTTGTCCTCGGCCCGCTGGATCGCCAGGCCGACGTCGCCCATCTCCTCCGAGATCCCCGAGAAGGACTCGGCGATCCTGGTCTGCGCCTGGGCGGCGGTGTAGGTGGCCTTGATGGTCTCCTTCTTGGTACGGAAGGCGTCCACCTTGGCCTGCAGCCGCTGGGAGGCGAGCGTGAGCTTCTCCTCCTCGGCCTGGAGCTGCTGGTACTGCGTCTCCAGGTCGGTGATCTGGGACTGCATGTTGGCCTTGCGGGTCAGCGCCTCGCGCGCGAGGTCCTCGCGGCCGAGCGACAGCGCCTTGCGACCCTGGTCCTCGTACTTCGCGGACTGCTGCTGAAGCTGGGTCAGCTGGAGTTCCAGGCGCTTGCGCGAGGTGGCTACGTCCGCGACGCCGCGACGTACCTTCTGCAGCAGCTCGAGCTGCTTCTGGTACGAATAGTCGAGCGTCTCACGCGGATCCTCCGCCCGGTCCAAGGCCTTGTTCGCCTTGGAGCGGAAGATCAGCCCCATACGCTTCATGATTCCGTCGCTCATGGGCCTCGGGTGCCCCCTTCTCCGGCCTGCGGTCTCTATCTCGTTACCAGACACGACGAGTGTATGTGCAGCGAGCCCTTCGCCGCAGTGCACCTGCCTGCAACAAGAGTGCTACAGCAATCCGCGCCACTGCCTCATCCCCGGGGTGGATCCGCCCCTCATTCCACCAACCGTCCATCGGAGTGATCCCCTACGGGAAGGCACCCTGAACCTCGCGTCGGACACGGGCCCCGGGGATCGATATGCGTTTGGGTCCAAGGGCACCGGAAGAAGCGCGCCCGCACCCCGTACGCTGGGGGTGTGTTCCGACGCCGTTCAGATGATGCCGCCGCCTCCGCCGCCGTGCTGGAGAAGCAGGACGAGACCACCCAGCCCCGCGACCCGCAGGCGAAGAAGGGCAGGCCCACGCCCAAGCGCAGTGAGGCCGAGGCTCACCGGCGTACCCGCGTGAGCGTGCCCAAGGACCGCAAGGAGGCCGCCCGCCAGTCGCGCGAGCGGATGCGGGCCGAGCGAGAGAAGCAGCGCACCGCGCTGCTGGAGGGTGACGAGCGCCACCTGCCGGCCCGTGACAAGGGCCCGGTGCGCAAGTTCGCCCGCGACTACGTGGACGCCCGCTGGTCGCTCGCCGAGTTCTTCCTGCCCGCGGCCGTGGTCATCCTGGTCCTCAGCATCGTGAAGGTGCCGGCCCTCCAACTGCTCTCCACCCTGCTCTTCCTGCTGTTCTTCGTCCTGGTGATCCTGGACTTCGTCCGCCTCGGCTTCGGTCTGCGCAAGCAGCTCGCCGAGCGTTTCGCCGGGCAGAACACCCGCGGCGCGGTCGCGTACGGCCTGATGCGCATCCTGCAGATGCGCAGGCTGCGGCTGCCCAAGCCGCAGGTGCGGCGCGGGGAGAAGCCCTGACCGCCGAGCCGGTGGACTCCGGCTGGGCCCCCCCGACCTGGGAGGGGCCCGGCCTGTACGCACTGCCGGGCCAGGGCGGCGGCGGCCACGACCGTCTCGGCGCCCACGACCGGCAGGCGCACGAGCGGCTGCCCTCGCGCAGCGGCTCCTTCGCCGGCGGCACCGGCCCCTGGCTGGAGCGACTCGGCGGCCTGCGCAACCTCGTCCGGCAGGAGCTGGTCGCCCGGCAGCTCACCGAGCAGCTGGCCGGCCGGACGACGCAGCGTGTTCTCGACATCGGCTGCGGCCAGGGCACCCAGGCACTGCGCCTGGCCCGGGCCGGCCACTTCGTCACCGGTATCGACTCCGACCCGGTCGCGCTCGGTGTCGCCCAGGGGGCGCTGGCCGAGGAGCCGCCCGAGGTGCGCGGCCGGATGCAGTTGCTCAGCGGTGACGGCCACCAGTGCGGACGCTGGTTCGGGCCGCGCAGTTTCGACGTGGTGCTCTGCCACGGCGTACTGATGTACCTGCCGGACCCCGATCCGATGATCGCCTCACTGGCCCGGCTGCTGGCGCCGGGCGGACTGCTCTCGCTGCTGGTCCGCAACCGCGACGCGCTGGCCCTGCGGCCCGCCGCCGCCGGGGACTGGCGGGCCGCCCTGCACGCCTTCGAGAGCGACCGCTACTACAACCGGCTCGGCCTGGCCGCCCGCGCCGACCGGCTCTCCGACCTCTCCGTCACCCTCTCCGAGGTGTCCGTCCCGCTGAAGCACTGGTACGGCGTGCGGGTCTTCACCGACAACGCGCCCGACGACGCGACGGCACCGGTGGACGGGCGGCAGCTGGCCCAGCTGCTGGAGGCCGAGGAGCGGGCCGGCCGCACCGACCCGTACCGGCAGGTCGCCGCGCTGCTGCACGTCCTCGGGGCGAAGTGAGCCGTTACGCCTCGTGCAGGCTCATCGCGTAGACCACCCGGTCGTCGTCGAGCAGCACGGCGGTGTCGACGCCGTCCTCGACCAGCTGCTTCCAGCTCTCCCCGATCCAGGTCTCGGCGTCGCCCTGGCCGGCGAACTCCTCCTGGCCCTCGCCCGGGGCCACCACGGTGCCGTCCGCCTTCTCGTACCGCCACGTCCAGACCATGACCGGTTCTCCTCACCCGACGACGCTACCGACGCTTGTGACGCTGTGTGCTGTGTGCTGTGTGCTGCGCACCTTAGCCTGCCCGGTCCGATCTTCCCTATGCCTCGGCGCGGTGCCGGCCGGGCGGCTCGGCGGCCGGCCGGACGGCGCGGTCGGGCAGGATGGGGCGCATGGCAGCCCACCCCGCACTCCCCCGCACCCTGATCCTCGGCGGCGCCCGCTCCGGCAAGTCCACCCGGGCCGAGCAGCTGCTCGCCGGCGACCCGGATGTCCTGTACGTGGCCACCGGCGGCACCCGGGACGGCGACGCCGAGTGGGCACAGCGGGTCGCCCTGCACCGCGAGCGGCGGCCGGGGAGCTGGCGCACGGCCGAGACCTGTGAGCTGGAGGCGGTCCTGGCGGACCGCGCCGACCCGGCACCGGTCCTGATCGACTGTCTGGCGCTCTGGCTGACCGCGGTGATGGACGAGTGCGGCGCCTGGGACGACGAGGTGTGGGCGGCCGGCGGCGAGGCCGCGGTCGGGCGGCGCTGCGAGGCGCTGGCGCAGGCCTGGGCGGCCACCGGTCGCCGGGTCGTGGCGGTCAGCAACGAGGTCGGCATGGGCGTCGTCCCGGCGACCGCCTCGGGCCGCCGCTTCCGCGACACCCTGGGCCGGCTGAACATGGCGGTGGCGGACGCCTCGGAGCGTGTGCTGCTGGTCGTGGCCGGGCAGGTTCTGACGGTCAAGCCCGCCGCAGACCGATGACCGGCTGCGTGTAGCCTTCCGACCGATGGACACGACCGTGGATCTCGATACGTTCTCCTCGCTCGTCGAGCGCCCCGACGAGAGCGCCCGGCGGGCCGCCGAGGAGCGCTGGCAGGCGCTGGACCGGCCGCGCGGCGGGCTCGGCAGGCTGGAGGAGCTGGGCAGCTGGCTGTCGTCCGTGCAGGGGCGCTCCCCGGTGCGGCCGCTGTCGGCGCCCAAGGTGGTGCTGTTCGCGGCCGACCACGGAGTGGCGGCCCTCGGGGTGTCCCGGCTGCCCGCCAAGGGCGGCACGGCCGCCCGGGTGCAGGCGGTGCTGGACGGCACCGCCCCCGTCGCCCTGCTCGCCCGGCGCTTCGGCGCCGAGGTGCGGGTGGTGGACGTGGCGGTGGACGCGGACCCGTCGGACTTCCCCGACGAGGTGGTCGCCCACCGGGTGCGGCGCGGCTCGGGCCGGATCGACGTCGAGGACGCGATGACGCCCGAAGAGACCGTCAGGGCGTTCCGGGCCGGCATGGCCGTCGCCGACGAGGAGGCCGACGCCGGCACCGACCTGGTGGTGCTGGGCGACCTCGGGGTCGGCGCGACCACGGTGGCGGCGGTGCTGGTCGGCGCGCTCTGCGGGACGGACGCCGCCGCGGTGACCGGGCGCGGCTCGGGCATCGACGACCGGGTGTGGATGGTCAAGTGCGCGACCGTCCGGGACTCGCTGCGGCGGGCCCGGCCGGTGCTCGGCGACCAGCTGGCGCTGCTCGGTGCCACCGGCGGCGCCGACTTCGCGGCGATCACCGGCTTCCTGCTCCAGGCCGCCGCGCGCAAGCTGCCGGTGGTGCTGGACGGCGTGGTCTCCTCGGCCTGCGCGCTGGTCGCGCAGCGGATCGCCTTCCGGGCGCCGGAGTGGTGGCGGGCCGGGCAGTCCAGCGGCGAGCCGGCCCAGGCCAAGGCGTACGACCGGCTCACCCTGACCCCCTTGCAGGAGCAGGGGATCATCATGGGCGAGGGCGTCGGCGCGCTGATGGCGCTGCCGCTGTTGCAGGCCGCGGCGGACACCCTGGCCGAGCAGACGCCCGTGCCGTTCGTCCCGGCGGCGCCGAAGGAACTGCCGAAGCTGCCCTCGGCGACCGAGCTGCTCGGCCGGCTCTGACCTCCGCCGCCACCCTGACGACGGTGCGGGGCAAGGCCGTTGACGGGGTGGTGGAAGACCGGGGCGCGCCCCGGCGAACGAACGGCCCCCGCGAGCGGGCGTAAGGAGCGGTGGGCGATGCCGGACAAGATGCCGGACAAGTCGCCGACGGCACCGGCCGGCTGGGGCGAGGGGCTGCGGTTCGCCTTCGGCACGCTGTCGGTGCTGCGGGTCCGGGTCGAGCGCTGGGACCGCCCGGCGGCGGCCCGGGCGATGGCGGCGGCCCCGGTGGTCGGGCTGGTGCTGGGGGCCTTGGCGGCGGCCGTGGGGGCGCCGGCCGCCTGGCGGGCCGGCGGGCCGCTCGGCGCGGTGGTCGCGGTGGGCGTACTGGCCGCGCTGACCCGGGGGTTGCACCTGGACGGCCTCGCCGACGTCGCCGACGGCCTGGGCAGCGGCAAACCCGCCGAGGACGCACTGCGCATCATGAAGCAGTCCGACATCGGGCCGTTCGGCGTACTGACACTCGTCCTGGTCCTGCTGGCCCAGATCGCCGCGCTGGCCGGACAGTTCGACGCCGGTGCGGCGCGCGGCGCGCTCGCGGTGCTCGCCTCGGCGACGGCCGCGCGATGCGCGCTCGCCTGGGGGTGCGCGCGGTCGGTGCCGGCCGCCCGGCCGGGCGGGCTCGGCGCGATGGTGGCGAGCACGGTGCCGCCCGCCACCGCCCTGCTGTCCTCGGCCGCCACGGCGCTGCTGCTGGCCGCTCTCGGCGCGCTTGACGGATGGTCAGTTCTCCGGCTGCCGACTGCCGTTGCGGTCGGCCTGGGCTGCGCCTGGCTGCTGCTGCGGCGCTGCGTCCGGCGGTTCGGCGGGGTCACCGGGGACGTCCTCGGGGCGATGGCGGAGACCGCCGCGACCGGCTGCCTGCTGACCCTGGCGCTGCTCGGCTGAGGCCGACGGCCGCACACCCTACCGAAAGGCGGGATACCGGGCGACGCGTGATCCCAGCATGCGGACTACCATGCGGGGAGCACCGCAGCCCTGCACCGTCGCAGGTCCTGCCCGCCCGGCGCGCGTTGAGGAGCCGGGGCCTCTGATGTGTGCGGCCGCCGCGACCGGCGGGCGCCCGCGCCAGGGGCCCCGGACCCGGCGCACGGCGGGCGGAACGACCCGCGCGGCGGCTCCGGGCTGTGCCGGTGCGTCAGCCGCGCCGTGACCGGCCGTGGACCGCGAAAGAACAGGACGCATTACGTGACTGCATTGTCTGTGAGCACCTCCTCCGCCGCCTCGCTGCGCGCGGACGCCCTGGTGATCGGTGTGGCGAAGGGCCCGAAGGGCATTGTGCTGGCCCCCGGCTCCGAGGCCGTGGCCGAGGCGTTCGAGGGCAAGCTGGCCGAGGTCCTCACCACCCTGGGCGCGACCGGCGCCGAGGGCGAGGCCGTCAAGGTGCCCTCCCCCGCCGGCCTGAAGGCCGCGCTCGTGCTCGCGGTCGGCCTCGGCGAGGCCGCCGACGGCGGCTACCCGGCCGAGGCGCTGCGCTGCGCCGCCGGTGTCGCCGCCCGCACCCTGGCCGGCGCCAAGAAGGCCGCGCTGGCACTGCCGGCCGAGTCCGCCGACGAGGTCGAGGCGGTCGCGCTGGGCGGCCTGCTCGGCGCGTACACGTTCGGCACCTACAAGAACAGCGGCGCCAAGGAGCCGGTCGGCGAGCTGGTCCTGCTCGTCGCCCGCAAGGGCAGCAAGGACGCCAAGGCCGCGGTCGAGCGCGCCCTGGCCGTCGGCGAGGAGATGAACCGCGCCCGCGACCTGGTCAACACCGCCCCGAACGACCTGAACCCGAAGGGCTTCGCCGCGATCGCCCAGGCCGCCGGCAAGGAGCACGGCCTCAAGGTCGAGGTGCTGGACGAGAAGGCGCTGCTCAAGGGCGGCTTCGGCGGCCTGCTGGGCGTCGGCAACGGCTCGGCCAACCCGCCCCGGCTGGTGAAGGTGGCGTACACCCACCCGAAGGCCAGGGCGAGCCTGGCGTTCGTCGGCAAGGGCATCACCTACGACTCGGGCGGCATCTCGCTGAAGCCGGCCGGCCACAACGAGACCATGAAGTGCGACATGGCGGGCGCCGCCGCGGTGTTCGCCGCCGTGGTCGCCGCCAAGCGCCTGGGCCTGGCCGTCAACGTCACCGGCTGGCTGGCGCTGGCGGAGAACATGCCGTCCGGCTCGGCCACCCGCCCGGGCGACGTGCTGAAGATGTACGGCGGCAAGACCGTCGAGGTGCTGAACACCGACGCCGAGGGCCGTCTGGTGCTGGCCGACGCGATCGTGCGGGCCGGCGAGGAGAACCCGGACGTCATCGTCGACGTGGCGACGCTGACCGGCGCGATGATGGTGGCTCTGGGCAACCGCACCTTCGGTGTGATGGCCAACAACGACGAGCTGCGCGAGACGCTGCACACCGTCGCGGGCGAGGCCGGCGAGCCGTCCTGGCCGATGCCGCTGCCGGCCGAGCTGCGCAAGGGCATGACCGAGTCGACCATCGCCGACCTGGCCAACATGGGCGACCGGATGGGCGGCGGCCTGGTGGCCGGCCTGTTCCTGCAGGAGTTCGTGGCCGAGGGCATCGACTGGGCCCACCTGGACATCGCCGGCCCGGCCTTCCACGAGGGCGCGCCGTTCGGCTACACCCCCAAGGGCGGCACCGCGACCGCGGTGCGCACCCTGGTCCGCTTCGCCGAGCAGACCGCGGCGGGCGCCAAGGCCTGATCCGAAGCCTGAGCGGACGGGGCCCGGCGCGGTTGCGCCGGGCCCCGTCGGCTTCCCACCCGCGGTTACCTGCGGGTAGGGAACGAACCCGCGGTGTGCACTCTTGTTCGCTACTGGCGAAACTTTGTTCCACAGTGCGGAACCCGCCACGCCCCGGCCCGCCGGGGGCGTCGGCACCACCGCCGTCAATACCGCCGTGAGCTGCGGTGATGTCCTTCCGTCGGGGGTATTCCCACCCCGGTGACCGCCCTGACGGACACCCCTGGAGCGGACCCGGACATCAGCCGCCGTGAACAAGTGCGAAGATGTATTTCCGGCACGACTGGGCGCCCCACAAGGGCTTCCCGACCCACCGGACCGTGACCGGCCCGGCGATCCACACCCCATTGCATGGAGGACGTGACGTGGCGAACGACGCCAGCACCGTTTTCGACGTAGTCATTCTCGGAGGCGGAAGCGGCGGTTACGCCGCGGCGCTCCGCGCCGCTCAGCTGGGCCAGAGTGTCGCCCTGGTCGAGAAGGGCGAGCTGGGCGGCACCTGCCTGCACCGAGGCTGCATCCCGACCAAGGCGCTGCTGCACGCCGCCGAGATCGCGGACGAGACGAAGGAGGCCGCCGAGTTCGGCGTGCTGGCCACCTTCCAGGGCATCGACATCAACGGCGTCCACAAGTACAAGGACGACGTCATCGCCGGCCTGTACAAGGGCCTGCAGGGCCTGGTGGCCTCCCGCAAGGTCACCTTCATCCAGGGCGAGGGCAAGCTCTCCTCGCAGACCTCGGTGGACGTCAACGGCCAGCGCATCGAGGGCCGCCACATCGTCCTGGCCACCGGCTCCGTGCCGAAGTCGCTCCCGGGCCTGACCATCGACGGCGACCGCGTGATCTCCTCCGACCACGCCCTCAAGCTCGACCGCATCCCGAAGTCGGCCGTCATCCTCGGCGGCGGCGTGATCGGCGTCGAGTTCGCCTCGGTCTGGAAGTCCTTCGGCGTCGACGTCACCATCGTCGAGGCGCTGCCGCACCTGGTCCCGCTGGAGGACGAGAACTCCTCCAAGCTGCTGGAGCGCGCCTTCCGCAAGCGCGGCATCAAGTTCGAGCTGAAGGCCCGCTTCTCCGGCGTCGAGTACACCGAGACCGGTGTGCGCGTCTCCACCGAGAACGGCAAGCAGATCGACGCCGACCTGCTGCTCGTCGCCATCGGCCGTGGCCCGGTCTCGGCCGGTCTCGGCTACGAGGAGAACGGCGTCGCGATGGACCGCGGCTACGTCCTCGTCGACGAGTACATGCGCACCAACGTGCCCACCATCTCGGCCGTCGGCGACCTCGCACCGACCCTGCAGCTGGCCCACGTCGGCTTCGCCGAGGGCATCCTGGTCGCCGAGCGCCTGGCCGGCCTGAAGGCCGTGCCGATCGACTACGACGGCGTCCCGCGCGTGACCTACTCCAACCCCGAGGTCGCCTCCGTCGGCATCTCCGAGGCCAAGGCCGTGGAGCTGTACGGCAAGGAGAAGGTCGTCACCCTCAAGTACAACCTGGCCGGCAACGGCAAGAGCAAGATCCTGAAGACCGCCGGCGAGATCAAGCTCGTCCAGGTCAAGGACGGCGCCGTGGTCGGCGTCCACATGGTCGGCGCCCGCATGGGCGAGCAGGTCGGCGAGGCCCAGCTGATCTACAACTGGGAGGCACTGCCGGCCGAGGTCGCGCAGCTCATCCACGCCCACCCGACCCAGTCCGAGGCCCTGGGCGAGGCGCACCTGGCGCTGGCCGGCAAGCCGCTGCACGCGCACGACTGATCGCGCTCCCCAATCCCCCATTCCAGTACGCAAGACTTGATAGGAGTCGCTGAAACCATGGCGGTCTCAGTAACACTGCCCGCGCTGGGCGAGAGCGTTTCCGAGGGAACCGTCACCCGTTGGCTGAAGGCCGAGGGTGAGCGCGTGGAGGTCGACGAGCCGCTGCTCGAGGTCTCCACCGACAAGGTCGACACCGAGATCCCGGCCCCGGCTTCGGGCATCCTGGCCTCGATCAAGGTCGGCGAGGACGAGACCGTCGAGGTCGGCGCCGAGCTGGCGATCATCGACGACGGCACCGGCGCCCCGGTCGCGGCCCCCGCGCCGGCCGCCGAGGCCGCGCCCGCCGCCGCTCCGGCTCCGGTCGCCCCGGTTGCCGCTCCGGCCCCGGCCGCGCCGGTCGCCGAGGCCCCGGCCGCGGCCGCCCCGGCCGCCGACGCCACCCCGGTCCTGCTGCCCGCGCTGGGCGAGTCGGTCACCGAGGGCACCGTCACCCGCTGGCTGAAGGCCGAGGGTGAGACGGTCGAGATCGACGAGCCGCTGCTCGAGGTCTCCACCGACAAGGTCGACACCGAGATCCCGTCGCCGGTCGCCGGCGTCGTCGTGAAGATCCTGGTCGGCGAGGACGAGACCGCCGAGGTCGGCGCCCAGCTGGCGCTGATCGGTGCCGCCGGTGCCGCCGCTCCGGCTCCGGCCCCGGTTGCCGCTCCGGCTCCGGTCGCCGCCCCCGCTCCGGTTGCCCCGGCCGCCCCGGTGGCCGCTGCTCCGGCTCCGGTCGCCGCCCCGGCTCCGGTCGCCCCGGCCGCCCCGGCTCCGGTCGCCCCGGCCGCCCCGGCCCCGGTCGCCCCGGCCCCCGTCGCCGCTCCGGCCGCCCCGGTGGCCGACGCCGGTGATGCCTACGTCACCCCGCTGGTGCGCAAGCTCGCCGCCGAGCAGGGCGTCGCCCTGACCGCCGTCACCGGCACCGGTGTCGGCGGCCGTATCCGCAAGCAGGACGTCATCGCCGCCGCCGAGGCCGCGAAGGCCGTACCGGCCCCCGTCGCCGCCGCTCCGGCCGCCGCGCCGAAGGCCGCCGCCGCGCCGTCCCCGCTGCGGGGCCAGACCGTCAAGATGACCCGCATGCGCAAGGTCATCGGCGACAACATGATGAAGGCCCTGCACGAGCAGGCCCAGCTGACCAGCGTGGTCGAGGTGGACCTCACCAAGATCATGTCGCTGCGCGGCAAGGCCAAGGACGCCTTCCTCGCCCGTGAGGGCGTGAAGCTGTCCCCGATGCCGTTCTTCGTCAAGGCCGCCGCCCAGGCGCTGAAGAGCCACCCGGTCATCAACGCCCGGATCAACGACGCCGAGGGCACCATCACCTACTTCGACTCCGAGAACATCGGTATCGCGGTGGACTCCGAGAAGGGTCTGATGACCCCGGTCATCAAGGGTGCGGGCGACCTCAACATCGCCGGCATCTCCAAGAAGACCGCGGAGCTGGCCGGCAAGGTGCGCGACAGCAAGATCACCCCGGACGAGCTGTCCGGCGCCACCTTCACCATCAGCAACACCGGCTCGCGCGGTGCGCTGTTCGACACCGTCATCGTCCCGCCGAACCAGGCCGCCATCCTGGGCATCGGCGCGACCGTCAAGCGCCCGGTCGTCATCGAGGCCGACGGCGGCACCGCCATCGGCATCCGCGACATGACCTACCTGTCGCTCTCCTACGACCACCGCCTGGTGGACGGCGCCGACGCCGCCCGCTACCTGGTGGCCGTCAAGGAGATCCTGGAGGCCGGCGAGTTCGAGGTCGAGCTCGGCCTGTAAGGCACCAGCGAGCACGGCAGTCCCCGGAGCCCCGCGTCGTCCCCGGACGGCGCGGGGCTCCGCGTTTTCGTGGCCCCCCGTCTCCGGGGGTTTCCGCGTTTCGTGAGCCCATCGCATGCGGTTGCGCGGGTGAACGGGGATGCTGGAGCGGTGATGGACGAGACCGACTTCTGGCAGATCATCGACGAGACCCGGGAGGCCGCCGAGGGCGACCCGGACGAGCAGGCGGAGCGCCTGGTGGAGCGGCTCGTCCAGCTGACCCCGGACGACGTCATCGACTTCGCGCGGCTCTTCGAGGCCCGCTTCCAGCGCGCCTACCGCATCGACCTCTGGGGAGCGGCCTACCTGCTGCTGGACGGTGCCTCCGAGGACACCTTCGACTTCTTCCGCTGCTGGCTGATCGGTCAGGGCCGGGAGGTGTTCGAGGGCGGGCTGTACGATCCGGACGACCTGGCGGAGCTGCTGCCCGGCTTCGACGAGGAGGAGGACGGCGAGGCCGAGGATCTCGGCTACGCCGCCGACGAGGCGTACGAGCAGTTGACCGGGCTGCCGCTGCCCGAGGTGGGCGGGCGGCAGCCCGCGCGGCCGGCCGGTGCGGCCCTGGACTTCGACGATCCGGACACCATGGCGAAGCGTTTCCCCAAGCTCTGGGAGCGCTACGGGGACTGACACACGCCTCCCGCCGGGCGACCGGAGCGGGCCCCGGGGGTGGCTCGCGGGAGACGCCCCCGGCGGGCGTCAGGTGGTGGAGCCGGTGGCGGTGCCGTCCTGCTTGATGCCCTTGAGGATCTGGTCGAGCACGGTCGGGTCGGGTGCGCTCGGGTCGTCGTCCACCCCGCCCTCGAAGGCGACGTAGCCGCCGCCCTTGGCCGGGACGGCCGCCAGCAGGACGTAGCCCCGGGTGCCGTCGGTGGTCTTGATGCGCCAGCGCACGGCGTACCCCGGGACGCCCGCCACCGTGGTGGCGAAGGAGCCCGCGTCGGTGTGCGAGGCGATGCCGGTGAAGATCGCCGCCGCGTAGGCGGGCATCGCCGCCTCGGCCGCCGCGCGGGCGCTGGCGCCCGCGATGGTCTCCTTCTCGACCGAGAACTGGCCGCGGATGCACGAGCCGCCGCCCGGGCACGTGTACCGGCCGGTGCCCAGGAAGACCGTCGAGTGCGCGCTGTCGGTCTGGGCGTCCCAGTCCTCGAAGACCGGCACGATGATGGCGTGCCGGCTGTCGGAGACGGTGTCCTTGACGATCGGCGCGGGGAGCGGGGTCGTCGTCGGGGTGGGCGTGCGCGGGGTCGGGGTCGGGCTGGGGCTCGAGCTGTCCGAGACGGTGACCGTGGGCGTCGGCGCCGGGCCCGCCTGCGGCTTGTCGCTGTTGTTGAGCGCGATCCCGGCCACCACACCGACCACGGCCAGCACCGCGAGGACGACGGCGACGGCCACGCCCGGCTTCATCCGGCCCGGCCGCGGTGGGGGCGGGTAGCCGCCCTGGGGGTAGCCGTAGGCCTGCGCGGCCTGGCCCGGGTAGCCGTAGCCGGGGGCGCCCTGCTGCGGGGCTCCGTAGCCGTATGCGGGTGGCGGGGCGGAGACCGGCTGCTGCGGGGGCTGCCAGGTCTGGGTCGGGGCGTCGGCGAGCTGGGCACCGCCCGCCTGGACGGGACGGACGTCACTGGTCCAGGCGTTGCCGTCCCACCAGCGCTCATGACCGGCTGCGCCGTCCGCACCCGGTACCGGGTACCACCCGGGAGGCGTCGAATTGCTCACGGCCGTACGGTACCCGGCGCGGCAGCACCCCAGACAGGTGCGGATTGTCACGACTCTGCACCACCCACGCCAGCGATCTGACGATTCGTCAGACGGATGGGGCGGGTGGTGCAGGTGATCCGGTCAAGCGGCCAGGGCGGCTCAGGCGGTCAGCGACCGGGCCATCCAGATGTCGTCCACGTACTGGCCGTCGATCAGGAACTCCTCGGCGAGCGAGCCCTCGACGACGAAGCCGCAGCTCTCGTAGAGCCGCCGGGCCGGGGCGTTGTGGCCGAGCACGCGCAGGGTCATCCGGCGGGCGCCCTGTTCCTTGGCGGCCTCGCAGGCGGCCTCGACCAGCGACCGCCCGATGCCCCGGCCGCGGACCGAGGAGTCGACGGCCAGGCCCTGGATCTGACGGACGTGCTGGTTGCTGGCCAGCGGGGTGGGCGGGACCGGGCGGACGTAGCCGACGATCCGGCCGCCGAGCAGGGCGAGCAGGAACTGGTCCGGGAGGTGACGCTCGTCGAAGACGCCGTCCTCCTCCGCGGGCCGCGGGGAGACCTCGGAAAGGGTGGACCAGGTGGCGCGGTTGAGGGTGGCGAGCTCCTGTTCGTCCTCGGGCTGCGCGGAACGGATGATCAGATCGTCGTCGGACATGCGCGTCATGCTAATCAGCCGCGTCCCGAAGGCATACGGATTTTGAGCTGCGAGGATGGGCCCATGCGCATCGCGGTCACAGGCTCCACGGGATTGATCGGCTCGGCACTCGTCCACTCGCTGCTGGCGGACGGCCACGAGGTGGTCCGGCTGGTCCGGCACCGCTCCAGGACGGGCCCACAGGCCGACGGGACGACGGCGATCGGCTGGAACCCCCAGCTGGGCCAGGTCGACCGGGACGGGCTGGCCGGCGTCGAGGCGGTGGTGCACCTGGCCGGCGCCGGGGTCGGCGACGGCCGCTGGACGGACTCCTACAAGCGGGAGATCCGGGAGAGCCGGGTGCTCGGCACCGAGACGCTGGCCGTCGCGCTGGCGAACCTGAAGGAGCCGCCCCGGGTGCTGGTCAGCGCCTCCGCGGTCGGCCTGTACGGACAGACCGGCGACCGGGTGATCGACGAGGACTCCCCCGCCGGGGACGACTTCCTGGCCGAGGTCTGCGTCGAGTGGGAGGCCGCCGCCCGGCCCGCCGAGCGGGCCGGCATCCGGGTGGTCCACCCGCGCACCGGACTGGTGCTCTCCGCCGCCGGCGGGGCCGGTGGGCGGCTGTTCCCGCTCTTCCGGCTGGGGCTCGGCGGGCGGCTCGGCGACGGGCGCCAGTACTGGAGCTACATCTCGCTGGCCGACGAGGTCGCCGCGCTGCGGTTCCTGATCGACCGGGACGACCTCGCCGGCGCCTTCAACCTCACCGCGCCGGAGCCGGTGACCAACGCCGAGCTGACGGCGGCACTCGGGCGGGCGCTGAAGCGGCCGACGCCGTTCCCGGTGCCGGAGGCGGTGCTGAAGGCCGTGCTGGGCGAGCTGGCGATCGAGGTGGTCGGCAGCCACCGGGTGGTGCCCCGGCGGCTGCTGGAGGCCGGATTCCGGTTCGAACACCCGGACGTGGACTCGGCGGTGCGGGCGGCGCTGTAGGCGCGCTCCGGGTTCGGCGGTACGTCGGCGTTGCGTCGGCGCATGTCGGTGTTGCGTCGGCGCTGCGGTCGTCGCGGTGCCGTTGGTGGTGTCGCCGATGGTGTCGTTGGTGCGGTTGTCGCACCGGGACGGCCGCCCCGGCCCGTCCACTCTCGTCCGCGTACGCCCGCTACGGCGTTTGCCCTGGCCAGGGGCATATGCCGGGCGGGGAACCGACGGGGCTCCCGGGAGGGGCGCACGGGAGCACACGGCGGGCGCGTCGCACGCCCCCGGTGACCGTGCGCGCCCGTAGCCCCCGAACCCGGCCCCTTGGGCGCACAGTCCGTGACCGCGCCCCCGCCGGATGCCGCCGAGCCCTTTCCGGGCCCGGGATACGGCCCGGTACGACGGTCTGACGCTCACATTGACTGGGCATCACATCGTCGGACCGTGTCCCGGCACCCCGCTGCCTGCGTCGGCCGAAGCTCCGGGACCAGGGAGGGAGCACGCCAGTGCCCACGTACGACTTCACTCGCCGCGCTCGCCGGCAGTCCGACCCGGACGTCATCGTGGTGGGCGCCGGCCTCGCGGGCCTGGCCGCCGCCCGCGCGCTCACCGGCCATGGCCTGTCCGTCCAGGTCCTGGAGACCACGGACCGGATCGGCGGCCGGATGGCCACCCGCGAGCTGGACGGATTCCGGCTCGACCACGGCAGCCACCTGCTGAACACCGCCTTCCCCGAACTCCGCCGCACACTCGACCTCGACCGCCTCGATCTGCGGCCCCTCGCCCCCGGCGTGCTGGTCCACAGCGGCGGCCGCCGCTACCGCGCCGGGGACCCGCAGCTGACCGCCGCCCGGCAGGCCACCACCCGGGCACCGCTGGGCAGTCCGCTGGACAAGGCCCGGCTGGGCAACTGGCTCAGCCGGCTCGCCGCCACCCCGGCCGGGCGGCTGCAGGCCCGGCCGGAGACCACCGCCGCCCGCGCGCTCGCCGAACGCGGCCCGGCCCCCCGCACCGTCGACGGCTTCCTGCGGCCGCTGCTGAGCGCCCTGCTCAGCGACCCGGACCTGGGCACCAGCAGCCGGATCGCCGACCTGGTGCTGCGCTCCTACGCGCGCGGACGGCTCTGTCTGCCCGCCGCCGGAATCGCGGCCGTGCCGGCCCAGCTCGCCGCCGCCCTGCCCGCCGGCACCGTGCGGACCGGGGTGCAGGTCACCTCCATCACGGCCGACGGTGTGGAGACCGCCGGGCACGGACGGATCGGTGCGCAGGCCGTCGTGGTGGCCACCGACGGACAGTCCGCCACCGGGCTGCTGCCGGGGCTGCGGCTGCCCGACTTCCACCCCGTGACCACCTTCTACCACGCGGCCCACCGGCCCCCGGTCGGCGAGGCCGTCCTGCTGCTCGACGGCGACCGGCCCGGCGGCCACCCGCCGCTGGTCTCGCACTCGCTGGTACTCAGCGAGCTGCACCCCTCGTACGCCCCGGCCGGACAGGCGTTGATCGCGACCACCGTGCTCGGGCGGCGTTCCTTCGACGCCGGCGGGCCCGCCGCACTCGAACCGGCGGTGCGCGGGCGGCTGGCGGAGCTGTACGGGACACCGACCAAGGGCTGGCACTTCCTGAGCGTGCGGCACCTGCCCGACGCCCTGCCGGCCATGCCGCCGCCGCACAACAGCCGGCGCCCGGTCCGGGTGCTGGCCGGGCTGTACGTCTGCGGCGACCACCGGGACACCAGCAGCGTCCAGGGTGCGCTGGTCTCGGGGCGGCGGGCGGCACAGGCCGTGGTGCGCGACCTCGGCCTGCCGACCGCGCCCCGGGCGGTGGAGGCGGCGGCCTAGGCGTGTCTACGGCGGCGCGGGCCGCTCTCCCGTGGCGGCAGGGGGTGGCACCCGCGGTGGCGTGAACACGTGACCGGGCTGCGATGGCGGCAACCGACGACATGCCAGTATGCCGATATGACCGCTAATCGGATGGCATTCCCCTCTCGGCCGGTTGCGCGGTGAGCGCCGGAGTCCAGGTCCAGCCCCTGGCGCTGATCCTGATCCCGGCCGCCGCCGTGGCCGCGCCGCTGCTCGCCGACCGGCTGCTGCGGTGGATCGCCGTGCCGACCGTGGTGTTCGAGATCGTGCTCGGCGTCCTGATCGGCCCGGACGTCCTGGACTGGGCGCACGTCGGCGGCCTGGTCGACGCGTTCTCGCGGTTCGGCCTGGCCATGCTGATGTTCCTGGCCGGCTACGAGATCGACTTCGCCAGGCTGCGCGGCGGCCCGCTCAGACGGGCGGGCGCCGCGTGGCTGACGACCCTGGCGGTGGCGCTGGGGGTGGGCGCGATGGTCAACCGCGACCCGCTGAACGGCGCCTTCGCCGGGCTGGCGCTCACCACCACCGCGCTCGGCACCATCCTGCCGATCCTCCGCGACGCCGGTGAACTGCCCACCCCGTTCGGCTCGTTGGTGATGGCCACCGGCGCGGTCGGCGAGTTCGGGCCGATCATCGCGATCGCGGCGCTGCTCAGCGGCAACACCCCGGCCAGGGCCGCCGTCATCCTTGGCGCCTTCGCGGTGATCACGGTGGTCGCGGTGAGCTGCGCCCGCCGGCCCCGGCCGGCGTGGATGACCCGGCTGATCCGGCACACCCTGCGCACCTCCGGGCAGTTCGCGATCCGCACGGTGATGCTGGTGCTCGCGGCGATGGTGGCCGCCGCACTCTGGCTCGACCTGGACATGCTGCTCGGCGCCTTCACCGCCGGCGTCGTCTCCCATCTGCTGCTATCCGACGTGCCGGAGGCCGAGGAGGCGGTGATCGAGGCCAAGCTGGAGGGCATCGGCTTCGGCTTTCTCGTCCCGGTGTTCTTCGTCGTCAGCGGGATGAAGTTCGACCTGGACGCGCTGCTGAACGAACCCGGCACGATGCTGCTCGTCCCGGTGTTCCTGCTGCTGCTCCTGGTGGTGCGCGGGCTGCCCGCCGCGCTGCTCGCGCCGATCGGGCTCGGGCGGCGCGACCGCGCGGCGCTCGGGCTGTACGGCGCGACGGCGCTGCCGCTGGTCGTGGTGATCACCACGATCGAGGTGAACGCGGATCACCTGCCGTCCTCCACGGCGGCCGCGCTGGTCGGTGCGGGCATGCTCTCCGTCCTGCTCTTCCCGCTGCTGGCCCAGCAGTTGCGCGGCGGCGCGCGCCCGCCGGCGGAGCAGGGCCGGCCCCGGGTACGCGCCGAGAGCTGGTGAGCCCCGCCGGCCGGCCCTCGCCCGGGCGGGCGGCGGCCGGCCATGCGGCGGTCGGGCAAGCGGCGGTCGGACGGCGGGCGTCAGATCACCCCCGTCTGACGGGCCGTCTCCTCGAACGCCCGGGCCACCGGGCTGCCCCGGTAGGGGGCGAGCCGGCGGTGGAAGTCCCGCACGTACTCCAGCGAGCGGGCCGAGCGCATCTCCCCGGCCGCCCGCAGCGCGTCGGTGGCCATGGTGCACGCCTCGTCGAGGTCCCCCATGCCCAGCCGGGCCGTGGCCAGCACCAGCCGGCAGAAGATCCGGCTGCGGGCGTAGGCGGGCGAGCGCAGCCGCAACGACTTCTCCGCGTGCTGGGCGGACGTCCGCCACTGCTGGAGGTCCCGGTAGCAGTGCGCGAACTCGTCGGCCAGCTGCGCCTCGTCGAAGTACCGTGCCCAGGTGGGCAGTTCGTCGACGGGACGGGCCGCGGCGAGGGACCGCTCGGCGCGTACCAGGGCGGTGGTGCAGGACCGGACGTCCCCCAGCAGGCCGTGCCCGCGCGCCTCGGCCGCGTGCAGCAGCGACTGCACGACGGGCGGCACGGCGGTGCCCACGCCCTGCTGGGCGACCCGGGCCAGCTGGACGGCCTCCCGACCGTGCCCGAGGTGCACCGCCTGCTGGCTCATCGTCACCAGGACGTACCCGCCGAGCACGCGGTCCCCCGCCGCCTGGGAGAGCCGCAGCGCCTGGACGAAGTAGCGCTGGGCCAGACCGTGCGCGGCGATGTCGAAGGACGTCCAGCCGGCCAGCCTGGTCAGGTCGGCGACCGCGGCGAACAGCGCCCGCCCGATCTGCTCGCCGTAGCGGCCGCGCAGCATCGGCTCGGCCTCGCTCTCCAGGTAGCGGACCAGCGCCTGCCGGGCGTGGCCGCCGCCGTACGCGTGGTCCAGCGCGCGGAAGAGGTCCCCGACGGCGCGGATGGCGGCGATGTCGCCCCGGCCGACCCGCAGCGCCGGGCGCTGCTCGCGGGCCGGGTCGCTGTAGGGGGGCTCGACGGCCAGCGGCGGGCGCCGGCTCTGGACCGGTACCCGGCCGAGCGCCGTGGAGGCGGCGGCGCCCGGGACGCCCGCCCTGGCCGGCGCCGCGCCCGGCGCCCCGGGGGCGGGGCCGCGCACCGGGGGTACCGGGGACCCGCCGGGCGCGGGCGCTCCGGCGGGCGGCGCGCCCGCGGCGGGGTCGGGGCGGGCCAGCGTGGAGCCGTCCCGGGCGACCCGCTCGTCGGTGCGGCCGATCAGCCAGTCCCGGCTGGGCACCACCAGCCCGGCCGGGGTGAACGCGATCCGCCGCAGCTCGGACTGCGGGCCGTTGTCCTTGCGCCACATGCTCGCCACGATGTCCACCGCCTCCTGCGGCGTCTCGGCGAACTCCAGCCCGGCGTAGACCGGGGCGCAGGCGTCCAGGCCGAGGTCCTGGGCGGTGAGGCGGCGGCCGAGGCGGCGGGTGAAGACCTCGGCGATCAGCGCCGGGGTGGCGCCGCGCGGCTGCTGGCCGCGGAGCCAGCGGGTGACCGAGGTCTTGTCGTAGCGCAGGTCCAGGCCGTGCTCCAGGCCCAGCTGGTCGACCCGGCGGGCCAGACCGGCGTGCGAGAAGCCGGCCTCCTCGATCAGCGCGGCCAGCTGGCCGTTCTGCGGGGCCGGGCCGGAGTGGCCGGCGACGGGCGGGGCCGGGGCGGCGGTCGTCCCGTCCGGGGGCGCGAGGGGCGCCGGGTGCCGGTCGGGGGTGGCCTGCTCGGGCAGCCGCCGTTCGTCGGCGGTCGGGGCGTCGGGGGCGTCCGGAAGGGCCCGGCCGACCGGCCCCCGGTGCTGGTCGAGCGGGTCGAGCGGTCCGTACGCCGGGCTGTCGGTTGCAGGCCGTTGGGGCATAGTCAGTCAACACCTCTCAGACGCCGTACCGGCTCCACCAGCACTTCGGCTGCCTGTGGCGGCGCCCCTGTCGGGAATCGGCGTGAATGTAGCGAGCATTCGGGCGCTATGGGCGGTTCTGACCGAGCAATCCTCCGAACGGGTGAAGCATCCGCGCCCATTGTGGGGAAGTCCGGACAGAGTGGGTTTGGCTTTGGCCGACCGAACCGCCGATCGACCGTCATAGCGGTGAACGCCACACTCTCCCGGGGTGCTGTAGTTCCCCACGACATAGGAGACGGGCCGCCGGATTCCTACCGTTCTCGGCCATGGACACCACTTCAGCCCGCCCGCTCGACGGTCGTACGGCCCTGGTCACCGGAGCCGCCTCGGGCATCGGCCGGGCCTGCGCCGAGGCCTTCGCCGAGGCCGGCGCCCGGGTCTACGTCGTCGACCTCGCGGCCGGTCCGGCCCAGGAGCTCGCCGCGCGGATCGGCGGCGTCGCGCACGTCGCCGACCTCTCCGACCCGGAGGCGGTGGAAGCCCTGCCGGACGACGCCGACATCGTGGTCAACAACGCCGGCCTCCAGCACGTCGCCCCCGTGCACGAGTTCCCGCTCGACCGCTTCACGCTGATCCAGCGGGTGATGGTCGAGGCCCCGTTCCGCATCCTGCGCCGCACCCTGCCGCACATGTACGAGCGGGACTGGGGGCGGGTGGTCAACATCTCCTCCGTCCACGGCCTGCGCGCCAGCGCCTTCAAGTCCGCCTATGTCACGGCCAAGCACGCGCTGGAGGGCCTGAGCAAGACGGTCGCGCTGGAGGGCGCCCCGTACGGCGTCACCAGCAACTGCATCAACCCGGGGTACGTACGGACCCCGCTGGTGGAGAAGCAGATCGCCGGACAGGCGCTGGCGCACGGCATCCACGAGGACGAGGTGGTGGAGCGGATCATGCTCGACCGCACCGCCGTGAAGCGGTTGATCGAGCCCGACGAGGTGGCGCAGCTGGCCCTCTGGCTCTGCTCGCCGCACGCCTCCTACATCACCGGCGCCAGCCTGCCCGTGGACGGCGGCTGGACCGCGCACTGACGCCCGCGCGGGCCCCCGGCCGGGCACCGGCCCGATGGCGCCACCGCGCGGCCCGGCTCCGTACCGGCCCCGCGGTGGCCGCCGCCCACTACCGCACGGGCGCCGGCCACCCGGTCCACCCGCACGAGTGGGCGGCTGAGCAGCTACGATCGCGCTTCCGTCCCTGGGGCCAGAGACCCACTGCCGATTGGCGGCCGTACCGTGAACGACCCCCACCCCCGGACCAGCTCGGCGCCCGCGCTGCGGCGGCTGCTCGACCTGCTCGCCTCCGGTGCCGCGACCGAGGACTTCGCCGAGGTGCTGGCCGCCGCGCGTCGTCAGGGGGCGCCGGCCGCCGTACTGAGCGAGATCGACGACGCCACCTGGCAGGCCCTGCGGGTGCACCGGACCCTGCGTCAGCACCGCCGCCGCGAGGCCGAGCTGACCGCGCTGTTCGACACCGCCGGGGACCTGGCCGGCTCCCGGGACCTGGACACCGTGCTGCAGGCGATCGTGCGCCGGGCCCGGCTGCTGCTCGGCACCGACACCGCCTATCTCACCCTCCCGGACCGGGCCGCCGGCGACACCTACATGCGGGTCACCGACGGTTCGGTGTCCGTCCTCTTCCAGACCCTGCGGCTGAGCCTCGGCGACGGCCTCGGCGGCCTGGTCGCCCAGACCGCCCGGCCGTACGCCACCCCCGACTACCGCACCGACGAGCGCTTCCACCACACCGGCACGATCGACGCGGGCGTCCTGGACGAGGGGCTGGTGGCGATCATCGGGGTACCGCTGCTGCTCGGCGGGCAGGTGATCGGCGTGCTGTTCGCCGCCGACCGCTCGCCGCGCGCCTTCTCCCCCGACGAGGTCGCGCTGCTCTGTTCGCTGGCCGCGCACGCCGCGATCGCGCTGGACACCGCCAAGTCACTGGCCGACACCCGGGCCGCGCTGGCCGAGCTGAACAGCGCGAACGAGCTGATCCGGGCCCACTCCGCCGCCGTGCAGCGCGCCGAGCAGGGCCACGACCGGCTCACCGACCTGGTGCTGCGCGGCGCCGAGGTGCCGGACGTGGCCGCCGCGGTGGCGGCGCTGCTGGACGGCGAGATAACGGTCCTGGACACCGAGGGCGAACCGCTGGCGGGCCGGTCCGCGCCCGCCGACGGGCTGGCCGCGGCGGTCGCCGCCTCCCGGGCCGAGGGCCGGTCGGTGCGGCACGGCGACGCCTGGGTCTGCGCGGTGCTGGCCGGCCAGGAGCCGCTGGGCACCCTGGTCCTGCGCGGCCGGCCCGGCCTGGACGACGCCGACCGGCGGCTGTTCGAGCGGGCGGGCGTGGTGACCGCGCTGGTCCTGCTGCTGCGCCGCTCGGTCGCCGAGACCGAGAACCGGGTCCGCGGCGAACTGCTCGCCGATCTGCTCACCAGCCCCGACCGCGACCCGGCCGGACTGACCGCGCGCGGCCGCCGGCTCGGTGTGGACCTCGGCCGCCCGCACCTGGTGCTGGTCGCCG
Organism: Kitasatospora sp. NPDC087315; assembly: GCF_044744345.1. Lineage (NCBI taxonomy): Bacteria > Bacillati > Actinomycetota > Actinomycetes > Kitasatosporales > Streptomycetaceae > Kitasatospora > Kitasatospora sp. NPDC087315. Next base: position 20,956 of record NZ_JBIUYD010000042.1, on the reverse strand, counting down.
AGCCGGCCGGTGCCCCGGGCACCGCCGCCGTCGACCGCGGCCGACTGGCCGGCGCCGCCGGACGCTACCTGTTCGGCTCGCGGGGCATCAGCGCGGAGCACGGCGAGGCGGTGGTGCTGCTGGTGCCGGACGACGGCACCGACGGCCCGGCCGGATCCGGCGGACCCACCGGGCCGGACGGCGCCCTGCGGGCGGCCGAGCGGGCCGCCGAACGGCTCGCCCGGCTGGCCGGCTTCCCGGTCACCGTGGGCGCCGGACGCCCGGCCGCCGGGCCGCCGGCGCTGGCCGCCTCGTACGCCGAGGGGCTGCGCTGCGTCCGGGCGCTGCGGGTGCTCGGCCGGGCCGGGGACGGCGCCTCGGCCCGGGCGCTCGGCTTCCTCGGGGTGCTGCTCGGCGACGGCCACGACGTGGACGGGTTCGTCGGCGCGACGCTCGGCCCGCTGCTGGAGTACGACGCCAGGCGCGGCACCGAGCTGGTGCGCACCCTGCGCGCCTACTTCGACTGCGGCGGCAGCCTGACCCGGGCCAAGGACGAACTGCACGTCCACGTGAACACGGTCGTGCAGCGGCTGGACCGGGTCGAGATCCTGCTCGGCCGGGACTGGAACCACCCCGAGCGCTCGCTGGAACTCCAGCTGGCGCTCCGCCTCCAGCTGCTCTCGGGCGCCTGAACACCCGGTTCGCGCCGGGGCGTACAGTGGCGAGGTTGGTCTCGAACCCCTGGCAAGGAGCAGTGGTGAGCGAGCGGAGCATCGCAGGGTGCGCGTCTCGCGAGGCGGCCACCGAGCGCGGGAAGGTGGACGCATGAGCGAGAACGTGCGGTTCGTACGCATGGGCATAGGCGCGGGGGCGATCCCCTACCCGGAGGCCTGGGAGGAGCAGCAGCGGCTGCACGCGCTGCGCGTCGCGGACGAGATCCCCGACACCGTGCTGCTGCTGGAGCACCAGCCCGTGTACACGATGGGCAAGCGGACCAACCCGGCCGACCTGCCGCTGGACGGCACACCGGTGGTCGAGGTCAACCGCGGCGGCGAGATCACCTGGCACGGCCCCGGCCAGCTGGTCGGCTACCCGATCGTCAAGCTGCCCGAGCCGATGGACGTCGTCGCGTACGTGCGGCGGCTGGAGGAGGCGCTGATCCGCTCCTGCGGCGAGTTCGGCGTGGAGACCTCCCGGGTCGAGGGCCGCAGCGGGGTCTGGGTCCTGGGCGAGACCATCCCGGACGCGGTGGTGGACCCGTCGCAGGTGGTGGACATCGGCAAGCTGACCCTGCGGATGGGCCTGCCGCTGGGCATCGACCCGCGGCTGGCCGGCCCCGAGTACGCGCCGTCCAACGCCGGCCAGCGCGGCGACGACCGCAAGCTCGCCGCGATCGGCGTCCGGGTCGCGCGCGGTGTCACCATGCACGGCTTCGCGCTGAACTGCGACCCGGACATGACCTGGTTCGACCGGATCGTGCCCTGTGGCATCCGCGACGCGGGCGTCGGCTCGGTCTCCTCGGAGCTGGCCCGCGACTTCACCGTCGGCGAGGCGCTGCCCGTGGTGGAGAAGCACCTGGCGGCCGTGTTCGCCGAACTGCCCGAGCCCGCACCCGGCCGCTGAACGCCGGGCCGAGGGAATCTACCCGCCGGTAGCGCTGTTGCCCTGCGATTGCGGGCCACGGGCCCGGCCAAGGCCGTACAAGCACAGGCGTACCCTGGGGGTACCCCGTCTAGTTCTAGGAGTCGCACGTGTCCGCTGTCGCACCCGACGGCAGGAAGCTGCTCCGCCTGGAGGTCCGCAACAGCGAGACCCCCATCGAGCGGAAGCCCGAGTGGATCAAGACCCGCGCGAAGATGGGCCCGGAGTACAACGCCCTCCAGTCGCTGGTGAAGAAGGAGGGGCTGCACACCGTCTGCCAGGAGGCCGGCTGCCCCAACATCTTCGAGTGCTGGGAGGACCGCGAGGCGACCTTCCTCATCGGCGGTGACCAGTGCACCCGCCGCTGCGACTTCTGTCAGATCGACACCGGCAAGCCCGCCGAGTTCGACCGCGACGAGCCGCGCCGGGTCGCCGAGTCCATCGTCACCATGGACCTCAACTACGCCACCATCACCGGCGTCGCCCGCGACGACCTGGCCGACGGCGGTTCCTGGCTGTACGCGGAGACGGTGCGCCAGGTGCACGCGCTGACCGCAGGCCGCGAGGCCGGGCGCACCGGCGTCGAGCTGCTGATCCCCGACTTCAACGCGGTGCCCGAGCAGCTGGCCGAGGTCTTCTCCTCCCGCCCCGAGGTGCTGGCGCACAACGTCGAGACGGTGCCGCGGATCTTCAAGCGGATCCGGCCCGCGTTCCGCTACGAGCGCTCGCTGGACGTCATCACCCAGGCCCGCGCGGCTGGGCTGGTGACCAAGTCCAACCTGATCCTGGGCATGGGCGAGACCCGCGAGGAGGTCAGCCAGGCGCTGGCCGACCTGGTCGGCGCCGGCTGCGAGCTGATCACCATCACCCAGTACCTGCGCCCCTCGCTGCGCCACCACCCGGTGGAGCGCTGGGTCAAGCCGCAGGAGTTCGTCGAGCTGCAGCAGGAGGCCGAGGAGCTCGGCTTCGCCGGGGTCATGTCGGGCCCGCTGGTGCGTTCGTCGTACCGGGCCGGGCGGCTGTACCGGCAGGCGCTGGAGCGCCGCGCGCAGGCGTCGGCGGTCTGACGGCGGCGGTCCGGCCACGGCGGCCCGGGCGGCGGCGGTCCGACCACGGCGGTCCGACGGCGGCGGTCAGGGCGGGCGGCTGATTTCGGCCAACCGGCGTGAACCACCCGAGGGGCGGGGCTTCGGCCCCGCCCCTTTCGGTTCATCGCGCTTTGACTGCCTGGTCACGGGCTGGTAACACGGGGTGGTGACGATGGAAGCGTTGCCGCTGACGAGGCCCTCGCGGGCGCGGTCGGTGGATTGTTCTCAGCCACGAGGGGAGCTGTTCGACATGCAGGTCGACATGCAGGTCGGCATCCGGTCGGTGGGCAGCGCACTGCGGCTCGCGGAGAGCGTGCTGCTGGCGGGCGGCCAGCGGCAGGCCCGGCGCAACGCCTGGGCGGCCGTCTGCGAGAACCGCCGGTACGCGGCGGACCGGGAGCGCGACGCGCCGCAGGCCGGTCCGGTGCCGGGGTCCGGGCGCCGGTAGGGCTTGCAGGGCCGGTCCGGCGAGCCCCGGAACAGGCCGTCCCCGCCGGTCAGGGCGGGTGCGGCGGCCGAACGGCGGTGGGCGCCGGGCCGGCCTCGGCGTGTCGGCGTGCGGGCCTCCGGGTCACGGTTCGGGGCGAACGGGTACCCGGGCTTGGATATCCCGTACCCACGCCACGTACCATGAGCGTTATGGCGAGGGAAACATCCGAAAACCCCGGGCGGCTGAAGCAGATCCGCACGGCGTACACCATGACCAAGAAGGTCGACACCAAGATCGGCCTGATCATCGCCGGCGTCGGCCTGCTGACCTTCGGCGTGTTCCTCGCCATCGGCTTCGCGATCGACCACCCCGTCTACCTGGGCATCCTGGGCTTCATCGTGGCTTTCCTGGCCATGGCGATCGTCTTCGGGCGCCGGGCCGAGCGCGCGGCGTTCGGACAGATGGAGGGGCAGCCGGGGGCCGTCGCGGCGGTGCTGAACAACATCCGGCGTGGCTGGAGCGCGAGTTCGACCCCGGTCGCGGTCACCCGCAACCAGGACGCGGTCTACCGCGCCGTGGGCCGGGCCGGCATCGCGCTGATCGGCGAGGGCAACCCGAACCGGGTGCGCCAGCTGCTGGCCTCCGAGAAGAAGAAGATGGCCCGTGTGGTCGGCGACGTGCCGGTGCACGACATCGTGGTGGGCAACGGCGAGGGCGAGGTCCCGCTGAAGAAGCTGCAGATCCACCTGATGCGGCTGCCCCGCGCCATCACCCCCTCCCAGGTCACCGAGACCAACGACCGGCTGCGCGCGCTGGGCGACCTGCTCTCCAAGGCGCCGATCCCCAAGGGCCCGATGCCCAAGGGCGCCCGGATGCCCAAGGGCGGCCAGGTACGCTGACCCCCTCCCCCGTTGACATGAGACGGCCCCGCCACGGAACTTCCGCGGCGGGGCCGTTCGACGTTCTCCGGCCGGACCGGATCCGGTCCTCCGGGCTACATCCGGACCTCGACCGTGCCGACCGCCTTGTCGTGCAGACCGCGGGTGTCCCGGTCCCAGACCAGCGCCGGCACCAGCAGGCAGAGCAGCAGGGTGCGCAGCAGCACCTGCGGGATGGTGGCGCGGCCGCCGTCGAGCCGGACCACCCGCAGACCGAACAGCCGCTTGCCGACGGTCGTTCCCGCGGTGGCGAGCAGCAGCACGGTGACCGCGAAGAACAGCGGGGTGGTCCAGAGGTTGGCCGAGGCCGCGGTGCCCTTGCCGATCAGCCCGTAGGCGACCAGGGAGACCAGCCAGCCGTCGACGAACAGCGCGCCGATCCGGCGGCCGGGGCCGGCGATCGAGCCGGGACCCTCCTGGGGGAGTCCGAGGCGCTCACCGCGGTAGCCGAAGTCGGCTCCCATCTTCTCGGCGGCCGCCTTCGGGCCGTCGATCCACGATCCCAACGCTTCTCTGGTGTCCACGAATCCACACTAACCGGGCGGGCCCGCCGGGCCGCCACCGGCTCCCCCGGAGGGTGAATCGCGTCGCCCGGGCTTCCCGCGTGGTCCAGACCACTCAAGGGGCCCGGCCCGGGCCGCTCAAGCGTTTTGCCCCGGAGCGTACGTCTTTGCCGCCCGCTCAACGACGGCGGTTAACATTCAGGAAACGACCGGGTCACCGGTTGGAAACGGGCCATTCCTAGGGTGAGCCCCATTCGCACGCCGAGGAGGATGGATGTTCAACAACGCCGCCGAAGTGAAGCAGTTCATTCAGGACAACGACGTGAAGTTCATCGATGTCCGGTTCTGCGATCTCCCGGGCGTCCTGCAGCACTTCTCCGTGCCTGCGGCGACCTTCGACCCCTCCGAGATCCTGATGTTCGACGGTTCGTCGATCCGGGGCTTCCAGGCCATCCACGAGTCGGACATGGCCCTGGTCGCGGACCTGGCCACGGCCCGCCTGGACCCGTTCCGCAAGGAAAAGCACCTCAACATCAACTTCTTCATCCAGGACCCGGTGACGGGCGAGGCGTACAGCCGCGACCCCCGCAACGTCGCCAAGAAGGCCGAGGCCTACCTCGCCTCCTCCGGCATCGCCGACACCGCGTTCTTCGGCCCCGAGGCCGAGTTCTACGTATTCGACTCGGTGCGGTTCGAGACCAGCGCCAACGCGTCGTACTACCACATCGACTCCGAGGCCGGCGCCTGGAACAGCGGCTCCGCCGAGGGCGACGCGCGCGGCTACAAGGTGAAGTACAAGGGCGGCTACTTCCCCGTCCCGCCGGTGGACCACTTCGCCGACCTGCGCGCCGAGATGTCGCTGGAGCTGGCCGCGGCCGGCCTGGAGGTCGAGCGCCAGCACCACGAGGTCGGCACCGCCGGCCAGGCCGAGATCAACTACAAGTTCAACACCCTGCTGCACGCCGCCGACGACCTGATGCTGTTCAAGTACATCATCAAGAACGTCGCCTGGCGCAACGGCAAGACCGCCACCTTCATGCCCAAGCCGATCTTCGGCGACAACGGCTCCGGGATGCACGTCCACCAGTCGCTGTGGACCGAGGGCTCGCCGCTCTTCTACGACGAGCAGGGCTACGCCGGGCTCTCCGACACCGCGCGCTACTACATCGGCGGCCTGCTCAAGCACGCCGCCTCGCTGCTGGCGTTCACCAACCCCTCGGTGAACTCCTACCACCGCCTGGTGCCGGGCTTCGAGGCACCGGTCAACCTGGTGTACTCGCAGCGCAACCGCTCCGCCGCGATCCGCATCCCGATCACCGGCTCCAACGCCAAGGCCAAGCGCATCGAGTTCCGCGCACCGGACCCGTCGTCCAACCCGTACCTGGCCTTCGCCGCCATGCTGATGGCCGGCCTCGACGGCATCAAGAACAAGATCGAGCCGCTACAGCCGGTCGACAAGGACCTCTACGAGCTGGCGCCCGAGGAGCACGCCAACGTGCCGCAGGTGCCGTCCTCGCTGCCGGCCGTGCTGGAGGCCCTGGAGGCCGACCACGAGTACCTGCTCGCGGGCAACGTCTTCACCCCCGACCTCATCGAGACCTGGATCGACTTCAAGCGCACCAACGAGATCGCCCCGATCGCGCTGCGGCCGCACCCGCACGAGTTCGAGCTGTACTACGACCTGTAAGAGGCGGGGCAAGGTGGGGTATTGCGGGCAGCCGACAGTGCCCCCAGAAAAAGGGCTCTTCGTTCCCTTCTGCGGGTCCTGACGGGCGTTGGTCAGGTGCGTCCGGGTAGGGGCCGGGCGTAACCGGCCAAGCAGAGCAGGATCATGGCGCGGAGGGCCGCGACGATGCGGAAGCCGCAGGCGGATCTTCGCGTTCCGACCTGATACGAGATCTGCCGAACGATCGCTCCGAAGCCCCGTCTCCTGCTGTAGCCGGAGACGGGGCTTAGTCGTTTCCGGACTCCGCGCCGATCGGAGCGAGGTTGAGTCACGTGAGCGCGGCCCTCGGCGATGGTCAAGTGGCTACCATCTGCATGGACTACCGGAACCGATTCATCACCGACCAGGCCGGCTGGAGCGAGGACTACCTGTCGGAGGAACGCGCCGCGAAGCTGGACGGGCGCGGGTTCTCCGTCCGCCAGCCGTTCGAGACCGGCCGGGGCCTCCTCAACGAAGTCTTCTTCCTGGAACCCGAAGCCATCTGCGCCGCCGTCCGCGTCCCCGTCCTCATCGTCCACGGCACGAAGGACACGTTCGTGCCTGTTGAGCTTTCCCGCCGGTACGGGCCGCTGTTCGGCGCCGGGGCGGAGCTGTACGAACTCGAAGGCGCGCAGCACGGTTTCGCGGTCCACGATGACCCCACGTACGCGCACCCGCAGTCGCAGGCGTGGCAGCGCGAGGTCATCGCCAAGGTGAGTGACTTCCTGGCCGCCCAAGGACCTGTGCTGGCCCCCACCGGAGAGGCCGCGGTGGGACGCCATCTGCGCTCCGGGTTCAAGGAGCGCAGATGGCACGGATGACCGAGGTGGAGATGTTCGCCGCGATCCGGCGGGACACGCGGCTTGAGGGTACGAGTGTCCGGGCGCTCGGCCGGAGGTTCGGAATCCGTCGCCGGGCGGTGCGGGAGGCACCGCAGCGCCCTGACAGGTCGGGGCGGTTCTTCGTCCTGGGCAAAACGGGGACAGAAGGAGGACGCGTTCGCGGCTCCTCAGTCGAGGCAGAACTCGTTGCCCTCGATGTCCTGCATCACGATGCACGACTCATTGACGCCATCGGCACGCAGTAGCTGCACGCGCACCGCACCGAGCGCGACCAGTCGCGCGCACTCGGCCTCGAGTGTGGCGAGGCGCTCTTCGCCCACGAGCCCGGTGCCGACCCGCACGTCGAGATGCAGCCGATTCTTGACGGCCTTGCCTTCGGGAACGCGCTGGAAGTACATTCGCGGGCCCACACCTGAGGGATCCATGCAGACAAACGCTGAACCCTGGCGCTCAGGCGGCAGCGAGCGATTGAAATCGTCCCACGTGGCGAACCCCTCCGGTGGCGGCGGTACGACGTACCCCAGCACCTCGCACCAGAAACGGGCGACGCGCTCAGGTTCCGCGCAGTCGAAGGTGACTTGGAACTGCTTGATCGATGACATCCGTCCTCCGTAACGCGTGCTGTTCACCGAGACCCCGGATGTCATCGCCTCGTGGAGAGCGGACGCGCCGCCAGGGATGCATCGATGTCCACCTCGTCGTCGTGCGACTTGGTGATCTCGGTCACGGCGGGCAAGCCTGCCACCTGGCCACCCGAGGCTCAACCAATTTTCCGTCTGCGCACCGGGACCGTGCCTGACATGCCTGAGAGCAGCCGTGCCGTCCGACGCGGACAGCGGCCAGGAGCTGCGATTCGTTCCCCTGGCCGGGCGGGGGCTTCGCGGTGTGCGAGCCCCTCATGAGCGCGGAGGGCGGGCGGCCGGGGCGGGGGTGAGGGCGAGGACGGCGAGGTCGTCGGCGAGCAGGCGGGCGTAGTCGTGGACGTCCTGGGCGAGGAAGGAGACCAGGACGTCCGGGGCGGTGCTGCCGAGGAGGGCCAGCCGGCGGGCCAGCGGGTAGAAGGCGCCGACGGCGTCGCGGGCCTCGCTGACGCCGTCGGTGTAGAGCAGCAGGGTGTGGCCCGGTGGCAGGGCCACGGCCGTGGGCTTGGGGGGCGGGTCCATGGAGCGGAGGTGGCCGAGGCCGAGCGGCAGTTCGTCCGGGCAGACGACCGGGGCGATGGTGCGGCCGGAGAGCAGCAGCGGGGCGACATGGCCCCGGTTGATGATCTCCACGCAGTCGGAGCCGGGCCGGTACTGGACCAGGACGGCCGTCACGAACAGCTCGTCGTCCCCGCGGTCGGCGGCGTCGCGCAGCACCGCGCGGTCCAGCTGCTCGGCGAGTTCGACCAGGTCGGCGGTGTCGTGCGCGGTCGCGCGGAAGGCGCCGAGCACGTCCGCCACCGTCCGGACCGCGCCCAGGCCCTTGCCCCGGACGTCGCCGAGCAGGACCCGGACCCCGAAGCGGGTGTCGCACACCTCGTACAGGTCCCCGCCGACCAGCACCTCGGCCTGGGCCGGGCGGTAGAGACCCGCCACCCGCAGGCCGCCGGCCCGCTCGGGGACCGGGCGCAGCACCGTGCGCTGGAGCGTCTCGGCGACCGTGCGGACGCGCAGCAGATGGCGGTTCTGCCGGATCCGCTGCCAGGACAGGGCGGTGCCCATCACCCCGGCCAGCAGCGTGGAGATGTAGACCCAGACGTGGTGCTGCTCGTCGAGGTGCCCGGCCCGCATGGCCAGCGCGATCTGGAGCACCAGGGCGCCGCCGGTCGCCGAGGCGGTCATGACCGGCCCGTAGCTGAACGCCACCACCACCGGCAGCGCGGTCAGCAGGAAGCCGGCCGCGACCGCGTCCGGGACGATCGCCTCCGCCACCAGGTCGAGCACCAGCAGCACGAAGGGCAGCCAGAGGACCCAGCGCGGCACACTCGGTTCCACGGGCGCCGACCGGGGCGGGCGAGGCGCTGCGGGCACGGCGGGGACCTCCTCGCGAACCGGTCCGGGATGACCGGTTTCGTCCCTCCATGTTCCCTTACCGACGGCCCTGTGACCCCATGCTTTGGTCCCGGCCCCTTGGGCCGAACGCCCCCGGTCAGGGGCGGTCAGCGGACGGTGACCGGCAGGGTGTCGAAGCCGCGCAGCAGCAGGCGGTCCCGCCGGGTGGCGACGCCGCCGGGGGCGAGCCGGGGGAAGCGGTCGAGCAGGGCCCGCACGGCGACCTCGGCCTCCAGCCGGGCCAGCTGGGCGCCCAGGCAGTAGTGCGGCCCGCCGCCGAAGCTGAGCGGCCGGCTGTCGGGGCGGCCCGGGTCGAAGACCTCCGGGCGGTGGTGACGGGCCGGGTCGTGGTTGGCCGCGGCGAGCAGGACGACCACCAGGGTGCCGGGCGGCGCGGCCAGCCCCTCGACGGTCAGGCCCTCGGTGCGGGCGATCCGCGAGGTGAGCTGGACCGGGGAGTCGTAGCGCAGCACCTCGTCCGTGAAGGCGGCCGGGGTGACCGCTCCGGTGCGCAGGCCGTCCGCCACCCCGGGGTGGCGGAAGAGCTGGGCGAGCCCGTTGCCCAGCAGGTTGGTGGTGGTCTCGAAGCCGGCCACCAGCAGCAGCACCAGGTTGGCCAGCAGTTCCTGGCCGGAGAGCCGGTCCGGGTCGTCGACGGAGATCCGGACGAGGTCGCTGACCAGGTCGTCCTGGGGGCGGGCGAGCCGCTCGGCGGCGAGTGCGGTGAAGTAGCCGGCCAGTTCACCGGCGGCCTCGTCGGCGGCGGCCAGCTCGGCGAAGTCCTGGATGAACTCCAGGGCGACGGTGAGGTCCGAGGCCAGGCCCCGGAAGCGGTAGCGGTCCCGCTCGGGGACGCCGAGCAGTTCGCATATCACTCCGACCGGCAGCCGGAAGGCGAAGGCGTCCATGAAGTCGACGGGCGAGCCGTCGGCGCCCTGCTCGGCCATCTCGTCGAGCAGCCGGCCGACCGCCGCCTCGACGGCCGGCCGCAGTGCGGCGACCCGGCGGGCGGTGAAGACCGAGGCGATCAGCGAGCGGACCCGGGCGTGGTCGGGCGCGTTGCGTTCCAGGATCGAGCGGCCGAACAGGGCCAGCGACGGGTGCCGGGCGTACTCGGCGTCCAGGTCCTCCCGCGGCTCGGCGCCGGTGACGCCGAAACCGGGGTCGCGCAGCACCGCGTCGACCGCCGCGTGCCCGATCGCCAGGACGGTGCCCGGCCCGGCGGGCACCGCGGCGCCGAGCTCGTGCGCCCTCGCGTACAGCGGGTACGGGTCCGCCCTGCCCTCCCGCGTCAGCAACTGCTCGATGATCGCCGCGCCGTCCATCCGGTGCTCCCTCCCCAGGCTCTGCCCCCGCCCGGATAAACCTCCGGTGGAGGCGCCGGAGTTCCCCGGCCGCCCGGGTTCGCCGCCTGGCAGGGCCGCCGCCGTCCGGGTTCGCCGCCGGGCGGGGCCGCGGTCGGTACCCTGACCGCATGGAGATCTGGATCAACCCGCGCTGCGGGAAGTGTCGGGCGGCGCTCGGCGAGCTGACGGCCGTCGGCGCCGAGTTCACCGTGCGGCGCTACCTGGAGGACCCGCCCAGCGCCGCCGAGCTGGAGCAGGTGCTGGAGCGGCTGGGGCTGGAGCCGTGGGACATCACCCGGCTCGACGAGCAGGCCGCCAAGGACCTGGGCATGAAGCAGTGGACCAGGGAGCCGGGCGACCGGGCGCGGTGGATCGCCGCGATGGCCGAGCACCCGATCCTGCTCCAGCGCCCGATCATCACCGCGGACGACGGTCACGCCGTCGTGGCCCGGACCCCCGAGGCCGTCAAGTCCGTCCTGCCGTAGGGCCGGTCCTGTGGAACTCCGCCGGGCCCGCTGATCCGACGGGCTCCACGGCACCGGCCCCCGCGCACGCCGGGAGCCGCCGCACGGGCTCCGCCCGGGTGCCAGGACGTGATCCACAGGTGGCCGTCGCCCACGGTCGTGTGCACCACCTGTTCCAGCTCCAGCCGGAAGGCGTGGAACGGGCTGGGCGGCGGCTCCGCCGGATCCGCCGGACAGGCGGGCGGACGGCGGTGAAGCGGACGGCCCGGGCAGGTGGCATGGGCGGACCGCGGCGGGCAGGCGCGGACGGCGGCGTTGTCGGTGCCCGCTGCCAGACTGGCCGGGTGACCACCACGACCACGTACATCGCGTTCCTGCGGGCGATCAACGTCGGCGGGCGGACGGTGACCATGGAGCGGTTGCGGGCGCTCTTCGCCGAGCTCGGCCTCGGCGGCGTCCGTTCGTACATCCAGAGCGGCAACGTCTTCTTCAGCACCGACGAGCCGGACCGTGCCGCGCTGACCCGGCGGATCGAGGAGCACCTGGCCGACGCGCTCGGCTACCCCGTCCCGGTGCTGCTGCGCACCGTCGAGGAGGTGGCGGCCCTGCTCGACGCCGAGCCGTTCGCGGGCATCGAGGCCACCCCGGACGTCCGGCTGATGGTGGTCTTCCTCTCCGAGCCGCTGCCCGTGGACCTCACCGTCCCGTTCACCTCGCCGAAGGGCGACTACGAGGTCGTCGGCGCCGATCCCGGTACCGCCTACGTGGTGATCCACCTGCGGGGCGGCCGGATGAACACCAACCCCGGCACGCTCTTCGGCCCGTCCTACCCGGGGCTGAGCACCTCCCGTTTTCTGCACACCACCGCCAAGATCCTGGCAGCGGCCAGGAAGACCTGACACCCGGCCCCTGGAGATCCTCTTGCCCCGGTCCGGCCCCGGTCGGGCGCGGGCCCGGGAGCCTGAGCCTGGGCACCGGGTTCACGGTGTCCCGGCGGTCCCGGGAATCTGGACAGGTGGGTGCGGCTGAGCCGACAATCGGGCCATGACGTCTCCTGAGATCCGGACACATGTGGTCCGGCCGTCCGAGGCCGAGCGGGAGCAGGCTCTGGGGGTCCTGCGGGACGGCGCGGGCAGCGGACGGCTGTCGCACGACACCTTCCTCGGGAGGATGGAGATCGTGCTGCACGCCGGCAGCCGGGCCGAGCTTGACGCGGCGGTGGCGGGCCTGCCGGCCGGGAACCCGGTCGGGCGGTTCGTGCTGCGGACGGTGGGCTGGATCTCCTCGTTCGGGGCGCGGCTGCGCGGAGCCTGGCGGCTGGAGCGGCTGCCGGGGCTGAGTCTGCCGCAGGCCGGGGCGCGGCAGCTGACGATCGGCCGGATCCCCGGCTCGGGACTGCGGCTGCTCGACGCCTCGGTGTCCCGGCAGCACGCCGAGCTGCGGCACGAGGGCGGTGGCTGGGTGCTGTACGACCTCGGCTCCACCAACGGCACGCATGTGAACGGCCTTCGGATCGCGGGCGGGGTACGGGTGCGGCCGGGTGACCAGGTGCGGTTCGGGAACCTGGAGTTCCGGCTCGCGGCGGGCTGAGACCGGCGCGGCCTGAACGGTGATTCCGGTGAGCGGTCAGTGCGGCCGGCGTGGCCGGCGCGGTCAGTGCGGGAACTGGCGGGGCGGCCGCTGGGCCGGCAGGCCGTCGCGGAACTCCTCGATGACGGAGCTGATCTGACGCATCAGCACGGTGTGCTCGATCAGGTCCAGATAGCGGTGCTCGGCGGCCAGGGCCTCGACGGTGACGCCGAAGTAGAGCGTCATCAGCGGATTGACGAAGAGCGGGCTCCGCCCGGTCCGGTCGGTGAACCGGACATCGCCGAACTCGCCGCGCAGGGCGGCCGCCACCGAGCCGTTGACGATGCTGGGGTGTTCGGGGAAGGCGGCCCGGGCGTGCTCGACCGCGTCCAGGTAGAGCGCGCCCTCCCGGCTGTCCCGCGGGATCGAGAAGGCGCCGAGATAGCCGCCCGCGCGATCGAGAGCGGCGAGGTTCTCCAGCACCAGTGCGTGGTTGACCCCGTGGAAGGCATCGATGCCGAAGCCCAGACAGGCGACCAGCCGCTCGGGTATCCCGTCGAGCCCGGCGACCGCACCGAGGCTCGCCATGTCCTCCTCGGGAGTGCCGAGCCCCGACTCGTCGCCGCGCATCAGGATGTCGGTGCCGCCGTCGACCAGCAGGATCGCGTCGACGCCGAGGTGGCCGGCGAGCGCCCGGTAGGCGTCCCGCAGGGGCTTGACCCCGACCGCGGCGAACGCCCAGACGCTGTCGGGCATGCCGTGCCGGTGCAGCCAGCGCGCCAGGGTGCGCTCCGGGAAGTACCCCTCGGGGGCAGCGGTGTCGGGGCGGATCCGGGCCACGTCGGGCTCCAGCCAGACGTCGGTGGGCAGTCCGTAGAGGTGGCTGAAGGAGAGGTTGGCGAGGTGCACCTCCTTGCCGGCCGCGCGCAGGGCGAGGGCGATCGGCAGTCCCGCGTACACGTCGAAGCCGCCTCCGGCACCGGCGATCAGAATGCGCTCGGCGGCCAGCAGACGGGTGATCAGCGGGGGTTCGAGCAGAGCGGTCACCGAGGGAGGGTAGCAGCGGCCCCCGGCCGGCGCGGTTGTCAGTGCCGGGTGCGAGGATGCGGGCATGAAGCAGGAGACGGCTCTCACCCCCGATGTGCTGCGCGACGCCGAGGAGCGTGCCCGCGAGTTGATCCGGTGCGGCTTCCAGGAACCGGACGAGATAGCCGAGTCCCTGGTCGATGAACTCGACGACCAGGGGGTGACCCAGGAGGAGGCGGAGCGGATCGTCGCTCCGCTGTGGCAGGAGCGGCTGGCCGAGCAGGCGTCCTGGCCGGAGACCACGGACGTGGACCGGCTGGAGGAGGCCTTCGACGCGCTGGAGGAGCAGGGCATCGTCGCGGCGATGGACTTCACCTGCTGCGGGAGCTGCGGGTACGAGGAGATCGGCGGCGAGGCCGACGAGGACTCGCGCGGGTTCGTCTTCTTCCACCAGCAGGACACCGAGGCGGCGGCCGCCGGGCACGGGCTGACGCTGCGGTACGGCGGGTTCCGTACCACCGAGGAGCCGACCGCGCTGTCGGAGCGCCGGACGGCGGAGATCGGCCGGGAGGTGGTGGCGGCGCTGGAGGCCGTGGGCCTGCCGGTGGAGTGGGACGGTTCACCGAGCAACGCGATCACCGTCACCCCGCTGGCCTGGCTCAACCGCCTGCCCGAGTAGGGCCGGCACCCTCAGCGGGCACCACCGGTCAGCGGCTGACGTGGAGTTCGGCGTAGTGGTCGCCCGCGTTGGCATTGCGGAGTACGACCTTCGCCTTGCCGATGGCCGTCTCGGTGTCCTCGGTGACGGTCTTGCTCTCGTCGCCGAGCTTCACCTCGGCCGATGTGTCGGTGATGTGACTGACCGTCAGCTTGACGGTCTTGTCGCCGCCGAAGACCTCGACGGTGTGGGTGGAGTCGCCACCCTCGGTGCGGACGACGACATCGCAGCTGTTGTCGTTGGTGCAGAGTGAGGCGGACGCCTTGCAGGCGGTGAGTCCGGTGCCGATCAGCAGGACGGCACCGACCGCGAGAGCGGCCGAACGGATCCGGGCGGGGCGCGGAGTGGTCGCGGTGGTCATGGCTTCGACGGTAGGCGGCGGGCCGTACGGCGCCATCGGTCGCCGGCGGTACGCGCCCCCTGGCCGGGCCCGGAGTGGCCGGACGGCCGTGACCCCGAGGCGAGTGGGTCGAATCCCCTAGGGGGTACGGGAGTTGGAGCTCACCACAGGCTCTGCGCGGAGCTCCGCCACAGGACTGCGACACAGGACTGCGGCATAGGCCACGGGCACCGCGCCGAGGCATGTGCCACGCGCGTAGATCAAGGGCCCGCGAAAGAGCCCCCGGTCACTCGAAGGCGGCGCCCCAACCGTCGACCGGGCCCCAGAGCGGAGCGGTGCAGCGCTGGTAGGTGGCCTGCCAGTGCGGCCAGTTGCGGGCCACGTCGTCGTCGCAGTCGGCCAGCAGACGCTCGACCAGCGACGGCTCGACCTCGTCCAGCAGCCAGGCCAGCGCGTCGGCGGTACCCGGGCCGTCGGCCGCGCAGAGCAGCTCCAGGAACTCGGGCAGGCCGCCGACCCGGGAGGAGACGGGGAACACCCGCTCCATCCCCGGCAGCAGCTGACGCTCCTCGATCCGCAGATGCGTCTCCAGCCGGGCCGCCAGGTCCTCCATCGCGTAGGCGACCGGCCAGACGCTGCCCGCGTCCCGGCTGGCGATCCGCACCAGGGTGGTGACCCGGGTGAAGGAGTGGTCGAGGTTGTGGTGGTCGGCCTCCAGCCAGTTGAGCAGCAGCCGCAGTTCAGGGGCGAAGCGGCGCGCGATCGGCCAGATCCGGGTGTCCTGCTGCTCGTGGTGGCAGGTCAGCATCGCGGTGACGAAGTTCCAGTGCCGTAGTAGCGCCGCCCCCTTGTCGTCCTCGCCGGGCTGGAGCAGCCGCAGCGCGTTGGGCAGCCGGGCCAGGTCACGGCGGAGCGCGCTGTGGACCAGCCGCAGCCCGGCGAACCGCACGGTTTCCGGCTCCTCGGCGGCCCGCTCGTGCTGCGGACCCGCCTGGGCGGGAACGGACGGGGAGGCGACGGGCAGCAGGTAGCTCGGCATGGCACTCTCTTCACGACTTGGCACGGTTGGAGGAACGCGGTCCCACCACAGTGGTCACAGTCGATCAGAGGCGAATCAATGTCCGATTGACGTGCAGGTCAACGGCCTTCCGGAAGCCCGCCGCGGCCGGCCCGCAGACGGCCCGCAATCGCCCGCGGAGGGCCCGCCGGCCGGTGACGACCGGCCGGCGGGCCCCGTCCCGGCGGTCAGTCGGCGGCCGGGCCGGCCAGGTTCCTGGTCAGCCACTGCAGCATGTCCGGGATCATCTTCTTGAAGTCGCTGGTGAGGTGCTTGCCGCCCGCCTGCTCGTAGTACTCGACGGACAGCGGCGCGGCGGCCTTGGCGACCCAGGCCTTGACCAGCTTCGTCTCGTAGGCGTTGGCGCCGCCCGCGGTGGCGAGCATCTTCACGTCGGCCTTGCCCTGGGCGACCAGCACGTCGGGGCTGTTGGCCAGCCGCTCGGCGTCGTGGCCCTTCCAGAGCGGCGAGTCCGGGTTGAAGTAGCCGTCGATCGGCACGGCGGCCTTGAACGTGTCCGGGTGCTGGAGGGCGAGCTTGGCGCTGCAGAACGCACCGGTGGAGGCGCCCATCAGGCCCCAGCCGTCGCGGCCCTTGACCGTACGGAAGTTGGCGCGGACGAAGTCCGGGATGTCCTCGGCCATCCAGGTGCCCATCTTGGGCTGCCCGGGGATGTCGGCGCACTCCAGGGCCTTCTTCTCGTCGGCCTCGAGGTTCTGGACCGGCATGATCATGATGAACGGGTGCGCCTTGCCGGCCTTGGACAGCTCGGCGTCGATCTCCTGGATCGGCAGCTGGTTGTCGGTCCAGGTGTTGTAGCCGTTGCTCTGGCCGCCCGCGTAGAGGGTGAGGACGGGGAAACCGGTCCTGGCGAACTTCGGGTCGTTGTACTCGGGCGGCAGCCAGACCCAGACCCGGCCGGAGACGCCCGACTTGGGGCCGTTCAGCGTGGTCACCATGATCTGGCCGGCGCCGGTGTCGCGGGCCTTCGAGAGGGCGGCGGACGGTCCGGTGGGCATCAGCACCTTGCTCGGGGCGGCCGGGGCGGCACTGGTGGGCGCGGCGGAGGTGCTGCCTCCGGCCGGGGTGCCCGGGGCGGCCGTCCCGCTCGCGCCCGCCTTGCCCTCGGCCTTGACGCCGTCCCCTTTCCCACTGCCGTCCGTACTGCCACAGGCGGCCAGCGAGGCGGCCAGGGTGAAGGCGGCGGCACCGGTCAGAACGGCGCGGAAACGGGTGGACTGCGGCTGCACGGTGAGAACTCTCCGACCAGTGTCACGCCCGCTCCGTCGGGAGCCGGGCGGCGGCCCCCGGGTGGGGCCGGACAGGCCCGGGGCGCGGCATCGTACAGCGGTCCCCGGAACGGCGGCGCGCCGTCCCTCGCGGTGGTGCGCCGTCCTGCGATCTTATGACGTGGGCCGGGGCGGGCCGGTTGCGCCAGGGCCAGCGTCGATCCAATGTTTGTCCCCGATCGGGTAAAGGCCCGCGGCCGCCCCTGCCGGACGGCGGGGGTCGCCCCCCGCCGTCCGGGGGGGCACGGCCGGGGAAAGCCCGGCCGGGGAGAACGGGCCGGGCCCCCGGGCCCTTCCAGCAGTGACACGGAGCCCGGGATCGGGAACGATCGGGGCAGCCGCCCGAGACCCGTGGAGCCCACCATGCCCCAGCAGATCGCCGTCGTCACCGGAGCCGGCAGCGGGGTGGGCCGCGCCGTGGCGCTGGAGCTGGCCGCCGCCGGCTGGCAGCTGGTGCTCGCCGGGCGGAGGTCCGAACCGCTGCGCGGAACGGCCCGGCTGAGCGGCACCGCCGCCGCCGTGGTGCCGACCGACGTCACCGACCCGGCGGCGGTGGACGCCCTCTTCGACGAGACCGCCGGGCGCTTCGGCCGGCTCGACCTGCTGTTCAACAACGCCGGCACCTTCGGCGCGCCCGCGCCGGTCGACGAACTGGACATCGCCGAGTGGCGGGCCGTGGTCGACCTCAATCTGACCGGGGCCTTCCTCTGCGCGCGGGCCGCGTTCCGGCTCATGAAGGCCCAGGACCCGCAGGGCGGCCGGATCATCAACAACGGTTCGGTCTCGGCGCACGCGCCGCGCCCGCAGTCGATCGCCTACACCGCGACCAAGCACGCCGTCACCGGGCTGACCAAGTCGCTGTCGCTGGACGGCCGCCCGTACCGGATCGCCTGCGGGCAGATCGACATCGGCAACGCCGCCACCGACATGACGGCGGCGATGAGCGTGGGGGTACGGCAGGCGGACGGCCGGATCGCGGTCGAGCCGACCATGGACGTCGCCGATGTGGCCCGGACGGTACGGCACATGGCCGGGCTGCCGCTGGAGGCGAACGTGCAGTTCGCCACGG
Organism: Kitasatospora sp. NPDC087315; assembly: GCF_044744345.1. Lineage (NCBI taxonomy): Bacteria > Bacillati > Actinomycetota > Actinomycetes > Kitasatosporales > Streptomycetaceae > Kitasatospora > Kitasatospora sp. NPDC087315. Next base: position 2,919 of record NZ_JBIUYD010000042.1, on the reverse strand, counting down.
TGATGGCGACGGCCATGCCGTACATCGGCCGGGGCTGAGCACGGGCCGGCGGCCGTCCTGCCCGGGGGTGGAGCGGCCGCCGGCCCGGCCCTACGGCCGCCAGGTGTCGTTCAGGGTCACCCGCCCCGAGGCCGGCACCGTCGCGGCGCGGTTGGCCCCGGACTCCCAGGTCACGGCGCCGGCGGCGTCCTTGCGGAGGTACTTGTACTCGAAGGCGGTGCCGACGGGCAGCGCCACGTCCAGCTTCCAGACCGGGTAGGCGGCCGAGGAGAGCGGCAGCGCCCGGCCGGTGTCCCAGCCGCCGAGCGCGGCGTTGCCGCCGACCACGTAGAGGTTCTGGCCGTAGCCGGTGGTGGCGTTGACCGCGAAGGACGCGCCGCCGCCCACCGGGGTGCTGCCGCCGCCCGCGCCGACGTACAGCGCGACGGCGTCGCCCGCGCCGACCGTGGCGGTGAACCTGCCGTCCGCGCCGACCTGGTAGGAGGGGCCGGTGCAGCCGCCCGCGACCGGGTCGCCGTGCTGGACGTCGCAGTACGAGCCGGCCGGCAGCGAGGTCTGGAAGGTCTGGGTGACCGGGCCGGACTCGCGGTTGATCACCACGAAGCCCTTGCCGCCCCGGCCGAAGGCGATCGCGTTGTTGCCGTTGGACCACCAGTTGGTGATGCCGGTGCCCGCGACCGCGGTACGGAAGCCCACCATGTTGGCGACCTGCCGCCAGGCGTGGACGCAGTTCCAGCCGTCGGCGTAGCAGGCGTTGACGGTGCCGCCGTTCGGCGGGCCGTCGTCGTGACCGGAGAAGGCGTAGCCGGAGTAGACGTTGGGCGAGCCGTACGGGTGGGCCAGCAGGAAGACGTTGGCCAGGGTGTAGGTGCTGCCGTCCTTGTACGTCAGGGTGGAGCCGTTGCGCTCGGTGTCCCAGTTGTCGACGAAGGTGCGGGCCTTGTCGCCGGGCAGCAGGCCGGTGCCCCAGCCGGCGAGGTCGGCGATCCGGCCGCCCTGGAAGGCGCTCTTCAGCCACGTCCCGGAGCGGAACTCGTCCACGTCGCCGGTGCCGGTGTACTCGGACGGCTGGATCGGCTCGCCCGCGCCGTAGATGACCTCCTGCACCCAGTACGCGCCGGGGCGGGCCGTCCGGGCCTTGATCGCGGCGAGGTCGGCGGCGGCGATGTGCTTGGCCGCGTCGATCCGGTAGCCGTCGACGCCGAGCGAGGCGAGGTCGTCGAGGTAGCGGGCGATGGTCTGCTGGACGTACGGGGAGCCGGTGTCGAGGTCGGAGAGGTTGACCAGCTCGCAGTTCTGCACGTTGGAGCGGTCGGCGTAGTTGCTGATCGCGGTGCGGCAGGAGTGGAAGTCCCAGTCCTGGTAGTACCCGGGGTAGGTGTACTTGGTGTAGTTCGTGCCGCCGGTGCCGGTGCCGGACCCGGCCGACATGTGGTTGATCACCGAGTCGGCGATCACCTTGACGCCGGCCGCGTGGCAGGTGTCGATCATGCTCTTGAAGGCCGTCCGGTCGCCGAGGCGCCCGGCTATCCGGTAGCTGACGGGCTGGTAGGAGGTCCACCACTGGCCGCCCTGGATGTGTTCCTGGGGCGGCGAGACCTCGACGAAGCCGTACCCCTTCGGGCCGAGCGTGTCGGTACAGGCCTTGGCGACGGAGTCGAAGCGCCACTCGAAGAGCGTCGCCGTGACGTCCTTGCCGCCGGGCGGGGCGGCCTGGGCGGCGGGGGCGGCACCGAAGGCCGCGGTGAGTGAGAGCGCGAGCGCCGCGGCGGCGGTGAGCGCGCCGGCCGCGCGGGCGGGCCGGCGGGTGGGGGCGGAGGGGACCACGATGTCTCCTGGGGGCTGAGGTGGGGCAGCCGGGGGTCAATCTGCAGAGAGTTTCTGAAACTTGCCGAAACTTGCAGCGCTGAACCTAGGGCGGGCGGAACGGACCGTCAAGAGCCCTGGCGGAACGTTTCCGCAGCCCCGGCCCGGATCGCCTACGACCTCCCGGCCCACGACGGCCACCGCTTACCCGGAGTCCGCCGCCGAACAACCACCCGAACAGCCGCCCGGACAACCGCCCGGACAGCCGGAACGCGGACGCGGCGACCACGACGACGGGGCCCCGGGCCGACGACGAATTCGTCGGCCCGGGGCCCCGCTCCGAACGGCCTCAGGGCCCCGAACGGCCCTACACCGCGTCCGGACCGCGCTCACCGGTACGGACGCGGATGATGTCCTCCACCGGCATCGCCCACACCTTGCCGTCGCCGATCTTCCCCGTACGGGCGGCCCGGACGATCTCCTCGATCACCCGCTCGGCGTCCGCGTCCGCCACCACCACCTCGATCCGGGCCTTCGGCACCAGGTCGATCCGGTACTCCGCCCCCCGGTACACCTCGGTGTGGCCGTGCTGGCGACCGTACCCGCTGACCTCGCTGATGGTCAGTCCGTGCACACCAATGACCTGCAGTGCGTTCTTGACGTCGTCCAGCTTGAACGGCTTGACGATCGCGGTGATCAGCTTCATGCGAAGGGGCCCTGTCGGACGAGTGCGTGAGCACGGTGGTGGTGGCGTGGGCGGTCGCGCCGCGGCCCAGGACGCCGTGATCGTACGCGGTCCCCGCGTGCGCGGCGAGGCCCGAAGGGGTGAGTTGGCCGTTCCTCGCCCGGACGGAAGCCCGCCGCCCGGTCGATCGCCCGGCCCGGCCCCGTACTCCACGACGGCGGAGCACCCCGCGGAACGGCGGCGGAGCGCCCCGCGGACGACCGCAGGGCCCGGCAGCCGTGGCTGCCGGGCCCTGCCCCTGTCTTACCTGGTTCTACTGACCGCGGGTCAGCCGGTGGTGATCGCGGTGTCGTCGATCACGAAGCTGGTCTGCAGCGAGACGTCCTCGGTGCCGGCGAACTTCAGGGTGACCGTCTGGCCCGCGTAGG
>NZ_JBIUYD010000041.1:20335-61409 GCF_044744345.1 Kitasatospora sp. NPDC087315 | reverse complement strand
GTTTTCCGCGAGCACGACCGCGCGGTGCTCGAACAGGGCGCGTGAGGACACCAGCGAGAAGCCCACCCCGCCCAGCTCCGTACCGGCACGGCCGTCCACCAGCGCACCGAGCCGTTCGGCCTGCCCCCGCAACGACCCGGCACTGCGCGCCGACACCACCAACGGCACCACACCCGAACCCAGCGGCGCAGCAGTGGCGGTGGGCTCGTCCTGCTCGTCCTGGGCCGGGGCGTCGGACGCCCCGGCCTCGGGGACGTCCGCCGGGGGTTCCTCGATGATCGTGTGGGCGTTGGTGCCGCTGGCCCCGAAGGAGGAGACGCCGGCCCGCTGGGGCTCCTCGCCCCGCGGCCACGGCCGGGCCTCGGTCAGCAGCCGCACCGCGCCGGACTCCCAGTCCACCTTCTGCGACGGCTGGTCCACGTGCAGGGTCGCGGGCAGCACGCCGTGCCGCAGGGCCATCACCGTCTTGATGATCCCGGCCACGCCGGAGGCCGCCGCCGCGTGACCGAGGTTGGACTTCAGCGAGCCCAGCCACAGTGGCCGGTCCGCGGGCCGCCCCTGACCGTACGTCGCCAGCAGGGCACCGGCCTCGATCGGGTCGCCCAGCGTCGTCCCCGTACCGTGCGCCTCCACGATGTCGACCTGTTCGGGCTTCAGCCGGGCGTTGGCCAGCGCGGCCCGGATCACCCGCTGCTGGGCGGGGCCGTTCGGCGCGGTCAGGCCGTTGCTGGCGCCGTCCTGGTTGATCGCGCTGCCCCGGACGACGGCCAGCACCGGGTGCCCGTTGCGCTGGGCGTCGGAGAGCCGCTCCAGCAGCAGCACACCGACGCCCTCCGCCCACACGGTGCCGTCGGCCGCCGCGGCGAACGCCCGGCAGCGGGCGGTCGGGGACAGGGCCCGCTGACGGCTGTACTCGATGAATCCGGTCGGGGTGGCCATCACGGTGGTCCCCCCGGTCAGCGCCATCGACGACTCGCCCTTGCGCAGCGACTGGCAGGCCAGGTGCAGGGCCACCAGCGACGACGAGCAGGCGGTGTCGACCGTGAGGGCCGGCCCCTCCAGGCCGAGGGTGTACGCGACGCGGCCGGACAGGATCGCGCCGGAGGCACCCAGCGACATCTGGCCTTCCAGGCCTTCGGGGAGGTCCGTGACATTGCTGCCGTAGTCGAAGTCCGTGGCCCCGATGAACACCCCCGTCCGCGAGCCGCGCAGCGAGGCCGGAGTGATCCCGGCGTGCTCGAGCGTTTCCCAGGCGACTTCCAGCAGCAGCCGCTGCTGGGGGTTCATCGACAGCGCCTCACGTGGCGAGATGCCGAAGAACGGGGCGTCGAACCGGTCGACGCCGTCGAGGAATCCGCCCTCACGGACGTAGGTCCTGCCCTGGCGATCCGGGTCCGGGTCGTAGAGCGTGTCGAGGTCCCAGCCGCGGTCGGTGGGGAACGGCGCGATCGCGTCCCGCCCCTCGGCGACGAGGTCCCACAGCTCCTCGGGGGTCCGTACGCCTCCCGGGAGGCGGCAGCCCATCGCCACGACGGCGATCGGCTCGTGCTCCTTCTCCTTGAGTTCCTCCAGGCTCTGACGGGCCACGCGCAGATTGGCGGTTGTCCGCTTGAGGTAGTCGCGAAGCTTCGCTTCGTTCTCCATCACTCGTCAGCTCCTCGAAGACCGTGAAACGGAAGGCCGTGGGTGGGTGTGCGGTGGTTCATGCGATGTCGTCGAGTTCCTGGTCCAGGAGGTCGAACATCTCCTCGTCGGTGGCCGCCTCGAGGTCGTCGACGGCGCTCTGCTGCCCGGGGGCGCCGGACCAGGTGCGCAGCAGGGACTGCAGGCGTTCGGAGACCGCGGCGCGGGCGGCCTCGTCGGCGCCCACCGTGGCCAGTGACGCCTCCAGCCGGTCCAGTTCGGCGAGGACGGGCCCGGCGGGCGAGCCGCCGTCGGGCAGCAGTTCGGCGTCGAGGTGGGCGGCGAGAGCGGCGGCGGTGGGGTGGTCGAAGACCAGCGTGACCGGCAGCCTGAGCCCGGTGGCCACGCTCAGGCGGTTGCGCAGCTCCACGGCGGTGAGCGAGTCGAAACCCAGCTCCTTGAAGGCCCGGTCGGCCTCGACCGCGGTGGAGTCGGGGTAGCCGAGTACGACGGCGGCCAGCGACCTGACCAGGTCGCGCAGCACCCGCTGCCGGTCCGCGTCGCCCAGCGGGGCGATGCGCCGCAGCAGGGCCTCGGAGTCGTCGCGGTCCTCGCCCTCCGGGCCCGATGCGGACGTGAGGGCCGCCAGGGCCTCCGGCAGGTCGCGCAGCAGGGGCAGCGGCCGGCCGGCGGCGAGCGCGGGCGCGAACCGTTCCCAGTCGAGGTCGGCGACCACCTGGAACGGCTCGTCGCCGCCCGCCGCCCGCAGCAGCGCGTCGCCGGCGCGGTCGCCGGGCATGGGGGCCGCACCGCGGCGCCGCAGCTGGTCCGCCACCGCCGCGTCGATCATCCCGCCGTCGGCGAGAGCGCTCCAGGCCACCGAGGTGGCGGCCAGCCCGTCCGCGTGCCGCTGCCGCGCGAGCGCGTCCAGGACGGCGTTGGCCGCGGCGTAGCTCCCTTGACCGGCGGCGCCCACGGTGCCGGCGATGGAGGAGAAGAGTACGAACGCGGACAGGTCGCAGTCCTTGGTGAGTTCGTGCAGGTTCAGCGCCCCGGTGACCTTCGGCCGCAGGGTCCGGTCGGCCTCTTCGGCCGTCAGGGAGTCGAGGACGCCGTCGTCGAGCACACCTGCGGCGTGCACCACCGCGGTCACCGGCAGGTCCCGCGGCAGGGAGCCCAGCAGTTCGGCGAGCGCGGCGCGGTCCGCGACGTCGCAGGCCGCGACCGTGACCCGGACACCGGACGCGGTGAGTTCGGCCTCCAGTTCCCCGGCGCCGGGTGCCGCGCCGCCGCGCCGGCTGATCAGCACCAGGTGCTCGGCGCCCTCCCCGGCCAGTCTGCGAGCCACTCCGGCGCCCGCCCCGCCGGTCCCACCGGTGATCAGGACGGTGCCGCCGGGCCGCCAGCCGGCTGCGGGGGGCGGCGCGGCGGCGCGGAGCAGACGGCGGGCGAACACGCCCGGGCGCCGCACCGCGAGCTGGTCCTCGGACTCGCCGCCGCCCGCGTCGGCCCGACCGGCGAGCACGGCGGCCAGCCGGGCCAGGGCCCGGTCGTCGAGGACCGCCGGCAGGTCGACCAGGCCGCCCCAGCGCTGCGGGGACTCCAGACCGATCACCGCGCCCAGCCCCCAGACGGCCGCCTGGGCGGGGCTGTCGAGCCGGTCGGAGGCGTCGGTCGACACCGCTCCCCGGGTCGCCAGCCACAGCGGTGCCTCGGTCCCGGTGTCGCCCAGCGCCTGAACCAGCGTCATGGTGAGGGCGAGCCCTGCGGGTACGGACGGGGCGCCGGGCTGGGGTGCCTCGTCGAGGGCGAGCAGTGAGAGCACCCCGGCGGGTGCCGCGTCGGTGTCCTTCAGCGTCGCGCCGATCAGCTCGGCCAGGGCGGTGCGGTCCGTGCCGGTGGTGATCTCGACGGGGACGAGGTCCGCGCCGAGGCCGACGAGGCCGGTGAGAACGGCCGTGACCGGCTGGTCCGCGGTGTGTCCTGCCGGTACGGCGACGAGCCAGGTGCCGGTGAGCGGCGCGGCGGCCGGCTCGGGGAGCGGCCGCCAGCCGATCCGGTACCGCCAGGAGTCCAGCGCCGCGCCGTCCGTCCGCCGACGGCGCCACGAGGACAGCAGGGGCAGCGCCGCCCGCAGCGCGGCGGCCGTACCGGGGTCCGCGGCCTCGGCCGCGTCGCCGGTGCCGGCGCCGAATGCGGTGCCGGCGTCCAGCGTCGCGGCCAGCGCCGGGAGGTCTTCGCGCTCCACCGCCGCCCAGAAGGCGGCTTCCGCCGGGTCCTGCCCGGTCGCGGACGGCGCGACGGCGGTCTCCAGCCAGTAGCGCTGCCGCTGGAACGGATAGGTGGGCAGGTCCACCGGGCGGGTGCGCCGCCCGGTGTGGACGGCCGCCCAGTCGACCGCGGCACCGCGGACGTACGCCTGTGCCAGCGACAGCAGCATCCGGTCGGGGCCGCCCTCGTCGCGGCGCAGCGAACCGACCACGGCCGCCTCCGCGCCGACCGCCTCGATGGTCTCCTGCACGGCGAAGGCCAGGACCGGATGGGGGCTCACCTCGATGATCACCCGGTGGCCCGCGGCCAGTATCCGGCGGGTGGCCTGCTCCAGCTGGACCGTCTGCCGCAGGTTCCGGGCCCAGTACTCCGCGTTCAGGACGGAGGTGTCGACGGGGCCGCCGGTGACCGTCGAGTAGAAGACGGTCTCGGACGGGCGGGGACTGATCGGGGCGAGGAGTTCCAGCAACTGTCCGTGGATCCGCTCCACCTGCCGCGAGTGCGAGGCGTAGTCGACGGGGATGATCCGTGCCCGGACGCCGTCGGCCTCGCAGGACGCCAGCAGCTCGCGCAGCGCCTCGGGTTCGCCGGAGACCACCATCGAGCCGGGGCCGTTGACCGCCGCCAGCGACAGACGCTCGCCCCACGGCGCCATGCGCTCGACGAGTTCGTCCTGCGGCAGCGAGACCGACATCATCCCGCCGTCCCCGGACAGCGCCCGCAGCGCCCGGCTGCGCAGGGCGACCACGCGCGCGGCGTCCTCCAGCGACAGCGCGCCCGCCACACACGCCGCCGCGATCTCCCCCTGGGAGTGACCCGCCACGGCGGCGGGCTCCACGCCGTGGGAGCGCCAGACGGCGGCGAGGGCCACCATCACCGCGAACAGCAGCGGCTGGACCACGTCCACGCGTTCCGTCGAGGGCGCGCCCGGCGCTCCCCGCACCACCTCGTCCAGCGACCAGTCCACGAACGGCGCCAGGGCGCGCTCGCAGTCGGCCATCGTCCGGGCGAACACGGGCGAGGTTTCGAGCAGTTCTCCCGCCATACCCGCCCACTGCGAGCCCTGGCCGGGGAACAGGAAGACCGGACGGGTGGTGTTCACCGCGACGCCCTCGGCCAGCCCCGCGGCGGCGCCGCCGGCGGCGAGCGCGTCCAGAGCGGTGCGGAAGTCCTCGCGGGTGCGGCCGACCACGACCGCGCGGTGCTCGAACGCGGACCGGGTGCGGGCGAGTGCCGCCCCGATCTCGGCCGGGCCGTACTCCGGGTGGCGGTCCAGGTGCTGGCGCAGTTGTACGGCGCGGGCCCGCAGCGCGGCGTCGGTACGGCCGGACAGCGTCCACGGCACCGGGGCCGGGGCCGCCGCGTCGTCCGTCTCCGGGTCTTCCTCGGCCGGGGCCTGCTCCAGGATGACGTGCGCGTTGGTGCCGCTGACCCCGAACGCCGACACCGCGCCCCGGCGTGGGCGTCCCAGCTCCGGCCACGGCGTCTCGTCGCGGAGCAGCGACACGGCGCCGGCCGACCAGTCCACGTCGTGCGAGGGCTCGTCGATGTGCAGGGACTTGGGCAGCACTCCCCGACGGATCGCCAGGACGGTCTTGATGATCCCGCCGACCCCGGCGGCCGCCTGGGTGTGGCCGATGCTGGACTTCAGCGAGCCGAGCCACAGCGGCTGACCGGCCGGCCGGCCCCGGCCGTAGGTGGCCAGCAGCGCCTGTGCCTCGATGGGGTCGCCGAGCCTGGTGCCGGTGCCGTGCGCCTCCACCATGTCGACGTCGGCCGTGGTCAGTTCGGCCGCGGCCAGCGCCTGCTGGATGACCCGCTGCTGGGCGGGGCCGTTGGGCGCGCTGAGGCCGTTGCTCGCGCCGTCCTGGTTGATCGCGCTGCCCCGGACGACCGCCAGCACCGGGTGCCCGTTGCGCCGCGCGTCCGACAGCCGCTCCAGCAGCACCATGCCCGCGCCCTCGCCCCAGCCGGTGCCGTCGGCGGCCGCGGCGAAGGCCTTGCAGCGGCCGTCGGGGGCCAGGCCGCGCTGACGGCTGAACTCGACGAAGACACCGGGGTTGGCCATGATCGCGGCGCCACCCGCCAGGGCCAGCGAGCACTCGCCCCGGCGCAGCGACTGAACGGCCAGGTGGAGGGTCACCAGCGAGGACGAGCACGCGGTGTCCAGGGTGACGGCGGGCCCTTCGAGACCGAGGGTGTAGGAGATCCGGCCCGAGGCCACGCTGGTGACGTTGCCGATCAGCAGATGGCCCTCGACGCCCGGGTCCGCCACCGCCGGGTCCCCGCCGTACTGGAAGGAGGTCGCGCCGACGAAGACGCCCGCTTTCTCCCCCTTCAGCGACAGCGGGTCGATCCCGGCGCGTTCGACGGCCTCCCAGGAGACTTCGAGGAGCAGCCGGTGCTGCGGGTCCATCGCCAGCGCCTCGCGCGGCGAGATCCCGAAGAAGGCGGGGTCGAACTGGCCGGCGTCGTAGAGGAAGCCGCCCTGCCGGGTGTAGCAGGTGCCGGAGACGGCCGGGTCCGGGTCGTAGAGGGCGTCCACGTTCCAGCCGCGGTCGGTGGGGAACGCGGAGACCGCGTCCCGGCCCTCGGCGACCAGCTCCCACAGGTCCTCGGGCGAGCGGACCCCGCCGGGGAAGCGGCAGCCCATGCCCACGATCGCGATCGGCTCCCGCTCCTTGTCCTGCACCTCCTGCAGGCGCTGGCGGGCCCGGTGCAGGTCGGCGGTGACCCGCTTGAGGTAGCCGAGAAGCTTCTCTTCTTGCTCGTTGGCCATCAGGACGCCCCGAAGTCGTTGTCGATCAGATTGAAGATCTCGTCGGCGGAAGCAGCCATCAGCTGCTCCTCGACCGAGGCCGCGGCGCCGCTCTGCGGGGCGGTGCCAGCGGTGCTTTCGAGCCGTGCCACGAGGCTCTGCAGGCGGGTGGTGAGCCGCTCCCGTACGCCGGTGTCCGCGGTGAGCTCCGCCAGCGCCTGCTCCCACCGGTCCAGGTCGTCGAGGACCGAGTCGGCCGTCATCGGCTGCTGCGGGAACAGCTCGGCCCGCAGGAACCGGGCGAGCGGAGCCGGGGCGGGATAGTCGAAGATCAGCGTGGCGGGCAGCGACAGCCCGGTGGCGGCGTTGAGCCGGTTGCGCAGCTCCACGGCCGTGAGCGAGTCGAACCCCAGCTCCTTGAAGGCGCGGTCGTCGGCGATCGCGTCCGGGGTGGAGTGTCCGAGGACGGCCGCGGTGTGCGTACGCACCAGATCCGTCAGCAGCCGCTCCCGCTCGGCGTCCGGCAGGCCGGCCAGGCCGTCCGTCACGCTGCCGGTGCTCTCCGGTGCGGCGGCCCCGGGTTCTGCGGCCGCTTCCAGCGCCCGCCGGACCTCGGGCAGTTCGTCGATGAGCGGGCGGCGGCGGGCGGCGGTGAAGCCCGGCACGAACCGGTCCCACCGGACGTCGGCGAGGACCAGCGTCGTCTCCTGGCGGGCCAGCGCCCCGTGCAGGGCCGCCACCGTCAGGTCCGGCGCCATCGGGGGCAGCCCCCGGCGGCTCAGGTGCTCCTCCACCCCGTCGCCCTCGATCATGCCCTTGTCCGCCCAGGGGCCCCAGGCCACCGAGGTGGCCGCCAGGCCGCGGGCCCGGCGCTTCTCGGCGAGCGCGTCCAGGAAGGAGTTGGCCGCGGCGTAGGCGCCCTGGCCGCCGCTGCCCCAGGCGGCCGCGACGGACGAGAAGAGCACGAATGCCTCGACGCGGGGCCCGTCCAGAAGCTCGTCGAGATGGACGGCTCCGGACACCTTGCCCTCGGCCATGGCCGCGAAGTCGGCCGGCGTGCTGTCGGCGATCTGCTGGAAGTGGACCACCCCGGCGGCGTGGAACACCGCACGCACCGGCGATCCTTCGGCCTCCAGGCCGTGCAGCAGCCCGGCCAGCGCCGCACGGTCCGCGACGTCGCACGCGGCGACCGTCACCCGGGCGCCCAGGCCCCGCAGTTCGGCCGCGAGGTCCGCGGCGCCCGGCGCCGCGGAACCGCGCCGGCTGGTGAGCACCAGGTGCTCGGCCCCGGTACGGGCCAGCCAGCGGGCCACCTGCGCCCCCAGACCGCCGGTGCCACCGGTGATCAGAACGGTGCCGTTGGGCTGCCACTTGACCTCGTCGGCCGGCGCGCCCAGCGGGGCGTGCACCAGCCGACGTACGAACACGCCCGCGGTGCGCACCGCCAGCTGGTCCTCGTCGCCCTCGGCGGCGAGGACTCCGGCCAGCCGGGCCGCGGCGCGCTCGTCGACGGTGGCGGGCAGATCGACCAGGCCGCCCCAGCGCTCGGGGTGCTCCAGGCCGACCACGCGGCCCAGGCCCCAGACGGTCGCCTGCTCGGGGCGGTCGACGGGGTCGGTCGGGCTCACCGAGACGGCGGTGCGGGTCGCGAGCCACAGGGGGCAGTGGATCCGCGTGTCCCCGAGCGCCTGCACCAGCGCCAGGTTCAGCGCCAGACCGTACGGCAGGACCGGGCGCCCCGGGTGCGGACCGTCGGCGAGGGCGAGCAGGGACAGCACGCCCGCCGGTGTCTCGCCGGCCGCGGCCTCCCGCAGCCGGGCGGCGACCGCGTCGCGATCGTCCTCGGCCAGTTCGACGGTGACCGCCCGCGCTCCGCGCTCCCGCAGGGCGCGCAGGACGGCGGCCTGTGCGTCGCCGCCGGCTCCTGCGGCCGGAACCGCCGGAACGGCCACCAGCCAGGTGCCGGACAGGACGCCGCGCGGCTCGGCGGCCACCGGGTGCCAGGCGATCCGGTACCGCCACGCCTCCGTGGTGGCGTGGTCGTTCTGCCTGCGGCGCCAGGAGGACAGCAGGGGCACCATGCCGCTCAGCGGCGTGGCGGGGTCGACTTCGAGCATCGCGGCCAGCGCGTCCGGGTCCTGGCCCTCGACCGCCTCCCAGAAACGCACGTCCACGGAGTCGGACGACGACGCGGAGGCGATGCCGTGTGCTCCGGCCGTCGGCGCGTCGGGGACGGCGGGTGTCGCGAACCAGTAGCGGTCGCGTTGGAAGGCGTAGGTGGGCAGGTCGATCCGGTGGGGGTTGTGTCCGGTGAAGAACGCGTTCCAGTCGATGGTGAGGCCGAGGGTGTGCATGCGGGCCAGGGCGGTGACGGCGGTTTCCTCCTCGGGGCGGTCCTTGCGCAGGAGGGGGATGAACTGTCCGTCCTGGACGCAGGACTGGCCCATGGCGGTGAGGACTCCGGCGGGGCCGAGCTCGATGAAGCGGGTCACTCCGCGGGCGTTGAGGGTTGTCATGCCGTCGTGGAACCGCACCGAGTCACGGACATGACGCACCCAGTACTCCGGCGAGCACACCAGCTCCGGTGCGGCGATGTCGCCGGTCACGTTCGACACCAGGGGGATGCGCGGCTCGGAGTATTCGAGGCTCTGCGCGATGTGCCGGAATTCTTCCAGCATCGGTTCCATGCGGGGGGAGTGGAAGGCGTGGCTGACCCGCAGCCGCGTGGACTTCCAGCCGCCGGCGGCCACGACATCGAGGACGGTGTCCTCGTCCCCGGACAGGACGGTGGAGGTGGGGCCGTTGACGGCGGCGACCGCCACCCGGCCCTCATGGCCGGCGAGGAACGGCAGCACGTCCTCTTCCGGGGCGATGACCGAGACCATGGCCCCGCCTGTGGGGAGGGCTTGCATCAGGCGGCCTCGGGCGGCCACCAAAGCACAGGCGTCGGTGAGGGACCACACCCCGGCGACGTGGGCTGCCGCGAGTTCGCCGACGGAGTGCCCGACCAGGAAGTCCGCCCGCACGCCCCAGGACTCGACCAGGCGGAACAGCGCCACTTCGACGGCGAACAGTGCCACCTGCGCATACGCGGTGCCTTCCAGGAGCGCCGCCGCAGGGTCGGACGGATCGGCGAAGACGACCTCACGCAGCGGACGGTCCACAAACCCGTCCACCACCGCACACACCTCGTCGAACGCCGCCGCGAACACCGGGAACACCCCATACAACTCCCGACCCATACCGACCCGCTGCGCACCCTGACCGGTGAACATGAACGCGGTCGGGCCGTCGGTCGCCTGCGTACCGGTGGTGTCGTCGTTCGCGACTTCTTCCAGGGCACACAGCAGTTCTTCGCGGTCGCGCCCGGTCACGGCGGCGCGGTACTCGAAGGCCGTGCGGGCGGTCGCGAGCGAGAAGCCCACGTCCACGGGTGACAGTTCCGGCGACGCCGCCACCTGCTCGCGCAGCCGTGCGGCCTGGGCGCGCAGTGCGGCCGGGGACTTGCCCGACACCACCCACGGCACCACGGAACCAGTGCCCTCGGGCGCAGCCGGCGACGTGGCCGAGGGTTCGTCGTCGGTTTCCGGTGCCTGTTCCAGGATGGTGTGTGCGTTGGTGCCGCTGATCCCGAACGCGGACACACCGGCCCGGCGCGGGGCGCCGGTCTGGGGCCAGGGGCGGGCCTCGGTCAGCAGCTCGACCGCGCCCGCCGACCAGTCGACGTGCGGGGACGGCTCGTCGGCGTGCAGGGTCGCGGGCAGCACGCCGTGCCGCATCGCCATCACCATCTTGATGACGCCGGCCACACCGGAAGCGGCCTGCGTGTGACCGAGGTTGGACTTCAGCGCCCCCAGCCACAACGGCCGCTCCACGGAACGCCCCTGGCCGTAGGTCGCCAGCAGGGCACCGGCCTCGATGGGGTCACCCAGCGTCGTCCCGGTGCCGTGCGCCTCCACGACGTCGACCTGTTCGGGCTTCAGCCGGGCGTTGGCCAGCGCGGCCCGGATCACCCGCTGCTGCGAAGGGCCGTTCGGCGCACTCAGCCCGTTGCTGGCGCCGTCCTGGTTGATCGCGCTGCCCCGGATCACGGCGAGCACCCGGTGCCCGTTGCGCCGCGCGTCGGACAGCCGCTCCAGGAGCAGCATTCCGGCCCCCTCGGCCCAGCTCGTTCCGTCGGCGGCCGCGGAGAACGCCTTGGAGCGACTGTCGCGGGCCAGTCCGCGCTGCCGACTGAACTCGATGAAGAGGCTGGGGGTGGACATCACGGTGACACCGCCGGCCAGCGCCATCGAGCACTCGCCCCGGCGCAGCGACTCCGCCGCCAGGTGCAGCGCCACCAGCGACGACGAGCAGGCCGTGTCGACCGTCACCGCCGGGCCCTCCAGGCCCATGGTGTACGCGATGCGGCCGGAGACCACGCTGGCGGCCTTGCCGGTCAGCAGGTAGCCCTCCAGGTCTTCGGGCAGCTGCCGCAGGTGCGAGGCGTAGTCCTGCCCGTTGGTGCCGATGAACACGCCCGTCGGCGTACCGCGCCGGCTGGACGGGTCGATGCCCGCGCGCTCCACGACCTCCCAGGAGGTCTCCAGCAGCAGGCGCTGCTGGGGGTCCATCGCCAGCGCCTCACGCGGCGAGATCCCGAAGAACTCCGGGTCGAAGTCGTAGGCGTCGTAGAGGAATCCGCCTTCCTTGGCGTAGGTCTTGCCCCGCTGGTCGGGGTTGGGGTCGTAGAGCTCTTCGACGTTCCAGTTCCGGTCGGTGGGGAAGGTGGAGATCACGTCGCCGCCGTCGGCCACCAGCCGCCACAGGTCCTCCGGGCTCCGCACGCCGCCGGGGAACCGGCAGCTCATCGCGACGACGGCGATCGGGTCGTCGTCCGAAGCGGCGGCCGCTCCCGCCGTCGCCGGCGCGGGTGCGGCGGTGTCCGGCTCCCCGAGTGCGGCGGTGCGGATGTGCGCGGCGAGTGTTTCGGGGGTCGGGTAGTCGAAGAGGAGACTGGTCGGCAGCCGCAGCCCGGTGGCCGTGTTCAGCCGGTTGCGGAGTTCCACCGCGGTCAGCGAGTCGAAGCCGACCTCGCGGAACGCCCGGGTCGGGGCGATCGCCTCCGGGGAGCCGTGCCCGAGGACGGCCGCGGCGTGCGAGCGCACCAGGTCCAGCAGGAACCGGTGGCGCTCCGGCTCGGGCAGCCCCGCCAGCTGCTGGGCCAGCGAGGAGGTGCCGGAGTCGGCGAGGCCCTGTGCCGCCCGCCGGTTCGGCATCCGTACCAGGCCCCGGAACAGGTGGGGTACGGGCCGGGTGTCGGCCTGGGCGCGCAGCGCCGCCAGGTCCAGGCGTGCCGGTACGAGCGCGGCATCGCCCACCGCGAGGGCGGTGTCGAACAGGGCCATGCCTTCCGCGGAGGGCATGACGGCGACGCCGGACCGTGCCATCCGCTGCACATCGGTGTCGTCCAGGTGGACGCTCATGGTGCTGCGCTCGGCCCACAGGCCCCAGGCCAGCGACTGGCCGGCCAGGCCGTGCGCCCGGCGGCGGTGGGCCAGGGCGTCCAGGAACGCGTTGGCCGCGGCGTAGTTCGCCTGGCCGGCGCCGCCGATGGTGGCGACGACGGAGGAGTACAGCACGAAGGCGGTCAGGTCCAGGCCGGCGGTCAGCTCGTGCAGGTTCACCGCCGCGTCCACCTTGGGCCGCAGGACCGCGTCGACCCGCGCCGGGGTCAGGGCCGCGACGACGCCGTCGTCCAGGACGCCGGCCGTGTGGATCACCGCGGTCAGCGGATGCTCGGCGGGTACGCGGGCCAGCAGGTCCGCGAGCGATTCGCGGTCCGCGACGTCGCAGGCGGCCACCGTCACCGAGGCGCCGGCCGCGGTCAGTTCGGACCGCAGCTCCTTCGCGCCCTCGGCGGCGAGTCCGCGGCGCCCGACCAGCAGCAGGTGCCGTACGCCGTACTCGGTCACGGCGTGACGGGCTGCCAGGGCGCCCAGCGTCCCGGTTCCGCCGGTGATCAGTACGGTGCCGTCCGGGTCGAAGCGCGGGGGAGCGGCCGGGGCGTCGGCCGGTACCCGGGCGAGCCGGGGAGCGAGCACGGCGCCGGCGCGGACGGCGCTCTGCGGCTCACCGGAGGCCAGCGCGGCCGGGAGGGCGCGCAGCGACTCCGGGTCCGCGTCGAGGTCCACGAGCACGAACCGGTCCGGCTCCTCGGTCTGCGCGGACCGGATCAGCCCCCACAGGGCGGCGTGGGCCGGATCGGGCACGTCCTCGTCGGGGGCGGTCGCCACCGCGCCCCGGGTCACGAACACCAGCCGGGAGGAGGCGAACCGCTCGTCGGAGAGCCAGCGCTGTACGAGCGCCAGCGCCCGGTGCGTGACGTCCCGTACGGCGTCCGCGGTCCCCGTGGCGGTGCCGTGGGGCAGGGTGCAGGCCGTCAGCACCGTGTCCGGTGCGGCCGTGTCCGGTGCGTCGGCCGGGTCCGCGTCCATGCGGAAAGCCGGCAGGTTGAGGCCGGCACGCAGTCCGAGGCCGTCGTCGCCGAGGACCGCCCATCGGCGGGGCCCGGGCGATCCGCCGCCGGATACCGGGCTCCACGTCACGCGCTGCAACGACTGGTGGAACGCGGGCCGGCCGCCCTGGATCTCCTCCGGGCGGGTCGCCCGCAGCGCCACCTCGTCGATGGCCGCCACGGGCCGGCCGGTCGGGTCGGCGAGCGCGACGGACACCCCGTCGGGGCCGGTGGGGGTCAGCCGGACGCGCAGGTGGGACGCACCGGTCGCCTGGAGCGAGACGCCCTTCCAGGCGAACGCCAGCCGGGCGTCGTGGTCCGCGCCCGCGGCACCGTCGTCGTCACGGCCGACCGCGTCCGCCGCGCCCAGGGCGGCCTCCAGCAGCGCGGGGTGCAGGCCGAACAGCGCGGCCTCGCCCGTGGTGTCCTCGGTGAGGGCGGCCTCGGCGTACACCTCGTCGCCGAGCCGCCACAGGGCGGTGATCCCGTCCGCCCCGGCGCCCTCCGCCGGAACCGCGCCGGCCGGCGGCCAGGCCGTCAGGTCGAACGGCTCAGCCGTGCCGCCGGCCGCCAGGAGACCTGTGGCATGCCGCCGCCAGGGCTGCTCCGGCCCGGCCTGCTCCGGCCGCGCGTACACCTCGATCGTCCGGCGGTCGTCCTCGGCCGCGCCCAGACGGACCTGGATCACCACCGCGCCCTCGGCGGGAAGGGCCAGCGGCGCTTCGACGATCAGTTCCTCGATCCGCTCGTACCCGACGTGGTCCCCGGCGCGGACGGCGAGTTCGACGAAGGCGCTGCCCGGCAGCACCGGGGTTCCCAGCGCCGTGTGGTGGGCGAGCCAGGGGTGCGTCCGCACGGCGAGGCGGCCGGTGAACAGATAACCGTCCGCGCCGGCCAGGGCGACCGCGGCGCCGAGCAGCGGGTGGTCGGCCGGCTCCAGACCCGCCGTCGACACGTCACCGGCCGGGGCGGGGCGGGAGAGCCAGTGCAGCTCGCGCTGGAAGGCGTAGGTCGGGAGCTCCACCCGCCGCGCGCCGTGCCCGGCGAAGACGGCCTCCCAGTCGGGTTCGATCCCCTGGACCTGGGCCTGCGCGAGGGAGGTGAGAAAGCGCCGCGCTCCGCCTTCCTCGCGGCGCAGCGTTCCCACGACGGCGATGTCGGCCCCGGCGTCCTCGGCCGTCTCCTGGAGAGCCGTCGCCAGCACCGGGTGGGGGCTGCATTCGACGAATCCGGTGCAGCCCGCGGCCAGCAGCTCCCGCCCGGCCTGCTCGAATTCGACCGTGTCGCGGATGTTCCGGTACCAGTAGCGCGTGTCCAGCTCGCGGGTGTCCAGCCGGCCGCCGGTCACGGTGGAGTAGAAGGGGATGCGGGAGGCCAGCGGCGTCACCGTCCGCAGCCCCTCCAGCAGGCGGTCGCGGAGGATGTCCACCTGGGCGGAGTGGCCGGCGGTGTCGACACCGCGGATCCGGCGGGCCTGGACGCCCTCGGCCTCCAGCGCGGCAAACAGCTCGTCGAGCGCCCCGGGGTCGCCGGAGACGGTCACGAACCTCGGGCCGTTGACGGCGGCGATCGACAGCCGGTCGGACCAGCGCCCGATGCGTTCGCGGGCCTCGTCCGCGGGCAGGGAGACGGCCATCATGCCGCCCTTCCCGCTGAGTTCCGACCACAGCAGGCTGCGTAGCGCCACGATGCGGGCCGCGTCCTCGAGCGTCAGACCGCCGGCGACGTACGCTGCGGCGATCTCGCCCTGGGAGTGTCCGACCACGGCCGCAGGCTCGATCCCGTACGACCGCCACACGGCCGCCAGCGACACCATCACCGCGAACAGCGTCGGCTGGATCACATCGATGCGGTCCAGCGAGGGCGCGTCCGGTTCGCCGTGCAGCACGTCCAGCAGCGACCAGCCGACGAACGGCCGGAACGCGTCGGCGCACGCCCGCAGTTGCCCGGCGAAGACGGGGGAGTCGTGCCACAGTTCCTGTGCCATGCCGAGCCACTGCGAGCCCTGGCCGGGGAAGACGAAGGCGACTCTGCGCCGGTCGCCGCCCGTGGCCTGCACCAGGTTGGGCGCGGTCGTGCCGTCCGCGAGTGCGGTGAGTCCCTGGAGGAACCCCTCGCGGTCGTCCGCGACGACCGCGGCGCGGTGGCCGAACGCGGTGC
This sequence comes from Kitasatospora sp. NPDC087315, assembly GCF_044744345.1. NCBI lineage: Bacteria > Bacillati > Actinomycetota > Actinomycetes > Kitasatosporales > Streptomycetaceae > Kitasatospora > Kitasatospora sp. NPDC087315. The sequence continues at coordinate 46,101 of NZ_JBIUYD010000041.1, read as the reverse complement.
GCGTGGTGGCGAGGGAGTACCCGGTGTCGGCGAGTCCGGCGCCGGGGTGGGCCGCGAGGTGCGCACGCAGCCGCTCGGCCTGTGCCCGCAGTGCCTGTTCCGTCCTGCCGGAGATCGTCCAGGCAAGGGGACCGGGGAGGGCGGCGGAGGTTTCCGGCTCCGGGTCCGCCGTGGCCGTGGTCGTCCCGGCGGCGCACTGCCCGCCGGAGTCCTGCGCGGGCGGTGCGTCGGCCTCCTGCGGGGCCTGCTCGATGATGGCGTGGGCGTTGGTGCCGCTGATGCCGAAGGAGGAGACGCCGGCGCGCCTCGGGCGCCCGGTCGACGGCCACGGCGTCGGGTCGGTCAGCAGCCGTACGGCGCCCGACTCCCAGTCCACGTGCGGAGACGGCTCGTCGACGTGCAGGGTCTGCGGCAGCAGGCCGTGGCGGATGGCCATCACCATCTTGATGACGCCGGCCACACCGGCCGCCGCCTGGGGGTGGGCGAAGTTGGACTTCAGCGAGCCGAGCCAGAGGGGCCGTCCGTCCGTCCGGTCCTGGCCGTAGGTGGCGAGCAGCGCCCCGGCCTCGATCGGGTCGCCGAGGGCGGTGCCCGTTCCGTGCGCCTCGACGGCGTCCACGTCCCGGGCGGACAGGCCCGCGTCGGTGAGCGCCGCCCGGATCACCCGCTGCTGCGAAGGGCCGTGCGGGGCGGTCAGGCCGTTGCTCGCGCCGTCCTGGTTGACGGCGCTGCCGCGGATCACGGCGAGCACCTGGTGGCCGTTGCGCCGGGCGTCGGACAGCCGTTCCAGCAGGAGCATGCCGACGCCCTCGCCCCAGCCGGTGCCGTCCGCCCGCGCGGAGAACGCCTTGCAGCGGCCGTCGGCGGAGAGCGCCTTCTGCCGGCTGAGCTCGACGAAGATGCCGGGGCTGGACATCACGGTGACACCGCCGGCCAGCGCCAGGGAGCACTCGTCGCGGCGCAGCGACTGTACCGCCAGGTGGATGGCCGTCAGGGAAGCCGAGCAAGCGGTGTCCACCGAGACGGCGGGGCCTTCGAGACCGAGGGTGTAGGAGATCCGGCCGGAGATGACGCTGGTGGTGCTGCCGGTCAGCAGGTAGCCCTCGTACCCCTCGGCCGGCTCCTCCATGCGGGGCCCGTAGTCCTGGGGCATGGCGCCGACGAACACCCCGCAGCGGCTGCCCTTCAGCGACGCGGGCCGGACACCCGCGCGCTCCAGGGCCTCCCAGGAGGTTTCCAGCAGCAGGCGCTGCTGGGGGTCCATGGCCTGTGCCTCACGGGGGCTGATGCCGAAGAAGGCCGGGTCGAACCAGCCCGCCTCGTGGAGGAATCCGCCTTCCCGGACGTAGCTCTTGCCCTGCTTCGACGGGTCGGGGTCGTACAGGTCCGCCAGGTCCCAGCCGCGCTCGGTGGGGAATCCCGACACGGCGTCCCGGCCGGCGGCGACCACGTCCCACAGGTCTTCGGGGGTCCGTACGCCTCCCGGGAGCCGGCAGCTCATCGCGACGATGGCGATCGGGTCGTGGTCGCCTTCGGCGGCGGTCGGCGGCCGGGACGACGCGGGGAGGGCGGCGTTGCGGTCCTGCGCGCCGAGGTCTGCGGCGTCGGCGGCGTCCGCGGCATCCACGGCGGACGAACGGATGTGGTGGGCCAGGGCCGCGGGTGTGGGGTGGTCGAAGAGAATCGTGCCGGGCAGTCGCAGTCCGGTGGCGGCGTTCAGCTGATTGCGCAGTTCGACCGCGGTGAGCGAGTCGAAGCCCAGTTCCTTGAACGCCCGGTCCGTGTCGATCGCTTCGGGCGTGGTGTGGCCGAGGACGAACGCGGCATGCTTGCGGACGAGTTCCTCGACGGCCTGCTGCCGCTCGGCCTCGTCGGGCAGGGCGGCCAGGTGGTCCCGCCAGGTGGACGGCTCCTCGGTGCCGGCGGCGTCGAGCTCGGGGACCGGTGCGTCGAGCCAGTAGCGGTCGCGTTGGAAGGCGTAGGTGGGCAGGTCGATCCGGTGGGGGTCGTGTCCGGTGAAGTAGGCGTTCCAGTCGATGGTGAGGCCGAGGGTGTGCATGCGGGCCAGGGCGGTGACGGCGGTTTCCTCTTCGGGGCGGTCCTTGCGCAGGAGGGGGACGAACTGTCCGTCCTGGACGCAGGGCTGGCCCATGGCGGTGAGGACTCCGGCGGGGCCGAGCTCCACGAAGCGGGTCACTCCACGAGTGCTCAGGGTTGTCATGCCGTCGTGGAAGCGCACCGATTCACGGACATGGCGCACCCAGTACTCGGGCGAGCACACCAGTTCCGGTGCGGCGATGTCGCCGGTCACGTTCGACACCAGGGGGATGCGCGGCTCGTGATAGGTGAGGCTCTGCGCGATGTGCCGGAATTCTTCCAGCATCGGTTCCATGCGGGGGGAGTGGAACGCGTGGCTGACCCGCAGCCGGGTGGACTTCCAGCCGCCGGCGGCCACGACATCGAGGACGGTGTCCTCGTCCCCGGACAGGACGGTGGAGGTGGGGCCGTTGACGGCGGCGACCGCCACCCGGCCCTCAAAGCCGGTCAGGAACGGCAGCACGTCCTCTTCCGAGGCCACGACCGACACCATCGCCCCGCCTGTGGGGAGGGCCTGCATCAGGCGGCCTCGGGCGGCGACCAAAGCACAGGCGTCGGTGAGGGACCAGATCCCGGCGACGTGGGCTGCCGCGAGTTCGCCGACGGAGTGCCCGACCAGGAAGTCCGCCCGCACACCCCAGGACTCGACCAGGCGGAACAGCGCCACTTCGATGGCGAACAGTGCCACCTGCGCATACGCGGTGCCCTCCAGGAGCGCCGCCGCAGGGTCGGACGGATCGGCGAAGACGACCTCACGCAGCGGACGGTCCACAAACCCGTCCACCACCGCGCACACCTCGTCGAACGCCGCCGCGAACACCGGGAACACCCCATACAACTCCCGACCCATCCCCAGACGCTGCGCACCCTGACCGGTGAACATGAACGCCGTCCGGCCGTCGGTCGCCTGCGTACCGGTGGTGTCACCGGAGGCCAACGCCTCCAGGGCGATGGCCAGTTCACCGGTGTCGCGCCCGGTCACGGCGGCGCGGTACTCGAACGCGGTGCGGGCGGTCGCGAGCGAGAAGCCCACGTCCACGGGTGACAGTTCCGGCGACGCCGCCACCTGCTCACGCAGCCGCGCGGCCTGGGCGCGCAGTGCCGCCGGGGACTTGCCCGACACCACCCACGGCACCACGGAACCAGTGCCCCCGGGCGCAGCCGGCGACGTGGCCGAGGGGCGCGCCGTCCCCGACCAACTCGACAGCACCATGTGGCAGTTGCTGCCACCCATGCCGAACGAGCTGACGCCGGCGATCAGGGGTCCGTCGTCGGGGCGGGTCCACGCTTCGAGCTCGGTCTGGACGCGGAGGTTCAACGCGTCGAGCGCGATGGCGGGGTTGGGCGTCTCGAAGTTGAGGCTTGGCGGGAGTTCCCGGTGGCGCAGGGAAAGGACGGTTTTCAGCAGGCCGGTGATGCCGGCCGCGCCTTCCAGGTGGCCGACGTTGGTCTTGGCGGAGCCGACCCGCAGCGGGGCGTCGGCGGACCGGGCCGCGCCCAGTACCGCTCCGAGGGCCGCCGCCTCGACCGGGTCACCGACCTTGGTGCCGGTGCCGTGCAGCTCCACGTACTGCACCTCGGCGGGGTCGACCCCGGAGAGCCGGTAGGCCTCGCGCAGCACTTCCTCCTGCCCGGCCCGGTCGGGCGTGGTCAGGCTGAGGCCGCCGCCGTCGTTGTTCGTCGCGGAGCCGTGGATCAGGCAGTAGACCCGGTCGCCGTCGGCGACCGCCCGGGAGAGCGGCTTCAGGACCACGAGGGCGCCGCCCTCGCCCCGGACGTAGCCGTTGGCCCGGGCGTCGAAGGTGTAGCACCGGCCGTCGGGCGAGAGGGCTCCGAACCTCGACGCGCCGACGAAGCTCTCGGGGGCGATGTTGAGGTTGACGCCGCCGGCCAGCGCGATGTGCGACTCTCCGCGCCGCAGGCTGTCGCAGGCCATGTGGACGGCGACCAGTGACGAGGACTGGCCCGTGTCCACGACCATGCTGGGGCCGCGCAGTCCGAGGGTGTAGGAGACGCGGTTGGCGATGATGCCGCGCTGCAGTCCGGTCAGCGAGTGCTGGGTGAGGGCCGGCAGGCCCCGCTGGTGCTGGAGGGCCGCGTAGTCGTCCGCGATGGCGCCGACGAACACGCCGGTGCGGCTGCCTGCCAGGGAGGACGGGAGGGCGCCCGCGTCCTCCAGCACCTCCCAGCCGAGTTCGAGCACGAGGCGCTGCTGCGGATCCATGGCGGCGGCTTCCCGCGGCGATATGCCGAAGAATGCCGGGTCGAACCGGTCGATCTGCTCGATGAATCCGCCCCGGCCGGTTTCCCGGCCGGGTCCGGTGGCCCCGGAACGGTTCTCGGGTATTCCGGTAATGGCGTCGGCGCCATCACGGAGCAGTGCCCAGAATTCGTCCGGGGTGGTCACGCGCGGAAGGCGGCAGGCCAGTCCGACAACGGCGATCGGATCGTTGTGCATCTCGGTGTTCCCAGACATCGCGACTCGGATTGCCTCTCCACAGAAAAATCAAATGCGGAAGCAGAATTGGGCAGCTGGAGCTGGTGGGAGGCTATCGCGCACGGTCAGGGGGACCAACCCCTAATTTCTCGAATGCCACCCCCTACGGCATTCCTGGCAGTTCAGGGGCTTCCGCAGGGGTCCCCGCCGGTCACGGTTCTCCATGTGTCGTCGAATGGTCTCTTCCGGCCCGCTCCCGACAGGTCGTCACCATCCGTGTCCGGCCGGTTTCGTCAGGCGATTCCGGATGCCATGGGGAGGCGGTCCACGCCGAGGTCCATCACGAGCTGCCGCCGCCCACGGATGTTGAGCTTTCGGTACACGCGGGTGAGGTGCTGCTCGACGGTGCTCACGGTGATGTACAGCTCGGCCGCGATCTCACGGTTCGTGGAGCCCCGTGCCGCGAGGGCGGCCACCCGTATTTCCGAATCGCTGAGTCTGGAGATGGGGCTGGACTCGTTGTCGTCCGCCCGGGACTGCTCATGCGCCTTCAGCCGGCCCGGCCGAATGGCTTCGCACAGGGCGTCGGCCCCGCACTCCTTGGCCAGCCGCCAGGCCTGGTCCGTGATCGCGCCGGCCCTGCTGAACTCGCCCAGGGCCCGGTGCGCCCGGCCGAGGTCGGCCAGGGCGCGGGCCAGTTCCAGCCGGTCGCCGGACCTCTCCAGTTCCGCCACCGCCAGGGTCAGTGTCCGGGGACGCAGCGCGGGTTCGCCGAGCCCCGCGTGCAGCCGTAGCGCGGTTCCCCGGATACGGGAGCTGCCGGTCTCGTCGAGCTGGCGTCTGATCAGGCGCTCGGCGGGCTCGCGCTCGCCGATGCGCAGCCATGCCTCCGCGGCGTCCATGTTCCAGGGCAGCAGCACGGGCTGGTCGACGTGCCACTGCTTGGCGAGCCGCCCCGCCGTGAGGAACTCGCCGAGTGCGGCGTGCGCCCGGCCCGTCGCCAGGTAGTAGTGTCCCCGGGCTCGCAGGTACTTCAGCCCGTAGACGCTCCGGAACACGCTGTCGCGGACCGGGCGGCTGAGCTGGCGGGCCGCCGCGTTCAGCCGTCCCATGGCCGTGTAGGCGAGGATCTGGGTGGCGATCGCTCCTGCGGCGAAGACGCTGCCGATCTCCTCCGTGACCCCCTCCAGGGAGTCGGCGGCGTACTCCACCGCCTTGTGCAGGTTGCCCTGTGACAGGGAGATCTCGCCGCGGATCATGGCGAGTATGGTCCGCCAGCCCGGTGTCTGCCATCCCCGGGCCTCGCCGGTCAGCAGCTGCCACCGCGCCTCGATCTCGGCCGCGCAGCGGTTGCCCCGGGCCAGGGCGGACAGGGCGGTCACGGCGGGCTCGAACGTCGCCTCGGTGAGCGCCAGTAGCTGCAGTGAGCCCTCGGCGACGAGGGCGGTCGGCTCGTTGCGGACCGGGCGCGCCGGGGTGGGGCCGGGCAGTGTCACGGCCGGCGCGGCGGAACCGCAGGCCGGCGTCGTCGGCGTCGAACCGATCAGTGCGGTGTCGAGGATCCCGCGCACGTCCGCCGTGCCGGGATCGTCCTTTCCCGCGCCGCCGAAGTGGTGCAGCGTCCGTCGCGCCTCCTCGACCCGCCCCAGCGCGAGCAGCAGCCGGGCCAGCGGACCGGCGCAGGACTCGGGAAGCCGGTCGCTGTCCAGCAGGGCGAGGGGCTCCATGAGATGGGTTTCGACCGCGGAGGGGTCCAGCCGCAGCAGGACGGCCGCGAGCCTGAGCCGGATCTCGACGCGCTGTGCCGGGTCGGCGCAGGTGGCGCAGGCGAGTTCCAGGTACCTCACCGCCAGGGGCACGTCGCCGGCGAGCACGTGCTCGGCCGCGCACCGCAGGACATCGACGGCCCACGGCTCGAACGAGGTCGAAGACCCGGCGGCCAGCAGGTGTTCGGCGACGGTGAGGCCGCTGCCACCGGCGCGGCGCAGCTGTTCGGCCGCACGCCGGTGCAGGGCGGCGCGTCCTTGCGGCGCCAACTCGTCGAGCAGTGTCGTCTGCACCAGCGGGTGGCGCAGCGCGCAGCCGTCCATCAGCCCGATCGCGTTCAGCGCCTGTACGCCGCGGGTCACGGTGCCGCGGCTGACGTCCAGCATGAGGCTCAGCAGCTCGGGCGACGCCGCGCGGCCGAGCACCGACAGCCCCTTCACCAGGTCCTCGGCGATCGGGTCGGAGCGTCTCAGAATGCTGCGCACCGCGGCGATGAAGGCTTCACCGACCTGGGGCTCGGCCGGCGTCGGGGCGCGCCCCTGCGCGGCGGCGGTGTGATGATCCTCCAGTAAGGCCCTGAGAAGGAGCGGATTACCGCCGCTGACGGTGTGCCAGGACGGGGCGCGATGGTGCGCCTCGGCCGCCCCGAACGTCTCGCCGAGCACCTCGGCGACGTCATTCGGGCGAAGTGGGCGCAGGAAGAGCCGGAGCAGGTTCGGGTGCTGAAGGAAGAGGGTGCGCAACGCCGGGTCGCGGTGCCGCTCGTGGGCGGTCTCGGTCAGGACGAGCAGCAGCGGGTCGGTGCGTACGGAGCGTGCGGTGGCCAGCAGGTGGCGCAGCGTCGGCGCGTCGACGTGCTGCGCGTCGTCCACCAGGACCACCACGGGCACGCGGGCCGCGAGGTTGTGGAGGGCCAGGCAGAAGGCGCGTTCGCCGGACGGCGTTTCGGCCGTTGCGGTAGCGTCGGGGGCGGCGGCACCGGCGGGGGTCCGCACGCCCAGTGCCGCCCGCAGCGGCGCGTGCTCCGGGGCCGGCAGCGCGGGGTCGTGGAGCAGCTGGCGCAGGGCCGCCAGCGGAACCTCCCGCTCCCCGGGGTTTCCGGTGATACGGAGAACCACGGCCCGGTGCTGCTCCAACTGCCGTGCGAATTTCGCTAGGATTGCTGTCTTGCCGAATCCGGCCGGCCCTTGGAGAACCACAACGCCTGCATTGCCGGAGAGGCAGCGGGAGAATTCATCCACAAGCTTGGCAAGTTGCTCTCCTCTGCCGGTCAGCATGCTCAACACTCCGAATCCTTGGTCAGATTGCCGACGGCCGGGTCCCGTATGGCTGGCGGCAGTTGGGGGGGATGGTACCCGAGCGATGAGGACAGTGATCAATGCTGCGGACAACGCCCGATCACCAGGGAGGATAGGGGTTCCGACACCGGGGAAGATAGGGGTGTCGGCGGGCGAAGATAGGGGTATGCACGACAGTCGCCGCCGCGATACTTCACTGCTGTGACACTTTTTCACCCGCTTATGCGGGACGGCCGCACCCGCACCGTTCACTGCGCCGGCCGATGAACCACGGCCAGCTGCCGGGGATAAGCGACCTGCACGTCGCCTATCCCGAAAACCGGGACATTGTCGAGAAGCTGCGCCCGGAATCCGACCGGGACTGGCTGCTCGTGGCCGGCGACGGGGCGAGCTGGTCGCCGATATCGAGCGGGCGCCGGGCGTCCCGTGAGTGGAAGCGTCCCCGTCACCCGCGTACCGTTCCCCGCCGCATCCTTCCGGCGCCGTCGGCCCCTCCGGCGAAGGCTTCAGCCGCCCCGACCACCAGACAACTGTCGCAGTAGCAAACCGACGTGAGGTGATTGACGTGGAAGCCATCGTGAGCGCCGTCGTTTCCGGCGAGGCCACTCGGCGGGACTTCGCCGCCTTGCCGCTCCCCGAGTCCTACCGGGCCGTCACGGTCCACAAGCAGGACGCGGAGATGTTCGCCGGTATGGAGAGCCGGGACAAGGACCCGCGCAAGTCCCTCCACATCGAGCAGGTGCCGGTCCCCGAACTCGGCCCCGGCGAGGCGCTGGTCGCCGTCATGGCCAGTGCTGTGAACTACAACACCGTCTGGAGCTCGATCTTCGAGCCGCTGCCCACCTTCGGCTTCCTGGAGCGCTACGGCAGACTCTCCCCCCTCGCCAAGCGCCACGACCTGCCCTACCACGTCATCGGCTCCGACCTGGCCGGCGTCGTCCTGCGGACCGGCCCCGGCGTCAACGCCTGGCACCCCGGCGACGAAGTCGTCGCCCACTGCCTGTCCGTGGAACTCGAATCCTCCGAAGGCCACAACGACACCATGCTCGACCCCGAACAGCGCATCTGGGGCTTCGAGACCAACTTCGGCGGCCTCGCCGAAATCGCCCTGGTGAAGTCCAACCAGCTGATGCCCAAGCCCAGGCACCTCAGCTGGGAGGAGGCCGCCGCCCCCGGCCTGGTCAACTCCACCGCCTACCGCCAGCTGGTCTCCCGCAACGGCGCGGGCCTGAAGCAGGGCGACAACGTGCTGATCTGGGGCGCCAGCGGCGGCCTCGGCTCCTACGCCACCCAGCTCGCCCTCGCCGGCGGCGCCAACCCCATCTGCGTCGTCTCCAGTGGACAGAAGGCCGACATCTGCCGGGCGATGGGCGCCGAGGCGGTCATCGACCGCTCCGCCGAGGGCTACCGGTTCTGGAAGGACGAGCACACCCAGGACCGCCGCGAATGGAAGCGCCTCGGCGGGCGGATCCGCGAACTGACCGGCGGCGAGGACGTGGACATCGTCTTCGAGCACCCCGGCCGCGAGACCTTCGGCGCGAGCGTCTACGTCACCCGCAAGGGCGGCACCATCGTCACCTGCGCCTCCACCAGCGGCTACAACCACGAATACGACAACCGCTACCTGTGGATGTCACTCAAGCGCATCGTCGGCTCGCACTTCGCCAACTACCGCGAGGCCTGGGAGGCCAACCGCCTGATCGCCAAGGGCAGGATCCACCCCACCCTCTCCAGGACCTACCCCCTGAACGAGACCGGACAGGCCGCCTACGACGTCCACCGCAACCTCCACCAGGGCAAGGTCGGCGTCCTCTGCCTCGCCCCCCACGAAGGCATGGGCATCCGCGACCACGACCTGCGCGCCCGGCACATCGACGCGATCAACCGCTTCCGGACCACCTCGGCGCCCACCGGGTGACATACCCGGGTGGCCGTCACCGTCACCGGCGCGTGGCCGGACCACCGTTCGGCGTGGGCCGCGGCCCGGCCGGCGCGTGTGGAACTGCTCGTACTCGCGCGGTGCGTGGAGCAGGTGGGCCCGGTTCCGGATGAGGGTGCGGTCGAACAGCCCGGTTCGGCAGGATCGCACCCGGCGTTCCGTGATCGCGTTCATGCGTGGCGCCCGGATACCGGTCCGGACGACGCGCGGCAAAGGCCGGGGCGAGGCGGCCGCCCGTCAGGTTTCCGCGCGTCAGATTTTCCCACCCGTCAGGTGGCAGCCCGTCAGATCCCGCCCCGCCGGGCTTGCCGTCCCTCTCGGGGCTATCCGTCGGTGGAGGCGCGGACGACGAGCCGGGGAGGGAACCGCTCGACCCGTTCGGCCCTTTCGCGGCCGGGTGCCTGAAGGAGCGTCAGCGCGCGCTCGGCCATGGCGGCCAGCGGGTGGCGGATGGAGGTGATGGGCGGGTCGAGGAGTTCGAGTATCTCGGTGTCGTCGAAGCCGGTGACGGCGATCTGTCCGGGCACGGAGACCGCCGAGCGCTGCAGCGTGCTGACCAGTCCCACCGCGAGGACGTCCGCGCCGCAGACGACGGCGTCGATCCGGGTGTGCTGTTCGGCGATGCGGCGGCCCGCGGTGCGGCCGGCGTCGGTGGTGAAGCTGGGCAGCAGGACGGTGGTGGCGTCGGCCCCGCGGGCCTCGGTGAAGGCGGCGAGGCGTTCCGCGCCGGAGGAGGACGCCTGGTCGGCGGCGACCAGGGCGATCCGGTGACGGTCGAGGCCTTCGAGGTGGTCGAGGAGCAGCCGCATCGCGGCGGTGTTGTCGAGGGTGACGGCGACGGTGCCGGAGTCGGTGGCCCAGCGGTCGAAGAGGACGACGGGGGCGCGTCTGGCGGCGGCCCGGACGGCGGGGCCGGACGCGCCGGCGGAGACGGGGACGACGAGCAGGCCGTCGACGCGGCCGTCGAGCAGGGTCTCGATCTGCTCGGCCTCGACGGCGGTGTCGTTGGCGGCGTCGGAGACCACCAACTGCCCACCGGCGGCGCGGACCTGTTGGGCGATGGCGTCGGCGAGCTGGACGAAGTAGGGGTTGGCGAGCGTGGGGACGACCACGCCGACGGTGCCGGTGGTGCCGGTGCGCAGCGCCCGGGCGGAGTGGTTGGTCCGGTAGCCGAGCCGCCGTGCGGCCTCCTCGACGCGGCGCGCGAGCTCGGGGTCGACGTTGCGGGGCGTGCCGGCGAGGACACGTGAGGCCGTGGCGCGGGAGACGCCGGCGGCCTCGGCCACGTCGAGGAGTCGGGGCGCTGTCACGTGGGTGTCCTTCGCGGTCGGTGGGCGGGTGCGCCACGGCGGTGGGGCGGCCGTGCGGGGCGGGATGTGCAGGATGAGGGTACTTGACGGCGTGTGAGTGCTGGTCCAGCATGTGGGAGATCGATCTCCCAAGGAGCGTTCAATGCCGTCCATCACCGTTGTCGGTTCAGTGAACCGCGACTTCGTCCTGACCGTCAGGGACCTGCCAAGGCCTGGCGAGACCGTGCTCGCGCGGCGCTTCGTGGAGGGCGCGGGCGGCAAGGGGGCCAACCAGGCCGTCGCGGCCGCCCGCCTCGGATCGCGGGTGCGGCTGGTCGCCAGGGTCGGCGCGGACGCCTCCGCCATCCTCGGGGCGCTCGCCTCCGAGGGCGTGGACGTCGAAGCCGTGCGGTCGGACCCACACACGACGACCGGGATCGCGGCGGTGGTCGTCGACGACGTCGGCGAGAACACCATCGTCGTGAACCCGGGGGCCAACGCCGGCCTCGGGGTGGAGGACCTGCCGCCGCGGCTCGTCCGGTCGGCGGGGGAGGTCGTCCTCGTCCAGAACGAGATCCCCTCCGACGTGGTCGACCAGGCGGTCCTGCGGGCCCGCGAACAGGGCGGGATCGTCGTCCTCAACCCCGCCCCCGCCCGACCCGTCGACGCACGGGTTCTGGCCGCCGTCGACGTCCTCGTCCCCAACCTCGGCGAACTGGCCTCGCTCCTGGGCACCGAGCGGCCCGCCACCCTCGACGGCGCGCGGGACCTGCTGGAGGGCGCCGCGCTCCCGTGCCGGGCCGTCGTGGTCACCCTCGGGGCGGACGGGGCCCTGCTGAAGCAGGCGGACCGCGCCGGCGCCACGCACATCCCCGCCCCGCTGGTGGCCGCCGTCGACACCGTCGGCGCCGGCGACACCTTCTGCGGCGCCCTCGCGGACGCCCTCGCCCGCGGCGCGGGCCTCGCCGCCGCGGCCGAACGCGCCGTCCGCGCGGCCTCCCACGCCGTCACCGGCCTGGGCGCGCAGGCCGCCATGCCCTACGCGGCCCAGCTCGACACACCCGCGGACCCCACCGCTTCCTGACCCCCGCAGAGCCCTTCCCGACCCGCAGGGCCCCCACCGCCCGGCACCCTGACAAAACCCCCAAGGCCCCCACCGCTTCCTGACACCCCGCAGGGCCCCCACCAGCACAACGGAGAACCACCCATGAGGAACCTCAAGCTCGGCCTGTTCGAGAACGCGCAGACCAACGCGAGCGGCACCGCCACCTGGCGCCACCCCGACAGCCGGCGACACCTCTTCGACACCCTCGGGTACTGGCGCGAACTCGCCGCGGTCTGCGAGGACGCCAAACTGGACTTCCTGTTCCTCGCCGACGCCTGGGGCTGGTCCGAGATCGACGGAGTCCGCCCGCCCATCGCCACGGAGGAGACCCTCGACCTCCCGCGGCTCGACCCGATGGTCGTGGCCGCCGCGCTCCTGTCCACCACCACCGACCTGGGCCTGGTCATCACGGGCTCCGTCCTCGTGGAACCCCCCTACGCGTTCGCGCGCCGCCTGGCCACCCTCGACCAGCTCTCCGGCGGCCGGATCGGCTGGAACGTCGTGACCACCGGCACCGCCGACACCGCGGTCAAGGCCTTCGGCATGGAGATGGTCGCGCACGACGACCGCTACCGGATGGCCGAGGACTTCCTCGACCTCGTCTACAAGTACTGGGAGGGGGCCTGGGAGCCCGACGCGCTGGAGAAGGACAAGGACGGAAGGTTCGCCGACCCCGCCAAGGTGCACCTCGTCACCCACGAGGGCCCCTTCTTCCGCTCGCAGGGATACGGCAACACCGCGCGCTCCCCCCAGGGCACGCCCGTGCTGTTCCAGGCCGGGGCCTCGCCCGCCGGCCGCCGCGTCGGAGGCCGGCACGGCGAGTGCATGTTCGTGGGAAGCGGCTCGGTCGAACAGCTCGCCGGGCACACCGCCTCCATCCGCGAGGAGGCCGTCAGGGCGGGCCGCCGTGCCGACGACGTGAAGGTGATGTCGGCGTTCTCGTGCGTCGTCGGCGCGACGACCTCCGACGCCCAGCGCCGCTACCAGCGCATCCTCGACGCCCAGCGGTCCGAGGTGACCGTCGCCAGCTACGCCATGTTCACCGGGCTCGACCTCTCCTCCTACCCGCCCCACACGCCCATGGCGGACCTGTCCACCGAGCTGTCGCAGACCCAGGTGGCCCGCTTCGCCGGCAAGACGGTCGGTGACGTCCTCGCCGACTGGCACACCCACGGCGTCGGGGCGCGGCCCGTCGTCGGCACGGCCGAGGAGATCGCCGACGAGATCTGCGCGCTCGCGGAAGGCGCCGACCTCGACGGGTTCCTGCTCTCCCCGACCGTCCAGCCGACCTCCACGACGGACTTCGTCGAGTCGGTCCTGCCGATCCTGCGGGCACGCGGAGTGTTCCGGGGGGAGTACACCCCGGGCGAGAGCCTGCGCGAACGGCTCACCGGGGCGTCCGACCGCGCGCTGCCGGACAGCCACCCCGCGGCACGGCACCGGCACTGAGAAACCCCACCCGAGACGAGAGGACGGCGAAGACCATGGCCACGTCCGCCCACCACCCGCCCCGGCCCACCGCGCCGACGGAGGAACTCGACCCGGCGACGCTGCGCCAGGCGTTCGGGGCCTACCCGACCGGCGTCGTCGCGATCGGCGCGCTGCGCGGGAGCGAACCGACCGGGTTCGCTGCGAGCTCGTTCGTCTCGATCTCGCTGCAACCGCCCATGGCCGCGGTGAGCGTGGCCCGGACCTCGACCACCTGGCCGCGCCTGGCGCAGGCGCCCGTCCTCGGACTGAGCGTGCTCAGCCGCGGCCAGGGCGGGCTGTGCCGGCGCCTGGCCTCCCGCGAGGCCGACCGCTTCGACGGCGTCGCGTGGAGGGCGACGCCCGAGGGCGCCGTCGTGATCGACGACGCCGCACTGTGGCTGACGGCCCGGGTGAGCGCCACCTACGACGGCGGCGACCACGAGATCGTGCTCATGGAGCTGATGACGGCCGAGCTGTTCCCCGGTGTGGAGCCGCTCGTCTTCCACACCAGCCAGTTCCGGGAGCTCACCCCCCATGCGTGACGCCCCGGCCGTCCTCGCGCACCTCACGGGCACGGTGGTGCACGGCGCCGGCCGGGGCCGCGGGCTCGGCTTCCCCACCGCGAACATCGCGCCCGACCCCGGCTCGCCGGTCCCACCGCCCGCGGTCTACAGCGGCTGGGTCGTGCGCCACCCCACCGGCGCCCTGCACCGCGCGACGATCAGCGTCGGCTCCAACCCCACCTTCTGCGACACGGCGGAGATCCACACCGAGGTGTACTGCCACGACACGTCGGACGACCTCTACGGCGAGCGCGTCGGACTGTGGTTCGTGGCCCGGATCCGGGACACGGTGAAGTTCGCCTCGCCCGACGATCTGGTGCGCGCCGCCCGGCAGGACGTCCTGCGTTCCGAGGAGTTCCTCGCCTCGGAACGCGGGCGGCGCGTCCTGGCCCACGCGCTCAACGCGTTCGCTGACACCGCTGACACCGCGACCGCCTGACCCTCTTCCCACCCGCACACACACCCGGCGCGCACCCCCACGCCCACCGCCGCCCCCCAGCCGGCTTTCGCGCGCCACGACCGGCCCGGTCCGGTCCCGCAGCACAACCCCCACCTCGCTCCGAACGAACAAAGGCGTGAGTAATGAGCGTATTCCAGTGGCTGAACGAGCAGTTCAGCTTCTTCGGCGTCCCCGTCTACTGGTCCGACTTCCTGGGCAACATCCTGGCGCTCGCGACCGTCTGGCTGGCCCTGCGGCGCTCGCTCGTGGCCTGGCCGGTGCAGATCCTCGGCTCGGTCCTGCTGCTGATCGCGAGCATCAACGTCCACCTCGGAGGCAACGCCGCCCGGCAGATCGTGATCATAGCGTCGGCGTCCTGGGGCTGGGCGACATGGCGCCGCAGCAGAGACAAGGAAGGCACCATCAACGTCCGCTGGGCGCCATGGGGCCAGCGCGTCGCACTGATCGCCGTCATGGCCGCCGGAAGTCTCGCCTTCGGCGCCCTGCTCAAGACGGCGGACGCCTCCTTCTACCCCGGCGCACCCTGGTGGATGGTCCTCGCGGACGCCTGGATCTTCGTCGGCTCGATCCTGGCCATGTACAGCCAGGCCCGCCGGTACGTCGAATTCTGGTTCGTCTGGCTCGCCGTGGACCTGGTCGGCGTCCCCCTCGCCATCCACTCCGAGCTCTACTTCTCCGGAATAGTCTACGCGATCTTCTTCGTCATGGTCGTCATCGGCATCCGCGACTGGGCGTCCCACAGCAAGCCCCAGGAGATCGCCTCTCCCCTCGAACCGGCCGTCCTCGTGGAAAGCCGCGACGACACCGCACCGACCGCCCGGCCGCACCCCGTCCGGCCCGACACGGAAACCGCAACCGGCCTCCGAACCACCGACTGACCCACCACCACGGCCGCACGGTGCGCAGACCAGGCGCGACCACACCCTCTCCCGGCGTGCCGGGAGAGGGTGCGGTCCTGCCCGGCCCTACACCTCGGGGCCGGTCGGCTCGACCTTGAAGGTCCGGGCCGCCGCCCCGCCGCGACCGCCTGCCCCGACCGTGGCCGTTGTCGGGGCCGACGGCGTTTCGACGCGTGCCCCGGTGGCGGGCTCCGGGCCCGTTGCGGGGCGAAGGCGGGTGGCGAGGGCCGCCATGTCGGTGGTGAACCGGTCGCCGAGGTCGACGCCGGACTCCTTGGCGATGACGATCAGCGAGAACAAGCAGTCGGACAGCTCGTGACCGATCCTCCCGGCATCGGCGGCCAGATCGGCGCGGTGGCCCTGGTGGGCCATGACCAGCTTCGCGAGGTCGCCCACGTCGCCGGTGAAGCCGAGGACGAAGTCCGTCAGGTCCCAGATGCGGCCCAGTTCGTGTTGGTTGATGTCGTCGTAGCGGGCGCGCACCTCCTCGGCTGCTGAACACATCTCGTCCCAGGTGGGCATCGGCTGCTCCGTATCGGTGGGTGGTCAGGCGGGTTCGACGCCGGCCGTGGTCGTCGCGTCCCGCTGGTGGGGGATCCCGGTGGCGTACTGGCGGGCCTGGAGAAGGTAGGAGGCCCGGTAGCGGCCGGCCGGGTCGGCCATCAGCTCGGCGTGGGTGCCGTGTTCGGCGAGCCGGCCCTCGTGGAGGACGTAGATGAGATCGGCGTCGGCGGTGGCGGCCAGGCGGTGGGTGATGAGGATGACGGCCTGGCCCCGGTCGGCGAGTTCGCGGACCCGGGCGAAGGCGGCGATCTCGGCCTTCGGGTCGAGGGCGCTGGTGGGTTCGTCGGCGATGACGAGGTGGGCGGGGCGTCCGCCGGGGCCGGTGGTGGTGGCGCGGTGGTGGGCGCGGGCCATGCCGATGCGCTGCCACTGGCCGCCGGACAGCTGCACGCCGCCCTTGAAGCCGCGGGCGGCGAGGGTGTCCCAGCCGTTGTCCTGGGCCTCGACGATCGGGTGCAGGTCGGCGTAGTCGGCGGCCCGCTTGAGCAGCGTCGGGTCGTCGCCGTGCTCGGGCCGGCCGATCAGGACGTTGGCGCGCAGGGTGAACGGCCATTGCTGGAAGCCCTGTTCGAGTACGGCGACCGAGGCGAACAGCTGGTCGCGGTCGGCGGCGGTCGCGTCGACGCCGTCCCAGAGCATCCGGCCGGTGGCGGGCGGGTAGAGGCCGGTGAGGACCTTGGCGAGGGTGGTCTTGCCGGAGCCGTTGTCACCGACCAGGGCGACCACCCGGCCACGCGGGATCGTCAGGGTGATTCCGGACAGGGCCGGGGTGCTGCGGCCGGGGTAGGTGAAGGCGACGTCCTCCAGGGTGATGACGTCCGGGCGTTCGGGCAGGGCGGTGCCGCCGGTGGGGATGGCGCGGCGCTCGGCTTCGCGCTGGAGCCGTTCCAGGTCGGCGACGAACAGGGCCTCCTCGTAGAGGTTGTTGACGGTGCCGACGAGGGAGGTGATGTCGGCGGCGCCGGTACGGATGCCGACCACGGCGGTGCCCGCGACCGCGAGGGCCATGTGCCCGTCGTGGACGAGCCAGCCCAGCAGCGCGAAGGTCGCGGCGGCGGCCAGGCCCGAGAGGACGGACGCCAGCAGTGAGGTGACGGCGGTCGCCGCCGCGAGGCGGTTCTGCTCCTGTTCGGACGCCTCGGCCATCGCCGTGTAGTGGCCGAGGATGAACGGGCCGATGGCGTGGACGCGGACTTCGGCCGCGGAGTGCGGTTGGGTGATGAGCTGGGCGAGCAGGGAGGCGGCCCGGTGGTGCTGGAGCCAGGCCATCACCGAGCCGTAGCGGCGGCGGGCGGAGCGGACCGCGCCCCAGCCCTTCGGGGCGGCGATCAGCACCAGCATGGGCAGCAGGACGGGGTCGAGGCTGAGCAGGACGCCGCCGGCGGCGACCAGGCCGAGCAGCGCGGTGAGCACGGCGATACTCTGGCTGATCAGCCGGCGGACGGCTGCGGTGCCGAACCGCGCCGATTCCAGCATCCTGCTGAAGTCGGGCTCCTCCAGCGCGGCGAGTTCGACGCGGGCGGCCCGGCGGAGATAGGCGACGGTCGCGGCCCGTTCGGTCTTGGGCTCCAGCCGGCCGCCCGCCCACTGGGAGACGGTCCGCAGCACGGCGGACACGGCGGAGGCCCCGCCGACGGCGAGGACCGCGGGCAGCGCTGCCCGCAGCAGCCGGTCGGCGCTGCCCACGGCGAACAAGGAGGCGAGGGCGCGGTTGGTGGCGAGCAGGCCGAACGCGGTGGCCAGGGCCCGGCCGAGTTCGGCGACCGCAACGGCCACCAGCGCGGTGCGATCGGCCTGCCAGGCCAGGCGCAGCGCGGTGCGGAGCATCCCGGGGATCTGGCGGGCGATGGTGAGGAAGCCGACCTTCAGCATGGTCTGCTCGTGGTCGTCGAAGTTGTAGTCGTAGCGCAGCCGGCCGCCGAACAGGAACCGCTCGCTGTCGGAGACCTCGCCCTCGGGCTCGGGGCTGGACGGGCGGGTCTTCAAGTGGTCTCCTCTGCGGGACTCGGCCGAGTCGCCGGTGACATGGCGTCGCCGTGGGCGTATCGATGGAGGTGGGCACGGAGCCGGGTGGCGAGGTGTTCGGACTGCTCGGGGTCGTCCGGAAGGACGCCGGCCCCCTCGGTCATCAGGGCGTGGAACTGCTGCTGCTCGTACGGGACACCGGGAGGCAGCGCGGCGACGTGCCAGTGGACGTGCGCGTTGCCCTGCCGGCTCCCCAGGCTGAGCACGTACAGGCGCTCCGTCGGGACGGTCGTGGCGAGCGCGGTGGCCACGCGGTGCACCACCAGCTGCAGGGCCGTGTACTCCTCCTCGGTGAACCCGCCGATGGCGTCCTCGATATGGGCGCGCGGGGCCACCAGCAGCTTGCCCGGCAGGGTCGGGTAGCGGTCGAGGAATACGACATGGACGCCGTCGTCCAGGACGACCCGGTGCTCGTACCCGGGGACGCCGGCGAGCAACGAGCAGATGAAGCACGGCCCGGTGCGGGCCCGCTCGTTGTAGGCGTCGAGGTCGAAGCCGCTCACCGGCCCCACCCCTCGGGCCCGGGCCGCCGCACCAGGTAGCCGTCGAGCGGACCGAAGCCCAGGGAACGGCAGGGCGGGGCACCGGCCTCGGTGGCACGCGGTTCGACCGAGCTGCAGTCGGCGTCTTGCGGGATGGCGGGGCGAACAGAGAGGCCTGGCACGGCGATTCCTCCAGGAAGGCGGTCAGCGGGACGGATCCGGTGGCGGGGGATCGAGGCGGACGAGGTGACGGTCGGTCCTGCCGTCCGGCTGGTGCACAGTGCGGTAGGCGTACGGCACAGTGCTGCCGGGGAAGGTGGCGACGCCTTCCTCCACGACAGGCTGCTCGTCGGCGATGGCACGCAGCCGGTCGTCGGCGTCCGCCGGCAACTGCGGGCCGGGTGGCCGTCGGTGTCGGGCCACCGCTCTCACCCGCCGACCAGGGTGCGCGGGTCGAAGCGCTCGTCCTCCCAGCCGTGGGTGGAGAAGCCCCGTCCGCCGGACAGGTAGAGCGTGAGCGCGGCGTGGGACGTCGGGAACATCGGCAGGGGCAGTGCGTCGGCCGGGGACCAGAGCACATCGAGGTGCTTGTCCGGCTCGGTGTTCGTCAGTTCGCCGCGCCAGGCGGTGGCGAGGAACACCGACAGCAGGAACGGACCCCGGCCGTCCCAGCCGACTGCGACCTGGACCGTGTGGACGAGCCGCAGGTCCTCGGCGGCGACGATCAGCCCGGTCTCCTCCCGCAGCTCGCGGGCCGCGGCCTCGTCGAGGCGCTCGCCGACCTCGACCTTGCCGCCGGGGATGGTCCACGCCGGCGTGTTGCTCCAGCTGTTCGCCGCGTAGTGGACGGTCGCGACCAGGCACTGGTCCTGGTCGTGGGCGATCACGGCTACGGCCTGGCGAAGGCTCTCCACAGTGCTACCTCCAAGATGGCTGAGCGGATGGGGACTTCAGACGGTCGGTGCGGGGTGGCGCAGCTGCTTCAGGACGGTGCGGGCGTAGCCGAGGATCTCCTCGTCGTGGTGGTGGTGGTCCAAGGCCCAGCGCAGGACGGCGGGGCAGTCGATCGCTGCCCAGGCCCGGCACGCCGCCCACTCGCCGGGGTCAGTTCGCGTCCGTAGCCGCTCAGGAACGCCGTGCGGAGGTCGGGCCGGTGCGGGGTGAGCTGGAGCACGACCCGCATCAGGCCGCGGCGCACCGGCTCCTCGACCTGGCTGCGCTCGAAGTCGATCACGCCGACGATGAGTCGGCCATCGTCGTCGCGGCGGACGAGCCAGTTCCGGGGGCCGAAGTCGCCGTGGCAGGTGGTGAGAGCGGTATGCCGGGGCTCGATGCGGGTGGCCTCGGCCGGGACCTCGACGTCCTCGTCGGACAGCTGGGCGTCGCGGGCACGGGCGAACGCCCCCTCGCGTTCCTTGCTCCAGGGCAGCCGCTCGCCGACCACGCCGTCGGAGGTCGGGTGGGTGTGGATGCGTGCCGCAAGCAGGCCGGCCTGCCGGTACGCCTCCCGTTCCTCGGCCGGGCCGAGGGTGGCCTTGATGGCCGGGGTGCCGGGCAGCGCTGTGGTGACGACGAGCCGCGACGAGGTGTCCTCGGCGAGGAAGGTCGGGGCCCGACCTTCCTCGCCGAGGGCGGGTGCGAGGTGCCGGTAGGCGGAGGTCTCGCGCCGGTGCATGAGCTCGTTCTTGTGCCGCTTGGCGAACAGCCGGCGCCCGTCGCCGGTCCGGATCTCCCACACCGACGGTCGGCCCGCACGGTCCCGCGAGCGTACGCCCGGCAACCCGTACGGACCTGCCGTCTCGTGCAGCAGCCGCTCGGCGTCGTCGGGCAGGGTGTGTGCCGTCATGCCGGCCAGCCGACGGTGGAGAGCAGGTTGCCGCAGGCGATCTCGCCCAGGGCGTGCGCGGTGTAGGGCACGATGTCGGCCGGCAGCCGGCCAATCGGCCACCAGCGCAGTTCCTCGCACTTGTGCGGCTCCGCGTTGCGCACCTGCCCGCGGTAGTGCGCGGGGCGGAAGAAGAGCTGGAGCCGACTGCGGCCGTTGGCGGCGTCGAGGTGGTGCAGCGTGTGGACGAGCGCGAGGTCGTCCGCGGCGATGGTGATGCCGAGTTCCTCCTCGGCCTCGCGCGTCATGGAGCGGGTGACCGGCTCGCTCCGCTCCATGTGCCCGGCCGGCAGGTGCCACAGCCCGTTGGCGTAGCTGGTGTTGCGCCGCCGCCCGAGCAGCACGGCGTCGCCGTCGACCAGGACGAGGTGGACGCCGACGACCAGGGTCAGCAGGTCCGTCCCGGGCTCGCGGGCTGCCGTGTCCGCTGGGCGGCCGGTTTCGTCGAGCTGGGTCACGAGGTCCTCCAGGGGCGCTTGTCGGCCGCTGCGGTGAGCAGCGGCAGGTAGTGGTGCATGTAGAGCGGGACTTTGAGGTCGAGCACCTCGTCGAGAGGGACCACGTGCAAGGCCAGGCCCTCGTCGCCGAGCCGCAGCACCGTCTCGGGCCCGTCCCAGACGGTGTGCAGGACGCGGGTGAGCGGGTGCACGAGGTCGTGGTGTGGGCCGGGTGCCAGCCGCCCGATCGAGATCCCGGTCTCCTCGGCCGGCTCCCGCGCCGCACCGGCCGACACAGGTTCACCGTCCTCATGGCCGCCGCCCGGGTACTCCCACAGGCCGGGCAGAACGTCGTGCGCGGCCCGGCGGATCATCAGGATCCGGCCGGAGGTGTCGCGGAGGGCGAGGTCGGTCAGTACGTCGAGGTCGATCTCCGGGGCGGGCACTGTCCGTCGGTCGGTGCCGGTCTTCGCCACAGGTCCTCCGGACACGGTCGGTGCGCGGGTGCGCAGGATTACTGAACCAGGGCGCTCTGATAGCCAAGTGGGCTACCGCAAAGCTGAGTTCAGGGAAGTGCTACGGGGTGTTCGGCGTCCGATGATGGTGCTGTTCGAGTGCGGCGTTCAAGCGGATTTACCTCCGGGCGAGCCCGGGTCGAACGGTGACTTTTCGAGCACCTCCCGGGCGCGGGCGAGGGGGCCTCCAGCCGGTCGCGGACGGGCACGGGCAGGGTGGCGGAGCCCAGTGTGCACGCGGCGAGCGCGCGTTCGAGCCAGGCTGTCCGTCCGGGTTCGAGGCGGTCGTGGACGCTCTCGTGGGCGAGGAGGTCGCGCAGCGCGTAGCCGTCGCCCGATTCACCCGTTCGGCTGGTCAGCCGCCCGAGCAGGTTTGGGACGGCGGGCGTATCGGGGCCGGCGGCGTGCTGGTCGCCGGGGCGGCACAGCGCGGTGGGCGACTCCCGCGAAGCCACGGTCAGCCCAGGGCGCGGTCCAGATTGAATGCGGCGCTGATCAGGGAGAGATGGGTGAACGCCTGGGGGAAGTTGCCGAGCTGTTCACCGGTGCGGCCGATCTCCTCGGCGAACAGGCCGAGATGGTTGGCGTACGTGAGCATCTTCTCGAAGGCCAGCCGGGCCTCCTCCAGCCGGCCCGCCCGGGCCAGCGCCTCGACGTACCAGAAGGAGCAGATCGAGAAAGTGCCCTCGGAGCCCCGAAGTCCGTCCGGACTGGCCGTCGGGTCGTAGCGGTAGACCAGGGAGTCGGAGACCAGGTCCGAGGTGAGCACATCCAGGGTGGAGAGCCACTTGGGGTCGGTGGGCGAGATGAACTTGGCCATCGGCATCATCAGCAGGGACGCGTCGAGGACCTTGTCGTCCAGCCCCTGGACGAACGCGCCGCGCTCGGCCGACCAGCCGCGCGCCATGATCTGCCGGTAGATCGCGTCGCGGGACTGGCGCCAGCGGGGCAGGTCGGCGGGGAGTCCGCGCCGGTTCGCCGTCCGGATCGCCCGTTCGAGCGCGACCCAGCACATCAGCCGCGAGTACACGAAGTTGCGCCGGCCCGCCCGGGTCTCCCAGATTCCCTCGTCGGGCTGATCCCAGCACTCGCAGAGCCAGTCCACCACGTCGCCGACCTCGTCCCAGTGACCGCTGCTGATCGGCTGCCCCCACTTGTCGTAGAGATAGACGGAGTCGATCAGCGCGCCGTAGATGTCCAGCTGGAGCTGCTGGGTGGCGGCGTTTCCCACCCGGACCGGCGCCGACCCCAGGTAGCCCTCGAAGTGGGACAGCTCGTACTCGGGCAGGTCGCAGCGCCCGTCGATGCCGTACATGATCTGCAGCGGGCCGGTCACGTTGGTGCCCCGCATGATCCCGTGCTCGGAGATGAAGCCCATGAAGGCCTCGGCCTCCGAGGTGAAACCCAGGCGGAGCATGGCGTAGGTGCAGAAGGCCGCGTCGCGGACCCAGACGTAGCGGTAGTCCCAGTTGCGCTCGCCGCCGATCTGCTCGGGCAGGCTGGTGGTCGGGGCGGCGACGATCGCGCCGGTGGGTGCGTAGGTGAGCAGCTTCAGGACCAGGGCGGAGCGATGCACCATCTCCCGCCACCGCCCGTGGTACTGCGAGCGGGACAGCCAGTGGCGCCAGAACCGGACGGTGGCCTCGAACTGCCGCTCCGCCTCCAGGTGGGGGCAGGAACGCGGGCTGACACCGGCGCTCACCCGGTCGAGGGCGAACACCGCGGACTCGCCCTCCAGCAGCTTGAAGTGTGACCACACGTCCATGCCGTCGGTCTCGACCGGCACGGTGGTGGTCAGCGTCAGGGACAGTGAGGGGGAGCGGAACTCCGTGTAACCGCCCCCGAGCTCCACGGTGTGCGCCTCGGTCCCGTAGCCGAAGCGCGGGGCGATCTTCGCCCGGAACGGGAGCGTCCCGCGGACACAGAGCACCCGCCGGATCAGCCGGTGGCGGTCCGCCTCGCGGGACTCGTCGACGACGGGCATGAAGTCCTGGATCTCCGCCACCCCGTCCGCCGCGAAGAACCGCGTGATCAGGACGTTGGTGTCGGGGAAGTAGAACTGCCGGGTACGGGCCGGCACGTCCGCGGACAGCTCGAAACGGCCGCCCCGGTCCGCGTCGAGTATGGACGCGAACACGCTGGGTGCATCGAAGCGCGGGCAGCAGTACCAGTCGATGGTGCCGTCGGTGGCGACGAGCGCGGCGGTACGGAGATCACCGATCAGACCGTGCTCGGAGATCGGCGGATACCGGGAACCGTCCGGCTGCCCGAATCCGCCGCTGCCGTACTGCGCCATGGCGGCCTCCTCACCCGGTACTGCGGGACATCGAGCCGAACCTCTCGTCTCATGCTAGATCGCGGCACGTTGGGGCGCCGAAGCGAACCGGTACGCCGGGGACGCCGGTGCCGGACGGGTGGCCCCGGACGACGTTGGCCCCCAGGAGCAGTTGGGCCGGGCCCAAGGGGCACGCGCGTGCGCGGAACGGGTCGGGTAGCCCCCGTCCCTCAGTCCTGGGCCCGCTGGGTGACCGGGGCGTCGGTGCGGTCACCGAGGAACTCGTACCAGCGGCGTCGCAGGCAGACGTAGCGCACATCGGCCTCGACCAGGCGCAGGAAGGACGTGACGGTGTCGGACAGCCGTTGCCGGAGACCGGAGTCGACGAGGTCGCCGCTGTCGGTGAAGCCCTGGTAGGCGTTGGCGAGGCTGAACATGTCGGGGTAGACCCGGGTGCCGAGATGCTCCAGGGGCACCCGGAGCGCCCACAGACCGCGGTTGCCGCCGATCAGGGAGGGTGACGCGGAGACCAGCATGGCGTGCTTGTCCTTGAAGGGCTGCGGCCGGACCCGGGAGACCCAGTCGATCGCATTCTTCAGGACACCGGGTGTGGAGGCGTTGTACTCGGGCGAGGAGATCACGAAGGCGTCGCACCGTTCGATCCGGTCCCGCAGTTCCAGCGCGCCCTGTGGCAGCCCTCGCGCGGCTTCGGCATCGCCGTCGTAGAGGGGCATGTCGAAGTCACCGAAGTCCGCGAGGTCGGCTTCGGCCCCGGCGTCGGTGACGATCCGGGCGACCAGTGAGGCGAGCTTGGCGTTGACCGAGTCGGCCCTCAGCGACGCGCCGAAGACCAGCACGCGCAGCGGCCCGGGGCCAGCGTCCGTGGTCATGATCGTGCTCTCCTCACTCAAGGGGTATGTCGGTCATTCGTGCCGGATCGCGACGCCGGGGGCTCCTGACCCGCCGGCCCCGGACGCCGTCCTGGCACACACCACCGCCGAGCGGCCCCGGCCGACGGCACCGACATCGTGCAGCCGACCACAGATCACCGCTGTCCGGCGCCAACACGCCCGGCACCGGGCCGTCGGACCACCCCGACGGCCCGGCTCCTGGGACCGGATCTCCCGCCGCGCCCACGACGTCACCAACAGCCCCGGTGCCCCCTCCGTCTACGTCAACGGCGTCGGCAACCTCGGCGGCTTCGGTGGCGTCCAGCGCTGGATGGCGATGCTGATCGGCGTTACCGGCCGGACCGGTTCCACGGGCGAATGGAACCGCGACAAACTCTGACCTGACGTCATAGACCCTTCGGTGCAACGTACTTGCTCAGGCTGCGCCGAAGGGCCGGGCATCGCCGGTGCGTGACGTCGGACCTCGGCGGGACGGCCCAGGTGGTGATGGCGTCATGGGTAACCCCCCGCTCGTTCACGCCGCACCGGTCCCGGCGCCCAGTTGCTCCATGAGGGAGAAGAGGTTCGCCACCCCCCAGTGCTCGGTGATCTTGCCGTCCACCACCCGCATGGCGTCCACGGTTTCGAAGTGGACCTTCCGGCCGGTGGGCGCGATGCCGAAGAATTCGCCGCTGTGGGTGCCGTGGTAGGTCTTGTAGGTGGTGACGAGGTTGCCGTCGGTGGCCTGCCAGTGGATCTCGGGGCGGAAGTCGGGGAATGCCGCCCGCAGTACCCGGTAGAGCTCCAGGGCGCCGGCCTTGTCGGGGGTGCGCCCCGGCTGGGGCGTGTGGTCGACGAAGTCGTCGGCCCAGAGCTCGTCGAACAGGGCCCAGTTCCCGCCGCCCTGGACCTCCTCGGTGTTGCGCCGGACGACAGCCTTGGCGGCTTCGCTCACATCGTTCTGGTTCATCGGGGATCCTCCTGCAGGGGCTGTTCTGTCTGCCTGGTGTGGTCCGGGGCCGTGCCGCCCGGACGGTTGATGGCTGATTCGGCGTCAGATGACCGAGGTCGTGAAGCCGTCGACGACGAACGCGGTACCGCTCACCTAACTCGACAACTCCCACCCGGGAAACGCCACGGCGCCGGCGGGTTCCTGTGCGTCGGCCGCGTGAAGGCCCGCTGCCGCCCCGCGCGGGTCTCGTCGACACGCGGGGCGGAACCCCCGTGCCGCGCTATTGGTCCGATCGGCTGGCGGCCCTGGGGGGGGCCCGCGCCCCGGGGGCCCCCCGCGGCGGGGGCGGGGGGCCCCCCCGCGGGGGGGGGGGGCCGGGCCCGGCCCCCCCCGGGCCGGGGCCGGGTTTGGGCCCCC
>NZ_JBIUYD010000041.1:0-20325 GCF_044744345.1 Kitasatospora sp. NPDC087315 | reverse complement strand
GCGCGGGGGGGCTCGCGCCGGCGGGGGGGCCCCCCCCGCCGGGGGCCGGTGGGGGGCCGGGGGGGGGGCGCGCGGGGGCCCGCGCGCCGCCCCCCCCCCCCCCCCGGCCCGGGCCGGTGCGACCGACGGGCTAGGTTCGGGCCCGTGACCGGCAACGACGCGGTCCTGGCGCTGGTTGTCGCCACCGCGCTGGGTTTCGACTTCACCAACGGATTCCACGACACCGGCAACGCCATGGCGACCTCGATCGTCACCGAGGCACTCCGCCCGCGCGTCGCGGTCGCCGTCTCGGCGGTGCTGAACCTCGTCGGCGCGTTTCTGTCGACCGCCGTCGCGGCGACCATCGCCGGCGGCCTGGTCGACAGCGGCGGCGTGACCCTGACCGTGGTCTTCGCCGGCCTGGTCGGCGGCATCCTGTGGAACCTGACCACCTGGTTCCTCGGCATCCCCTCCAGTTCCTCGCACGCGCTCATCGGCGGCGTGGTCGGGGCGACGATGGCCGCGGCCGGCGCTTCCGCCGTCAAATGGCAGGGCCTGGTCTCCAAGGTGATCGTGCCCGCCGCGCTGTCTCCGTTCATCGCCGGCACGGTCGCCGCGATCGGCACCTACCTCGTCTACCGCCTCACCCGCGGCGTGCCCGAACGCCCGCGCGGGCGCGGCTTCCGGCTCGGCCAGGTCGGCTCGGCCTCCATGGTCTCGCTCGCCCACGGCACCAACGACGCGCAGAAGACCATGGGCGTCATCACGCTGGCCCTGATCGCCAACGGCACCCTGGACACCGGGGCCAGGTCCCCGACCTGGGTGATCGCATCCTGCGCGACAGCGATCGCCCTGGGCACCTACCTCGGCGGCTGGCGGGTCATCCGGGCGCTGGGCAAGGGGCTCCTGGAGATCGAGCCGCCGCAGGGGATGGCCGCCGAGTCCGCTTCGGCCGCCGTGATCCTCTCCTCCACCGACTTCGGCTACTCGCTCTCCACCACCCATGTGGCCACCGGGTCGATCCTGGGCTCGGGGGTAGGCAGGAAAGGCGCCGTGGTGCGCTGGCACATCGCCCGCCGGATGGCGGTGGCCTGGTTGTCCACCCTGCCGACCTCCGCCGTGGTCGGTGCCGCGGCCTACTGGGCCGCCCACTGGATCGGCGGGACCCCGGGCATTGTGGTGATCTTCATCGCGCTGGTGCTGGCCTCGATCGCCTTCTTCGCGGCCTCCCGCCACCCCGCCGTGACACCGGAGAACGTCAACGCCGCATGGACGGGTTCGGTGGCCCCGGCCCCGGCCCCGGCCCCGGACACGGAGAAGGTCACCTGGTGAACTCCTGGATCAACCTGGCCGCGCTGTGGAAGATCGTCGCGGTCGGCCTGCTCGCCGGCGCAGGCCTGCCGGCCCTGTTCGCCATCGGCCTGCGCGCCCTTAACCCACCGGCCCGGACTGGCGGCGACGCCGTCGCCGGCCTGTGCTTCGCCGCAGTGCTCGCCGCGATCGGCTGGGGCATCTCCGTCATCGTCAACCACCGCTGAACGGTCCGGCCGACAGCAACAGGACCGAGGAGGTCGGCGCCCGCAGGGCCTGCCCGTTGGCGCTGACGGTCCGGGCCGCAACCGTTGTCCGGCCGGAGGGCGGCGGGAGGCCGCCGTGCCATGACCTCCGTCATCGCGGATCAATGATGAGCCGCGGACCCCGTGGGCGGACGGTCGCCGAGGTGGCGGCCTCCCGGAGGCGGACGGGCTCGGCCGGTCGGAGCCGCCGGCGGGCCAGGACGGCCGGCAGCGCGGTGTTCACCCCCTCGGCGTGGGTCCACAGCGGGCGGGCCCATCGCGGCCCGACGTGCGGTCTCGCGCTGCTTCCGTGGTGCCCCGACGTCGCCGTCGGCCAGATCTGGGTGACGCCATCTCAGTCGGCCTGTGGCACCGGGGGATTACCGCGCGGGGTGAGGGTCGCCCCCGGCAGGACGGGGGCCGGAAGGCGGTCTCCGGGGTGGCCGGTGACGCTGCCGAAACGGTCGGACTCGCGCTGCCACTCCTCGCGGGCCTCGACGATGTCCCGGTGGCTGCGGCCGATGAAGTTCCACCACATACCACCTGATCCGCGTTTCTTCCCAGGTCAGGGGCGTGGTGGACCATCCGCGGTCAGCAGAACGTCAGCATCGGACGGGATGGAGACCGCACACGATGGCACCGAGGACCCTGGCCCGCGGCATGGGCACCTTCTTCAAGACCTGCGAGCACCCGCAGGCGCGGTGGTCGAAGTGCCGGCACGACTACAAGATCCGCTTCCGCAACGCGGCCGGGAGGCAGACCGAGGAGTCGGGCTTCGCCACCCAGGACAAGGCGATCGACCGGCTCACCGAGATCTACCGGACGAAGCGCGAGAACCCCTGGAGCCAGAGCAATGCCGAGCGCAACCGCAAGTACGGCGCGATGAACTTCGGCACGTACGTCGAGGAGTGGAAGGCCGGCCAGCGCGCGCTCGCCCCGGCGTCGCTGAGGCACCTCGACTCCCTGCTGGAGCACCACCTCTACCCGGCCTTCCACAGCCGCCGGATGGCCACCTTCGACCACAAGGTCGTCGACGCCTTCATCCGGACCATGGAGCGCAACGGCGTCGGCCTGGCGACCCAGTCCAACGCCTTCGACAAGCTCAAGTCGATCCTGCTCGACGCCCACCGCCTCGGCCTCTACCCGGAGAACCCGCTCGACGGCGTCACGCCGCCCCAGTACGACCCGAAGCGCGCGGTCATACCGTCGCTCGTCCAACTCGGCGGGATACGCGAAGCCGGCGATGAGACCTTCAACCTGGTTGCCGAGCTGATGAGCGGCTGCGGCCTGCGCAACGGCGAGGCCCTTGCCGTCAACATCAACAACATCGTCGCTGACGACGTCTACCGCGTCAGCGAGCAGGTCAACCAGACGACCAAGGACTACGCGCCGCTCAAGCACCGCAAGGAGGGCGACTACCGGGACGTTCCGCTGCCGGCGCGGACCCGGATCCGCCTGCTGACGTACGCGGACACCCACGGCACCATCGACGGCTATCCGCTTCGCCACCCGCTGGACATCAGCAAGCCGTACCCGTCCTACTACCTGCAGAACCAGTGGGACCGGGTCAAGCGGGCCGGCGACGTCGACATCCCCGAGGGCATGACGATCTACGGCCTGCGGCACTTCTTCGCCTCGAACTGCCTCAGCCACAACATCCCGATCACCGACGTCGCCGAGTGGATGGGGCACAAGAGCATCGACGTGACGTTCAAGATCTACCGGCACCTGATGCCCGGCTCCATCGGCCACGCCGCCCAGGTCCTCGACCTCGGGCTCGCGGCC
This sequence comes from Kitasatospora sp. NPDC087315, assembly GCF_044744345.1. NCBI lineage: Bacteria > Bacillati > Actinomycetota > Actinomycetes > Kitasatosporales > Streptomycetaceae > Kitasatospora > Kitasatospora sp. NPDC087315. The sequence continues at coordinate 17,005 of NZ_JBIUYD010000041.1, read as the reverse complement.
TGAAGCAGGTGGGGCCCTGTTCATCGCTGGCCAGGGCCCCACATGTGTCGTTGTCCGACATCAGCCGCCGGACATCCGCTGCTGCTTCACCCAGGCATGGACCTCGGTGACCTTGAACTGCAGCTTCGCATTGCGCCCGCTCCCGAAGCGGTACGGGACGAGGCCGACCTTGGGCGCCTCGCGGTACACCCACTGAACGGACATGTTCAGGTGCTCTGCGGTCTGCTTGACGGTCATGAACTGTGTGGACACGGGCTCTCCTCAGGGCTGGCGGGTTGCCACAGGTGTCCAAAGTTGCTTCCGTAGTGGCGGTTTGGGAGTGCCGTGGTCGCGTGGTAGGTTGCCATCGCCATGCAGGTCCGGGCTCCAGTGCCGGGTCTGACAGCGCCGCTTGGTCGACCATGCGCGCGGATTCGTAGTCCGAGCGACACGTCGCTGTGCGGATTCTCCCTATCCCTGGTGGCGCTGACGCACGAGTGCGCGCAGCGGCACCGCTCATGAGAGGTCCGGCAGGACAGAACGATGGTCAACTCTTTCATTGCGCACACCAGCCCGGGGCGTAGCCGGGTCTTCGCCCTCCACAAGGACCCGCACGATCGCCTGGAGGCGGTCACCACGCTGGGCGGGGACGACGTTCGGCTGACCGAGGACCTCGTCGGGGTGCTCAACACCTACTTGGCGGACCGCGATGACGTCGCGCTGCAGGCTGTGCTGGACGGCCTCCCCAAGGCTGTCCAGATGGCCACGAGGCGGTACCTCAAGGACGAGTGCCCGCCGGAGATGGGAGCTTTCACCAGCTTCGGGCCGATCGAGATCGTCCGCGAGGCCGTCTGCTTCAGCCGGATCGACGACGAACTCGAGGACTACCTCCAAGGTGCCTACATGATCGGCCTGGGAATCCGCATGTCGAACGAGCGCGACAGTGATGGCGACGTCGACTGGGTGGTCCAGCTGCGCAACGACGAGGTCTCCGTGCCGGCCAGCGCCGAGCCACGTTCGTGGGAACTCCCCTCCGGAGTCGCGCTCTTGGAGACCTGGACCAGCAAGGAGCCACATCCCGGGCTGGGACCCGTTCGTGCTGCCCTCGGCGTGGCAGCCAGGGCGAGCGCCGACGGCCAGTGGGTGAGGATTCACACGCTGCTCCACAGCCATCGCGACGTCGACTACGAGGGCAGTGGCACCTCGGAATTCGTCGTCGACGTCTTCGATGCGCCGATCCCGCAGCGAAACTCTGAAGAGTAGGCCGCTACGCTGCCCGTCGTCCGCTGGAGGAGTTGCTTCCTCAGCGGACGGCGGGCGGGCTGTCATCCTGAGAGGACGGGTCTCTTGCAGTAAGCCTTCGGTCTGCCAGCCGGGCGGTACCTTGAGCGGGCTGAGCAAGGTGTCGGTGCAGAGGTGGTTGAGAAGTGGCCTGGCTGCTACGGGATACCGGGCCTACCCTGCTCGTGCGAGGAGCTATGGTCGCGGCACCCGGGGGAGCGCGTCGCGGAGGAGCTGGCCAACGTCCGGTACCGGGACGCCCAGGTGGGTGAGCCAGTCGACGATCTGGGCAACGGACACATTCATCACCCGGGCCCGCTCGATCAGATCTTTGAGGGACACCTTGCTCGCCGAAGACAGATGCTCGTCCGACTGTTGATCAAGAAGCTCCATCGCGGTGGTCAGGGTGAGCCCCTGGGGAAGTTCCCGGCAGGAGACAGGAACACCGTAGGCGTCGAACCGCTCCACTAGCGCGTACGGTGTGCAGAACATACGTTGAGCGGCCACTAGGATATGGGCGAACGGCATCTTGTCGCCCGTTCCCACTTTCCACCACGAGCATGGTCCGGTTGGGTCGAGCAGTAGCTCGTCCAATTCGTCAGGGGTTGACGGAACGCGTAGCGGGACCTCGTAACCGTAGTCCTTCAATCTGGAGATCACGTCCGGCAGCGGTCGTCCGTCTGCTGACTGCAGGATCACCTCATAGAGAACCGGACCGGGCGGACACTGGTCCGCGGACAGCTCGTACCACTTGTCGTGAAGCACAGCGAGATCGTCGATCGAGGCGTCCATGGGGAAAGCCTCCGGTGTGTGAAACCCCAGTTCTGCGTACCTCCGGAGGATCTCCGGCGGGGCCTTTTCCAGAACTGTCGCGGCTTTGAGGATCTGCAAGGGGGGCAGGGAGATGCCACGGTCCAGCCAGGGCGACGGCCCTTCGCAGAGATCCCTGAGCAGTTCAGTGGTCTCCAGGGTCGGATGTTCGGGCAGACCTGTGGGGTCAACTGACATCCCGTGAGCACGGAAGCGTGCGCAGACCTCGGAAACGCTGAGACCGCGTTCGACGCTGGCCTGGGCGATCAGGCCAGCTGGCACCGTCTTGCCGATGCCGAAAAAGCGTTTCCCTGGACGGGCGCTGTCGCTGCGTAACAGCTCATCGAACGCAGCCTTGCATTCGGTGGGAGTAGCGGGGGGAACTTCGGGGTGAAGGTTGTCCAAACCGATTCGAGTGGCCCGTCGGGCCGCGTCTTGTGGCGGGACGCCCCAACGGTCCACTGCCTCGGCGAATCGAGCCTCCCGCAAGTCCGCGGTGGCGTGCCAGCGCCAGTAGCTGGTTCCCTGGCTCTTCTCGGAGAGAAGCAGTTGGTCCGACGGCATCGCGGGCAGCACAGGAGCAGTGCCCCGCAGCTCCGGACAGAACTCGGCAAGGTCGTCGAGAGTCCTGTGGGGAGCGTGCGCGAGGAGTCGCCAGAGGAGGATGTGGTCGGCTGGGGACCCTAGGAAGCCCCATGGCTCCTCCCCTCGGCGGGAGGACTTCTTCGACAGGAGATATCCGTCCCCCGGGAGGATGCCTGTGCGTACGAGGTCGAACAGATGCCCCTCAGAGCTCAACTTTCGGCCCGCCGTGATGGCCGCCGTTGTCAACAGGTCTGCCAGCTGAGGTGTGGTCGCAGCGATCCGACAGACCCAGTCGTAGTTCGGCAGGTCTTCGTCGACCGATGCCAGGGCCTCCGCCGCAGGCGTGAGGAGACTCAGCAGGGCGGGCGAGATGTTGTCGAGTACCTGGACGCGGTCGGCGGACAGCTGGGTCGGAGCGTACGGCCCGGTGAGGTTGACCACGACTCCGCTCAGGCCTGCGTTTTCCGTCGACAAGACTCCTACACGGATCGATGGTTGTACTACCAGACCGTCCACGAGGAGCGCTCCGCCGTGCTCCGTCCAGGTCACCTGGACGCCCTTCGGTGCATCGGCCCAGGCGGTTCGGGCGCCGTGGGCGTCGAAGCCGAAGCGTTCCCGCTCCGGCTGTTTCCGCACCTGGAGCAGCCCGACTGGCCAGTCGGCTCGGCGGCCCCCGTGAACGACCGCGGTGTCGAACTCCGCTACACCGAGCACCCGTTCCAGCACGTCCACGCACGACCAGGATGGCGCCGAATCCCGGAGGTGGAGCCGGACCGTGGTCCCGCACTCCTCGCCCTTGGGCGCACGTTCGACGATCCGGAAGAGGTGGCCCGGGCCGTGGATCGACACCTCCAGGACCGGCCCGGGGCGGCCTGTGGGGCCCATCCGGCAGGTGGTGACGGTGAGTTCGTCGGCCAGCATGAAGTAGCTGAGCACGCCGATGCCGAAGCGGCTGTTGGGAAACAGTTCGACCGGCGGGTCAAGCCCCTCCCAGGCTGCGCGTTCGAGCCTGAACTCCGGCTGCTCGGCGAACCGCGCTCCGGCCTGGGAGAACACGCCGCGTAGTTCCGCGTCCCCCATGCCGATCCCGTTGTCCCGGCACTCTACGTACCCGCGGCCGTCCGGGTCGACGCCCTGTTCGAAGGTGATGCGGCCCTTGTAGTGGTAGGAGGCGGGTTCGGTCCGGTCAAGGTATTCGGTGCGCGCGCGGCGGTAACGGCAGGCGTCCAGGGCGTTCTGGTAGAGCTCGCGCACCGCGAGGTCGCGGTCCTTGTAGAGCTGGACGCCCATCAGGAGTTCGCGTACTTTGCGCTCGTCCATTCGGAACCCGGCCCAGCCGTCGAACACGCCGGCGGCGGGGCGGACCTGGTCCGCCGACAGCCGGGAGGGCAGGGCCGGCATGGCGCAGGTGATACGCTCCCGGCCCGCGCGGTCGACGGCGTGCAGGACCTCGTCGGCGCGTGCGGTGTACGCCCGCAGGCCCTCGATGACTGCCTCGTGGTGGCAGTCGGCGCGCAGGACGGGCAGCGCTGGATCGCCTCCCCATGCGGCCCGTTCAACGGTCTCCCGGAGCTGTCCGAGATCTACGGGGTGCGGGATGCCGAGGTGTTCCACCACGACGTCCGGCAGCGCGGTGACGTCCAGGCATGTGCTGAAGGCCAGCGCGAGTAGCAGGACCAGACGGCGGTCGCGCACCCGCTGGTGGCCGGGGCCGCGGACCCGGTCGTCGGCCGGCAGTTGTTCCAGGAACTCGGCGTTGGCTACGTCGGGCCCACGGCGGATGCCGTGCAGCAGACGGGTGATCCGGGCGGTGTCCAGGATCTCGCCGAGGTGGCGGGTTTGTTCACCCACCGCGTCCAGCAGCTTCGCCACGTCCGCTGGGTCGGCTAGCGCGCCACGGCGCAGCAGCCACCGGTGGAACAGCCACCAGCGGATCGGCGTCGCCGATTCGGGCCGTAGCTGAGTGCGGTCTCGCAGCATGCCGTACTCGTCGCCGTATGCCTCGAAGGACAGCCGTTCGGGGCCCGCTCCGGCTGTGTACTCCAGTCGCGCCGGGGCGACGGTGGCTGCGAATTGGGCGGCCGCCCGCAGCTGGTTGGCGCGGTAGAGGAACGGGAGGAGGACGAGCAGTGCGGCCTCGGCGGGATACAGCTCGAACGGGCCGTCCGCCTCCGGTTCGCCCAGCAGCCACTCCACCCGTTCGGCGAATCGCACTGCCATGCCCGGGTCCTGCCAGGGATCGTCACCGAGCGCGGCCTCGGCCCGGTCGCGCACCGCCGCCAGCGCTCCTACGACGGCCAGCGTGTGCGCCCGGACGACCGTCGTGTCCCGGGCAGTCGGCACGTGGTCCCAGATGGCTGATGCGGCGGCCGCCGTCGTCCAGGGGTCCATCTCCGGTGTGCCTCCGGCATGCGGCGGGTCACCGTCAAGGTGGAAGTGGACGGTCCCGCCTTGGACCACCGGCCCGTGGAAGGTCCCGCCGTCCACGAGGTTTCGGATCTCTGTGTCCCCCATAGCGGTAGTCATAGCACGGACGTCCAGTGGCATGTGAACCAAGAAGGCGCCCCTTCCAGGGGGCCAGAACGGCCGTGGCGGACGCGCTCTTGGCTGTGTCAGGCCATTGGGGTGTGGCGGCCGAGGGGATCGCGTCCGGGCGAGCCCGGGTCGAAGGGGGAGCCCTTAAGTACCGCACGGGCGACGGCGAGGGCGGCTTCCATCCGGCGCTGGATGGGTGCGGGCATGATGGCGGAACCGAGTGCGTAGGCGGCGAGAGCCCGTTCGAGTGTCGCATTCCTCTCGGGGCCGAGGCGGGTGCGGAGGCCCTCGTGGGCGAGGAGGTCCCGCAGGGCGTAGCCGTCGCGAGTCTCACTCGTTCGGTTGGACAGCTGCTCGATCAGGTTCTGGGTGGTGGGCGAGGCCAGGCCGGACGCATCGATGGCGGTCAGGGCGAGGCGGGTGGAGAACACGGCCAGGCCGTCGTTCGCTTCGAAGGTGAGGCAATGGTCGATCGCGTTCTCGGCGGCATCACGGTCGTCGGGGCGGCACAGGGCGGTGAGTACGGAGGTGACTGCGTCCTCCCATGGGTCGCCCGGTTCGGTGGCGGCCAGCAGAGCGTGGGCGCTGGGTAGGCCACCGGTGGTGGCAGCGGCGAGGATGGCGGTCTGGCGGCCGTCGAGGATGCGTTGGCCGATGCCGTGGTGCTTCTCGATGTGGCGCAGGGCGTCTGTCCAGCGGCCGGCGGTGGTGAGGGCGCGGGTTCCGTCGGCGATGACGACGCGCCACAGCCACTGGCGGACTTCGTGACGCTGCTGGTCGGTCTCGGTGAGGTGGGCGGGGATGGTGATGCCGTCGAGGGTGGTTTCGGTGGCGGTGGTGACAGCTCGGTAGAGGTCGAGGAGGAGCTGGTGGCCGCGCTGGTGGTGGCCGGCGCGGATGTGGAGGCGGGCGAGGTTAACGATCGGTTCCAGGCCGCGGATGGCGCTCATCGCGGGGAGTGGGCCGCGCGTGAGGTAGAGGGCGGCGTGGCGGTGGCAGAGCTCGCGGGCGTAGGTGGGCAGGGCGAGGTCGGAGGCGAGGAGGGCGGCTTGGTTGAAGACGGTGGAGGCGAGGCCCGGGTCGTTCTGCCGGGAGGCCGTGTCGGCCAGCTCGGAGAGCCGGCCGACACGGTCGTTCAGGGGCAGGCACGCGGGCCGGTGGCGTGCGACCAGCGGGAAGCGCTGGGCGATCGGTCCGGTCGGGTGCACGCGGGCTACTCCCAGGTGACGGTGATGGGGTGGTGGGGACGGTCCAGGGCAAAGCGGCCGGCCGCCGGGTCGGCGGTGGCGGGGGCGTCGGGGAGTTCGATGCGCAGGGCGCGGGCACGGAAGTCGGTGTTCCAGGTGCGGATCTGTTCGGCGACGAGGTCGGCGAGGGCGGCGCCCGCTGGGCCGTGGCCGATGACGCCGGTCTCGTACGTCTTGCGGCCTTCGGCGTCGGGCTCGCCGGGGCGCAGGGTGAGGTAGGCGAGGGAGCCGGCGTCCACGGTGGCCATGGCGCCCCAGCCGAACATGGGGGTGATGCCGCGTTCACGGGCGTTGCTGGTGACGCTCATCCGCATCAGGGAGTTGGGGAGGGTGAGGGCCAGCCACAGGTCCTGGTACTCGTAGGTGGTGCCGGCCGGGATGGCGACGCCGGTCCAGACGTTGTGGCGCTCGGTGTCGAGGACACCGAGCAGCAGGTCGGCGTCAACAGCATCGTGCTGGTCCTTGTGGACCTGGAGAGTGACGTCGCCCTCGTGGGTGAGGGCGACGGTGCGGCGGGCGTCGTCCATGCTGCCGCGTAGCGGCATGAAGACGGCGAGCTGGTCGTCGACGGACATCCAGCCGTTCTCGCCGCGCTCGAAGGCGATGGTGCGCGAGGCGGTGCCGCGCAGGCGCAGGGGCAGGACGATCCGTCCGGTGGGCTTGACCTGCTGGAGCCAGGCGGTGGGCATCTCGCTGGTGCTCACCGTGGCGATCAGCCGGTCGTACGGGGCGCGGTCGGGGTGGCCGAGCGCGCCGTCGCCGAGGACGGCCTCGACGTTGGTGGTGCCGGCGTCGGCGAGGTGCTTGCGAGCGCCTTCGACGAGGTCCTCGTCCACATCCACGGTCACCACGTGCCCGTCGGGGCCGACGATGTGTCCGAGGTAGGCGGCGTTGACGCCGGTGCCGGCCCCGGCTTCGAAGATCCGCTCGCCGGGCTGCGGGTCGAGCTGTTCCAGCATCAGGGCGACGATGGCGGGTTGGGAGGCGGCGCTGATCTGGGTGCCGGAGCCGTCGGCCTTGGTGTAGGTGGGGTTGTCGGCGTAGGCGGTCCCCAGGGGGAAGCCGGGCAGGAAGTGCTCGCGGGGCACGGCACGGAAGGCGGCCTCGACCCCGCTGGTGCGGATGGCTTCCTGGTCGAGCAGGCGGTCGGTGAGGCTGTCGCGCAGCTGCTCGGCGGTCGGGGTGGTGGCGCTGTCGCTGAGAGTAGTCACGTGGGCGACCCTAGTGGTTGTGCGGATGGTGGACTGCGAGGGTGCTGGGCCCTCGCCGGGGTGGAAGATGGTGTCCAACGCGCGTGCGGCGGTGGCGGATTGGTGATCGATCGGCAATCCGGCGCGGTTGGCGTGGAAGAGCAACAGGTGGGCGAGGACGGCGCGCAGTCCGCGGGTGAGGCGGCCTTCGCGTGCCAGGTGGACGAGGTCCTGTCCGGCCGTCTCGAAGGCGTCGACCCAGCCGATGTGGCCGGCGAGCGGTTCGCCGGGGCGGGCGAGTCGGCGGGTGTCGAGGGTCATCAGGCGGCGCATCGCGGCGTTCAGCGCGGCGGTCCGTTCGGGGGCGAGGCCCGGCGGCGCGGGGCGTTCGGCAGCGAACTTGGCCCAGACGTCGCCCTGTTCGTACCAGTCGAGGCCGGCCGCGCGGAGCATGGCGGAGACGAGGACGACGAAGGTCTCGGTGCTGCGGAGTGCAGGCGGGTCGGGCTTGGCGGCACGGGCCATCAGGTGTCGGCTGTCGGTGTGGAAGAGCCGGTGGGTGATCTCCATGGCCTCGGGGCCGCCGAACGCCTCGGTCTCCGGCTCGTAGACCACTGTGGCCCAGCCCGTGACGAGTCCCGTCTCGACGAGCGTGTCCAGGAGTGCGGTGACGACGGGGGCGGAGGCGGCGGCGCGGTAGCGCAGCCGCAGCCCCTTCTTGCGCATGTACCACCAGTCCTCCAGCACGCCGGAGTTCTGGGCGTGGTCGAGGACGGGGGCCAGGTGGTGGGCGGCGACCTGTTCGACGATGCAGGGGTCGTTGAATGTGAGGTCGTGCTGGATCCAGCCGGTGGTCATCAAGGGGGTCCTTGGTCAGGCGGTCAGGAGACAGGCGTCCCAGCGGGTCACCGGCGTGGTGCCAGTTGCGGGGGCGAGTAGGGCGAGGGCGGTGCCGGCCGCGCCCTCCAGGAAGGCGGGCCCCGCCGTGGCGAGGACGTGGTGGGCTTGCGCGTCGGGGTCGGTGCGGGGCGGGTGGGCGGTGTCGAGGAGCAGGGAGGTGGCGGAGCGCAGGTGGTCCGCGTTGTGGGGGAGGGCGTCGGTGGCGGCGCGGTGGGCGATGTGGGCGAGACCGGCGTAGCCGTGGCAGGCCGACAAGTCGGTGATCGCTGTGAGTGCCTTCGGATCGGCCAGTGCTGCGGCGAGAGCGCGCTCGGCGTCGTTGCGCAGGTGGTCGTCGCCGAGGGCGAGGGCGGCGAGCTGTTGGGCGCGCGCGATTCCGGCGGCGCCGTAGCACCAGCTCGGCCGCTGGGGCGGCAGCAATCGCCTGCGCCCGGCGCCGTCCAGATGGGCGGGCGTGATCCAGTACGGCCAGGCGTGGCCTTCGCGCCAGCGTTCCAGCCAGGCCAGGATGGTGCGGATCGCTTCGCGCTGGCCGTCAACCTCGATGCCGAGGCGCAGGGCCAGGGCGAGCAGTGCCAGGGGGCCTGCGATGCCGTGTGCCACGCCGGTGTTGGCGTGCCCGTCCGGGAACCGCTCATCCGGCCTGCCGGAGGGCCCGACCAACGTCCACCAGCCCGGCAGCGTTCGGCTGTCGTGCTTGACGTCGTCGGTGAGGCGGACCAAGCAGCCCAGGACCCGACGGATGGCCTCGCCGCCGGGCGACCGACCCAGAAGTACGGAGCCGATGCCGGCCAGGCCCCGGATGGCGTCGAACTCCGCGAGCGCCGGCAGGTCGCCGTGGTCGAACCGGGCGAGGGCTGCGTCGCAGCGCCGCATCGCGTCGTTCGCCACGACCTGGTCGAGGTGGGCGAGGGCGCGCTGGTAGGAGCCAGGTCGGGCCTGCGTGGCGCAGGCGAGGGCGTGTGCGAGGGCCGGCGCACCGTAGTACAGGTAGCTGTCGGCGCCGCGCGTCACCGGGGTCGCGGCGGCGACGGACAGCCAGGTGCGGACCGGTTCCCACGGGCCTCGGCCGGTGGCGGCGCGTTCGATGTGGAGCAGGGCGATGGCGGGGGCGCCGTGGGCGAGGGACTGGCGCCACTGTGGGCGGGACGACCAGGCGGGCGGCACGGCGTCGGGGTCGGTGAGCAGTTCGGCGATCCGGTTGGACAGCCGGAGAGCGGGGTGTGGGGTGGTCACCGGTCACCGTCCCGGGCGAGGCGGGCGAGGGCGGTGGCGCGCGCCAGGTAGAGGACCTGGGCTTCGTCGTCGAAGTCGATGCGGTGCGCCCGGACGAAGGAGCAGTGGAGGAGGGAGCCGAGGACGTCGTCCACCTGCACGCCTTCGGTGTGCGGGCTGGGGAAGAAGCGGCGGTAGGCGTCGAGCGCCTGATGGCGTGTGGGCCAGGCGCCCAGGATTGCGGCACCGGTGGGCTCGGCACGCAGGGCTGCCCAGTCGTGAGCCGGGTCGGCCAGGCGTACGGCCTCGCGGAACACGGGTCGTGGGACGGCGGCCGGTGCCTGGGAGGGGACGTTGTCAACGAGCCAGCGCAGCCCGGCGGTGGCCGAGCCGGCGAACCCTGCCGTGATGGCGACGGCGTGGGCTGCGAGCAGCGCCTGCCGGTCGGGCAGCGTGGGTTGGGAGAGCTGAGCGAGAACGGTGGCGGAGTCCGCGCGGAAGACTTCCTCTGCTGCAGCCCAAGCGGGTCCTTCGCCCCACCGGCCGGTCTCCGGGTGCGAGGTGGGGTACACGACCTCCGCGAGCAGTCCGGCTTGGTTGAGGTCGGAGGTCCAGGTGCTGATCACGGTGGCGGCGGGCCCGAAAGCGGCTGGCTCGGGCAGGGCGATGCGCAACCGCAGGTGGTGGCGCGGGTCACGGAAGCGGACGAACCACCACTTCGGGTTGCCGAGCCGCTCCAGGAGGTCGGGAAGGTGTCGGGCGAGGACGGTGTCCTGGCGTTCCAGGTCGCCGTAGAGGGAGGCGAGCAGTACGCGGGAGGTGCCCGGCGCTTCGCCGTGGCCCCGTCGCAGGATTCGGCTCGGGGTGGGCTTGGGCAGGCGCGGCCACGCCGGCGCCCGGGTGACGGTGATGGGAACGACGATCTCGTGGGCTCGACCGCTGGCCCAGCCGAGGTCGGCGGGCTCGGGCTCCTCGACCAGGACAGCGTGCGGGGCGGAGCGGAGGTGGTCGCGTAGCAGGGCCCGGTGGCCGGGATGGTCGAGGTCGAGCGGCAGGCCCTGGCTGTCGGCGGCCAGCAACACGTGCCGCGGGGCTCGGCGCCGCTCCGCCCACGACGTGAGGGCCTCATCCCACCGTCGCTGCGAGGCGTCGCCGGAGGGAAGTTCGGCGGCGGTGAGACGCCAGATGGCGGGGGAGAGGATGACCCGCCGGTGCCGCAGCCGAGGACGGAAGGGCAGTGCGTGGAGCGAACCCCAGTCGAATCGGGTGACCTGTGCGGCCTGGGCGCGGGACAGCTCGGTGACCAGCCGGGCGAGCGGCGGGGTGTGGTGGCGGAGGTTGAGGGCGTGGGTGGCGGCGGCCTCGATTCTCACACCGAGTGCCGGTGCCGCCAGGTACATGCGCCGCCCGTCGCAGCCCACCGCCAGGTCCTGCGGGCTGAGTACGCCTTCGGCGGCGATGCGGTGCTCGGCGAGGCTGATCACCAGCCGACCCGTCGGCAGGCTTCGGGTGACATGCCCGCTGGCGGGATCCAGCGGCGGGAACGAGATCTGGGCGGTGACGGCGTGCTCGTCCATCGTCGGGAGGTCCGCCAGCAGGGTGGTGAAGGCAGTCCGGTTCTCGGGGTCGAGGAGGTGGAGGAAGCGGCCGACCGAGACGCCGGCGGCCCGGGACACCGAGGCGGCCATGGGAGCGGGTGGGCGCATCGCTGCGGACCTCGGGATTCGGAGGTGGGCGGGGGCGGGGGGTTCCCCGGGAACAGGTCCCGGGGAACCACCCGGGAGGGTCAGTGCACGCCGGTGGTGCAGGCGCCGCAGGTGGAGCCGCAGCCGTCGTCGGTGAGGACCTGCAGGCTGGCCGCGTCGGTGGTCTCGACGGTGCGCACGTCGAGGTCGAACTCGTCGCTGACCGCGACGGCCGTGGTGGCCTTGGTCTCGGCCGGGATCATCTGAGCCATGGTGGCTCCTCCTTGAGGGTTTCCCTTGCGGGTGCCTGGAGCCGGGGCGCGGGTGCGCCCCGCATCACCAGGAGTCGATGGGTCGGCAGCGCCGCGATTCGACGGCCGACTGCCCGGCGGGGGCGGGCGGTTCGACGGACTCTGCGGCGTGGGCGCGCCCGTGCGGGGTGGAGAGGCTGGTGGGGGACCACGGCTGGCGGAAGCCGGGTCCGAGACCGAGCGCGGGGTGCGGCTCGCCCAGCGCGCGCAGTATCAGCCGCTCGCCCGAGAAGGCGGTGCGGCCGTGCAGCAGACGGTGGTTGTCCAGCACGACGCCCTGTCCGGGGGCCAGCCGGAGTCGTTGAGTGTTCCGTTCGATGGCCTGGCGGAGGGTGGGCAGGTGGGCCTGGGCGTCGGGGGAGAACCGGGCCAGGTCGTCCTGGCGCAGTCGCAACCGCCACCACCCGGCGGGCAGTTGCTGGAACACCGAGGCGAAGTGGCCACTCGATCCGCCGAAGTACGCGGCTCGCTCCGCGGACAATGCCTCGATGGCGGCGGGGTGGTGCGCGGCCAGCTCGGCGAGGACGGCCCGGCCGTCCACCAGCAGGCTCTCACCTCCCGCGTCGCCGGCCCGCGCACACGCCAGCAGAAGCAGACGGGGCGGATCCGAGTGCTGCGCGCACTCGGTGTGCAGGGCCAGCGCGCCGCGCCCCAGGCCCGCGAAGCCCGGTCGCCCGCTGTGGCGGCCGGTGTCGTGGATGACGGTCAGCCCGTCCGGGTCGGCATCCCGGTGCTGCCACAACGAGGACATCAACCGGCCGGTCGCGACGAGCACATCGCCCCGACCGCCCAACCTTGCGAGCCTCAGCAGGCCGTCCTCACGCAACACCTCACCGGCCTGCTCGCGCGCCGCTCCGTCAAGTCCGCCCGTGACGAAGTCGTCTCCGCTGGTGCCACTGGTGTTGAACGACGGCATGGTGAAGCTCCCTCGTGGGACCGAGTGGGTGGGAGGCGACACACTCTCCACGCCCCACCCACCCGATGGAAAGTGACAGATTGTCAAAGCGAGATCACCGCACCGTGGGGCATCGCGGAGGCCCGTGGCTGCTACCTTCGACAGGCCCGTGCCCGTCTGCGTGCCTCGGAAGAAGCGATGAACGAGACTGAACAGCCCTACGTGCCAAAGACCTTCCCGATCTCCATCAAGGGCGTCGTCCTCGACCCGCAGCAACGGGTGCTGCTGCTGAAGAACGAGCGCCAGGAGTGGGAGCTGCCCGGTGGGAAGCTGGAAGGCACCGAGACCCCCGAAGAGCGGGTTGTCACCGAGATCCACGAGGAGAGCGGCTGGACGGCCACCGCCGGCCCCCTGCTGGACGTGTGGATGTACGAACCGATCCCCGGCCGCCAGGTCTTCATCGTCACCTACGGCTGCACCGCCACCGACGCGCACCAGGCCCCGGTCGTGAGCCACGAACACAAGGAAGCCGGCCTCTTCCACCGCGACGAGGTGCCCGGCCTGGCCATGCCGCAGGGCTACAAGGACTCCATCGCCCGCTGGTACGAACTGCACCACCAGGCCTGACCGGTGACCCGGATCGATCCCCACGGCGGCATCCGCTGGCACTGGACCACCCCCAGGGCCCAGGACATCCTGCGCCGCCGAGCCCTGCCCGAGATCCTCCAGCTCTACCGCGAACTCCACGGGCTGCCGCAACAAGAGCTCGCCGACGTCCTCGGCTACTCCACCAGCTACGTCTCCCGCATCGAGACCGGCTCGCGCACCATCACCGACCTCGGCGCCCTGCGCCACATCGCCGAACGCCTCGGCCTCCCGCCGCACTGCCTCGGTATCACCGACGACGCAGACGGAGACCACCAACTTGTGATCCAGCTCGCCGAATCCGTGCTGCGCCTGGCCGAGATCGCCCGCCAGGCCGGCCAGGCCACTACTGCCGTCGCGGAACTGTGGCCGCTGGTAGCCCGCCTGGAGGCCCGCACCGCCGACGGCCACGCCGACCTCGACACCTTGCGCCTGCTCGCCCGGGCTCGAGTCGGCCTCGGCGTCGCCCTCGGCCACGTCCTGCCGGAGGAGCGCCTGGCCACCGCCGCCCGCTGGACCGGCAAGGGCCTGAACGTTGCCCGGCGCCTGGGCGACCCCGGCCTGCACGCCAACGCTCTGCGCCACCACGGCAACGAGCTCCGCAAAGCAGGGTTGCACCTGCGCGCGCTGGACCGACTCGGGCAGGCCCGAGACACCGCCCGCACCGCCACCGAACGCGCCGAGGCGGTCGTCCTGCTCGCCCGCGCCGCCGGGGCCGCGGGCAACGCGGTCGTCTTCGACACCGCGATCGAGGACGGTCACCGTCTCCTGGACGAGGCGGCGCCCACCGCCCTGTTCTCCGGGTTCACCCTCCACGAGGTCCGCCTCCGGGGTCTCATGGGCACGGGCCGGGTCGCGGAGGCCGTCCGGCAGCTCGACCGCGCGCCCGTCGCCGGACTCGCGGCGACCTCCCAGTGGCGGATCATCGCGGCGATCACCGCGGGCGAGGTGCTGCTGAGGAAGGGGGATTCCACCGGAGCGGCGCAGCAACTCGGCGCGGCGGTCGATGGGGCGACGCTCCACCACCTGCCGCACCAGCTCCAGCGCGTCCTGCGGGCCGGCCGTAGCCTGCCCGAGGTCCGGGAACGCGCGGGCGACGCCTTGGCGCGGCTGCGGGCCGCGATAGCGGCCTGACCTCCGACCCGGCAGCGCGGCGACGATGAGCATGGCGATTCACATTCCTGAGCTCTGAGCTGAACCGTCTTGACGGTGTGGTGGGGCGTCGCTCAGCGTGCGGAGCAGGCGGGCCGCGGGGCGGTGAGCGAGGGTCACCCGGGCAGTAGCGCGAGCAGCCGACTCTGCAGGCGTTCCACGTCGCGGCTGCTGCCCAGGTTCCGGTACTGGTCCTGGCTGGCGGCGTACCAGCTGGCGGCGAGTGCGGGCAGGTTGCCGCGTTCGGCGGCCTGTCCGAGGAACTCGATGCCGTAGGCCGCCCAGTGGCGGTGGCCGAGGCGCACGAACTCCTGCACGGCGGTGTTGATGGTGCCCGCCGCGACGTCGTGTTCGCCGGCCAGGGACTGGGCCTCGCCCAGGAAGACCTTCGCCCGGGCCACGTTCAGCGGGTCGGGCGGGGTGAGCGATTCGAGGTCGGCGACGGCCTGCTGGAGCAGCGGGATGCCGAGGTCGGTGTTGCCCTGGCGGGCGGCGGCGGAGCCGAGGAGGATCTCGGCGAGGCCGGCGCCGCGCCGGTCGTCGAGGTCGGCGTAGAGTTCGATGGCGCGGGTGAGTTCGGGCTCGGCGACGGCGTACCGTTCGGCCTCGTACAGGGTGGCGCCGATGCCGGCGGTGCACTGGGCGATGCGGACGGGGTCCTGGTCCTCGGTGGCGAGGGTTCGGCCTTCCTCGTAGAACCGGAGAGCGTCCGTTCGACGCCCGCGAACGTGCCGAGTCCGTCGACGAGTTCACGGCCGGGAACACCGAGGGCCCAGCCCGCGGCCCACGCAGCGGCCACGGCCATGGCATTGTTCGTCCCGGCGACCGGCACGGTGAACGTGTGGCGTTCGCCGTCGGCCTGGACGGTGACGCGGTGCTCCTCTCCGGTCCAGAACGTCCCGAGGACCTGGACGTCCATGCCGGTGCCGCGGCCGACGGTCACCACCCTCGGACCCGGCCGGTGCCTGCGCAGCCGGTCCGCCAGTTCCTGGCAACCGGGCTGGGCGACCCACACCACCACCGTGTCGCTCCGCTGGGCGAGGACCTCCATCTGGTCCAGCGCTTCCTGCTGGTTCCAGAACGCCGGCGGTGCCGCATCCACGGCGGTGATCAGTGTCACCGTGGGGCTCAGCCCTTCGCCGAGCGTGCGGAAGCGCCAACCGGGCGGCGACGTCTCGTGGCTGGAGCCGTCCGGACAGAGGTCCACCACCAGGACCTCTCCGCCGCCGTCATAGCCGGCGGAGTCCCCCATAGGGGCTTCGGCGAGGATCCACCCGGAATCGCGGCTGACGAGCGCACAGGTGAGCGCGGCGGAAGCCATGGTGGTTGAGTGGCTACCGGCGACGGCGACCGTGACCGGTGCCGTGCCGGCCAGCAGCTCGACGGCCCGCGCGTAGCCCATCATGGGCAGGCCGTGGCCGGCGATGTGGCTGGTGAGGTCGTGGGTCACGGTGTTGTCGCCGCCCCAGATCAGCGAGGCCGTACCGGGGGCGACCGCGCGGAGTGCAGCCCCGCTACGCTCAAGCCGCTCGCTCAGCTCGGGACGAAGGCCCGCCTGCACGAGGGAGATCGTGACCCGGGCGTGGCGTCGGGTGAGGTAGGAGGCCAGTCCGCCATGCCGGGGCTGAGCGGGTCGGGGATGTGCACGGTGCCGAGGACATCGGGCAGCGGCAACGGGCGCCGCGGGCGGGTCGGGGCCTTGGTCGAGATCGGGTTCACGCCGCAGCCCCCACGGCGACGGTGCTGTCCGCCAGTCCGACGAGCCGGGCGGCGATGTCGCCCAGCTGGGCGTTCTTCCCGCACACCGCGGCGAGCATCGAGCCGTCGTTGGCGCCGACGAGAATCAGCGTGCGGCCGGACCGGTCCTCGATCACGCTGTGGCCCAAGAGGCCCCGCTCGGCGGTGCTACGGCCGATGATCTCGGTGCTGCGGTTGCTCACGGCGTGCAGCGCCGCCATCGCGGCCGACCAGTGGTCGGCCTCGTCCTCGCCGACCCCGGGCGAACAGCCGAGGACCAGCCCTTCGGGGCTGACGTGGATGGCGGCGAGGGCGCCGGCGGTGCCGGTGACCAAGTCCTTCAGGAACTGCGGATGGCGCAACATGTGAGCCTCCTTGGCCAGAACGAACGCGGGGGAGGAGGGGTCGAAGCGCGAGAGGATCGGCTGGGACCCGAGGGGATCGCCGGGGCGGCGTCTCCAACACGTTCAGAGTGGCCAAGGGGACGGTGCGAGCGGGAGGGGGGCGATGGGGACAACCTCGGGATGGCCTAGTTGTCCCCATCAACGGAGCCGAGCAGTCTCGATTGCGTAGGCGAACAAGAGGTACAGCCCTACTTGCATCGATCGATATGGCATCCCGGTCTATGTGGTGGTGGACCCGTATGCCGCCGAGGTCGCTGTCCACACCCCGACCGCCGGCTCCGGCTACATCGTGGCCCACACGCGCAAGTGCGGCTCGGGAGAGCTGGCCGACGGATGGGTCTAGGGCCTGTGTGATGTCGTGATCAATATTGCGGTTCCGTGCCCACCCGAAGGCGGAATCCGGTAGGACGCTGTGTGTGACGCGTAGGCAACTC
>NZ_JBIUYD010000040.1:50542-61883 GCF_044744345.1 Kitasatospora sp. NPDC087315 | reverse complement strand
TCCTTCACCCAGACGCCCAGGTCGTCGGTGCGGGTGCTGGTGGCGCTGGTGCGGGTCTCGGTGGCGGGGGTGCCGAAGCAGCCGCCCTGCCAGGAGCGGGAGGCGGCACCGACGACCTGGACAGTGCCGTTGCTCTTGCGCAGCAGCGGGGCCCCGGTGTCGCCCTGGCAGATGGCGGAGGATCCGGCGGCGGGTGTGCTGTCGATGCCGGTGGCGGTGACAGTACCCGCGGTGTGGGTGACGGTGTGAGAGGCGGACGGCCGCCACTGGGTGGCGGTGCGGCCGAAGCCGGGCACGCTCAAGCTCTCGCCCGTGACGGGGGCGGTGGTGGCGAACACGGCCGGGGTGATGCCGTCGACCGGGGCGGCCAGGCGGGCCATGACGAGGTCGCGGTCGGTGCGGGGGACGAGTTCGGCGATGTCGGCGCTCTTGCCGCCGATCGTCACGGTGCTCTTGGTCGCGGGCGCGCCAGCGGTGAGGGTGGCGGGGTTGTCGGTGAAGCAGCTGGCCGAAGTGAGGGCCCAGTAGCGGTCGACCAGGGTGGCGGTGCAGGCCCGCGCGCCGGTGCGGCCGGGCTGCCCGATGTTGAGGGCGCCGGCCGCGGGATACTCGCTGGTGGCGGCCGGTGCGGCCGGTCCGTCGGTGGCGGACAGCTCGAGCAGGGTGGTCCCTTCGGCGGAGGCACCCTCGCCTACCGGCGTGTAGTAGTTCTTACGGACGTCAAAGCTGCTGACCGAGCCGTCCGTGTTCAGCGTGGCCTTGACCGCGTGGTCGTCGCCCTTGATGCTGTAGACCTTCGGAAGCTCCAGCGCCAGGTAACCGACGGGCCCCGTGACGCGGAAACAGACCTTGGCGGGACCGGTGTTCAGGGTCCGGCTGAACACCTCCAGCAGGTTCTCCGTCGAGGTGCAGTCGGCCAGCTGGATGTTCCCGTCCCCCGACTTCAGGGTGATGTGCTGCTCCGCGAGGATCTGCGCGGCCCCCGGATAGGAGAAGCCCTCCACCGCCAGAGGCGCCGTGGCCTCAGCAGCCGAGGCCGGAATCGAACCGGCCATCACGGGTATTGCCAGCACGGCGGCGAGCGGCCATACCGTTCTACGAACCATACGCACAAGAACTCCCAGAAAATGACGTGGCAGGGAGGCGCTGATACCCCCCCCATCGCACGTGAATTGCCGAGCGGACGCTACCGGCTTACGATCTTGAGCGTCAAAAGCCGTCCAGCGCACGGCATCAAAACCCCCGGCAGTGGGCATGCCGCCTTCGAGCGGCAGGGGCGGTCCCTGAAGTCAAATGAGATGATTCGGGCATTCCTCCCGAAAGGGAAAAGTGCTGGTATTGCATGAGTACTGCTCACATGCCCGTGGTCTGCCCTCGACGACCACGTTCACCAGGCCCTTCAGCGAGCGGACGTAGCGGTGGAACGCGGGCACCACCAGCGTGCAGGACACCGTCACCCGGATCATCGCCGCCGTCCGGCGGTGATCCGCGAGGTCCCCTGCACCGTCGAGGCGGCCGCCGTGCAGTGCACCGCGCACGACTTCACCTGTCCGGGCCTTGGCGCAACCCGCTCAACGAGCAGGCCGCATCAAAGTTTCAGGTATTGGGCCTGGCGGTGGACCTGACGGTATTTCGGAATCCCTTGCCAGGAGTGCGATTCGCCGTTTCGACGGTCCGGTCGTCCTGTGTCACCGTTACAACGGAATCCATAACTTCCCCAGTTTTCCCTGCACTTGTCCACCGAAAAGCGGGATGCGATCGTGGCGCCGGATCCGATTCGTCTCCTGCCCAGGAGTGGCATGCGGTGCAGTCCGCGAAATTCCCTGGCATGCCTCTTCCTGCCCTGCTGAGATGAGAGCATGAACCTCTTGCCTACTGGCGGGACCGAGGTCGTTGTACCGGTCCGCGTGCGTGATCTGACGCCCGCAGATCTGCCGATGTGCGCGTGGTCCGGCTCGGCCACTCATCTGGGCTGTGTGGCCACAGAGTTGGAGCGCGCGGCGGCCGGCGAGGTGGACTACCTGGCCGTCTGTACGGCGGTCGGTCTTCCCGTGGCGATCGGCGGCGTCGACTACCGGGCAAGGCCGGGAGCGGGCACACTGTGGCAGCTCGCGGTTCTTCCGGCGTTGCAGTCGTGCGGTCTCGGCACGCTGCTCGTCCGGGCCGCGGAGGACCGCATCCGGGCACGCGGGATCCTGCGGGCCGAACTCGGTGTCGAGGAGAGCAACCCGCGGGCCCGCGCACTGTACGAGCGGCTCGGATACGTGGCCTACGACCGGCAGCCCGACGCATGGGACGAGGAAGCGCCGGACGGTTCGATCCACCGGTACGAGACCATGTGCGCGCTGATGCGCAAGGACTTGTCGTAAGCGGGACGTCGGCGTGACCTCGCAGGCGTGGGGGCGCGCTCCGACACCCGGGTGTGAGCCTGGTCACATCACCGCCCATCTGGATGAGCCGGGGCTGGCGGCGTTCGGTGTCGATGCCTCTGCTGTGATGATCAAGTCGACTCAACAGGCCTATCCGGGCCTGCGGTTCGACGTGGGCTCGATGGCCGCGCTGAACATCGCTGACGGCGTGCTGGGCGGCGCACTCTCACGTTGGTCCGTCATCCACACTCCGCACACGGCGGAGCGCTGCATCAACAAGATCCGGGCATGGCGGGGCCTGGCCACGAGCTACGACAAGACGCCCGCGAGCTACATGGCGGGGCTCCAGCTACGCGGATCCATCGTCTGGATGCGCAGCCTCGACCCGGGCCGCGGTCGCGGCGCCCGGTCGGCAGACCGGGCGCCGCTGCCGCTCACCTCGGGCCGGTGAGGTGACCGTCCGGCCAAGATGCCGGGCGAGGAACCGGACCGCGCTGTCGGCCTCGAACCTGGGGAAGTCGAAGTGCTGGCCCGTGTTGGCGTGCAACGTCCTCTCCTTCGAGGCGAAGGCGTCGAACAGCGCGAGGCCGGCCTCGCGCGGGATGCGCTCGTTGTCCCACCGCATGGCGAACTCGATCGGGACGGTGATCTGCTTCGCCGTCTCGACCAGGGCATCGGGCCACATCATGCCGAAGACTGTGGCCGTGATCCTGGGCCCGACCGCCACCAGCGGCAGCCCGATCGCGGTGCCCAGGCCGATACCGACGTAGCCGACCGGCCCATCGGCGCCGATATCACGACTCCAGACAGGCCCTGGGGCGGCGCGCGCGACGGCCGTCGCGATCACTTCTGGTGGAGCGTCACAGTGCTTTGACAGTAGGGGCATTGCGGTATATGGACCTGGTCGGGGCGGGTGTACGGTCGTGCCAGTCGGTTGGGGTGGAGGGCCGGAGGGGCTGGGAGGGGAGCAGGGCATGGAGCCATTGGAGCCGGACGACCCGCGGCAGGTCGGTGAGTACCGGGTGCTGCGGCGGCTCGGCGCGGGCGGCATGGGCCGGGTGTACCTGGGCCGTACGGCGGGGGGCCGGACGGTCGCCGTCAAGGTGGTCCGCAGCGAGCTGGCCGAGGACACCGAGTTCCGTGCCCGATTCCGGCAGGAGGTCCGGGCGGCCCGGCTGGTCGGTGGCCGCTGGACCGCGCCGGTGCTGGATGCGGATACCGAGAGCCGCCACCCGTGGGTCGCCACCGGGTACGTCGCGGGTCCGGCCCTCGGCGCGGCCGTGCGGGAGTTCGGACCGCTGCCGGCCGACTCGGTGCGCGCGCTGGGGGTCGGGCTGGCCGGGGCGCTGGCGGCGGTGCACGCGCTCGGCCTGGTGCACCGGGACGTCAAGCCGTCCAACGTGCTGCTCACCCTGGACGGCCCGCGGCTGATCGACTTCGGCATCGCGCGGGCTCTGGAGGCCGCCACCGCGCTCACCCGGTCCGGCTTCGTGATCGGCTCGCCGGGGTACATGTCGCCGGAACAGGCTCAGGGGGCCGTTGTCGGACCGCCGTCCGACGTCTTCTCGCTGGGCGCCGTGCTGGTGTACGCGGCGACCGGCGTGGCGCCGTTCGGAGAGGGCCTCAGTGTCGCGTCGATGCTCTACAAGGTGGCGCACGAGGACCCGGAGTTGGGGGGCCTCGATCCGGGGTTGCGCGCCATCGTGATGGCCTGCCTGGCCAAGGACCCGGCGCGGCGGTTGGCGCCGGTGGAGCTCGCCGAGCGGCTCGACGGGTCCGGGGTCGGCACGGCGCGGCTGAGCGAAGGGGCCTGGCTGCCAGGGACGCTGTCGGCGGCGGTTGGCCGGCGGGCGGTGGAGCTGCTGGACCTCGACCACGTGCCCGCGCCTCCGGGTGCCGGCCAGGCGCGGCGCGCGACGATCGTGGAAGGGGGCGCGAGCGGGGGACCGGGCGGGCACGTGCCCCCTGGTCCGCCGGCCGGAGCGTTCGGCGCTCCGGCGGCCCCGGCCCCGCAGTTCCCGCCTTCGGCCCCGCCGGGTGCTCAGACGGGCATGCCTTCGTATGGAGCACCGCCGTTCTTCCCGCAGCCGCAGCCGCAGCCGCAGCCGCAGCCGCAGCCGCAGCCGCAGCCGCCGGTGCGACGCCGCTTGCCCGCTGTGCTCGGGGCATCGGTGCTGGTCGCCGTGGTCGCGGTCGGCGTCACCTGGTGGCTGTCGAGAAGTGACGAATCGTCAACACGCGGCCAGTCGTCGGCCGCCGGGCAGCAGTCGCAGGCGGGCGGCGGGTCCGTCTCGACCGGGCAGCCGCAGAACCCGGCCCGGTCGGGCGCGCCCGCTCAGCAGAGCGCCGCCCCGTCGACCGCCGCGCCGTCCCCCACGGGTGCGATTCCGCAGGCATATCTCGGCTCATGGAGCGGCGTCCTGACCGAGCCGGGCCTGTACGGTTCGGTCACCTATCGGATCACCCTGCGGCAGGGAGAGGTGGACCAGGTCGTCGCCAACGCCACCAGTATTTGGCCCGATGGCAGAACCTGCAGCGGCACCGACTATCTGGAGTCAGCGAGCGCCAATCAGGTCGTGCTCAAGGTCTCGGCGCTGACCGGGGGCCTCGGGTGCACTCCGGATTCGACGCCACGGGTGTATGCGATCAAGCCCAATGGGACACTGCACCTGGAGGTCCGCGGCGGGTCCGGCGATCTCACCCGCACCTCGTGACCGGGACGCGGCCCCCGGGGTGCGGCGTCGAAGACCGACATCCACGTCAGTGGTCCACCGGAACTGACAGTTCCTCCGTCAGACGGCCCGTCGCGTTGGGTGCCGGCGCTGCCGCACGTCTTGGCGTGAGGCGCATATGGGGGCATGAGGGTGGTGGTGCGTGCCGGCGCTCACGCCGGGGCGCGCGCCACCACGCTCTGTGCTGGGCGACCGGGCGCGCCGGTCAGCCCCGCCCGGACCGGCGGTGTACCCGAAAGAAGCACACCGCCAGGCCCGCGAAGGCGACCGCGCCGGCGATGCCGGCCACGTGCGGCCCGCCGGTGCACGCGTCGTGCGCCGCGCGCAGCAGGTCGGTCGCGGCCCGGTCGGGAAGCCGGTGCGCCGCGTCGACCGCTCCGGCCAGCGTCCCCCGGGCCGGGCCGGGCCGGGCCGGGCCGGGCCCGCCGCGTCCGCGGGCAGCCCGGCCGAGCCAGGCCCGCCGCCCGGCGCCGTCCCCGGCCGGTGGCGGCGCCGTAGCGGCCGTCGTCGTGCTCGCCGTGCTCATGGGGGCAACCTCCTCGGAAGGGATCGTCACGGTAGGGTCGGAGCCGCTCGACGGATCCTGACCCGCGCCGGCGGAATCACCCGATCCGCTGGTTCCGGCTGATCCGCTGAACCCCGCGTCGGCATGTCAAGGACGGCCGGCCCGCTACGACCACCTGATGACGGGGCCCGACCGGGCGCCGCGACGGTGAGGAGTTGGACATGAAGTTCCTGCTGATCATGCACATCAACCCGGCCATCATGGAGGAACTGACCGAGGCGGAGCGTCAGGAGATCATGGCCGGCCACGGTGAGTTCATGAAGACGACCAGCGAGTCCGGCGAACTGGTCAGCACCGAGGCGCTGGCCGACCCGTCCCAGAGCTCGGTGGTCCGCGTCCGCGACGGGGCGCCGGTCGTCACCGACGGCCCCTACCTGGAGGCCAAGGAGTTCCTGGGCGGCTACTACCTGGTCGACGTCGCGAGCCGGGACCGCGCGCTGGAACTGGCCGCGCTGATCCCGGACGCCCGGGTCAACGGCCTGGGCATCGAGGTCCGCCAGGTGATCTTCTCCGGCGGCCCGTCCGCGTGAGTGCCGACCGCGCCACCGTCGAGGGCCTGCTGCGCGCGCTCGCGCCGCAGGCCCTCGGCGCGCTGGTGCGCCGGTACGGGCAGTTCGACCTGAGCGAGGACGCCGTGCAGGAGGCGATGCTCGCCGCGGCGACCCGCTGGCCGGCCGAGGGCATCCCGGACAACCCGCGCGGCTGGCTGACCACGGTCGCCGGCCGCCGCCTGGTCGACCAGATCCGCAGCGAACGGGCCCGGCGCCGACGCGAGGACGAGGTGGCCGCCCGCGAACCGGATCCGACCTCGCCCGGCCCCGGCGAGCCGACCCCGGCCGACCGGGACGACACGCTCACCCTGCTGTTCCTCTGCTGCCACCCGGCGCTGAGCCCGGCCTCGCAGGTAGCGCTGACGCTGCGCGCGGTCGGCGGCCTGACCACCGCGGAGATCGCCCGCGCCTACTTCGTGCCGGAGCCGACCATGGCGGCCCGGATCAGCCGGGCCAAGCAGCGGATCAAGGCCGCCGGCAGCGAGTTCACCATGCCGGTCGGGCAGGACCGGGCGGAGCGGCTGCGCGCCGTGCTGCACGTGCTGTACGTGATATTCAACGAGGGCTACACCGCCAGCTCCGGCGACCGGCTGCGCCGCGACGACCTGGCCGCCGAGGCGATCCGGCTGACCCGCCTGCTGCACCGGCTGCTCCCCGACGACGGCGCGGTGACCGGTCTGCTGGCCCTGATGCTGCTCACCGACGCCCGCCGGGACGCCCGCACCGGCCCGGACGGCGAGCTGGTCCCGCTCGACGAGCAGGACCGCTCACGCTGGGACCGCGGTCGCATCACCGAGGGCGTCGCGCTGGTCACCGACGCGATGAGCCGCCCGGCACTCGGCCCCTACCAGTTGCAGGCCGCCATCGCCGCGCTGCACGACGACGCGCCCAGCACCGACGAGACCGACTGGCGCCAGATCAACACGCTGTACAAGATCCTGGAGCGGATCTCGCCGAACCCGATGGCCAGCCTGAACCGGGCGGTGGCGGTCGCCATGACCGACGGACCGCGGGCCGGCCTGGCCCTGCTGGACGAACTGGCCGCGGACGACCGGATCACCGACCACCACCGGCTGCACGCCGTCCGCGCACACCTGCTGGAGCGGGCCGGCGACCACCCGGCGGCCCGGGAGTACTACCAGCGCGCCGCCCGCGGTACCACCAGCCTGACGGAGCGCCGCTACCTGGAGGCCCGCGCCGCCCGGTCGGCGGCCGGTCCGGCCCCCGGCTGACCAGGCCCGGGGCAGGCCCGGTCGGGACGGCACTGCGCACGCCCTCGGACCGCGGCGCCGGTGTCGGTCAGGGGCCTGAGAGGTCGCTCCGTCGGGAGAGAAGCCCGGAGCGCCGCCTGGCGAGCCGGCCGGTGAGCCGTACCGCGCCGAGGGCGATCACGTAGCCGAAGGCGAACTGGACGGTCAGCAGTTGCAGGTACGGGGTCGGGATGCCGCTGCCGATGAGGAGGGACGTGAGGAACGGTGGCGCGGCCAGAAGGACCGAGGCCAGTGCCGCGCGGCCCGTGGTGCGGGCCGTACAGGCGACGGCGGCGCCGGTGACGACCGGGGTGACGAGTGGGAATGTGGCGAAGCCGCCCGTGAGGGTGATGGCGATGCCCCGGTGATGATGGCGACGGTGAGCGCCCAGGGCACCGCGGAGCGCGGGTGCGTGCGGCCCGGCGGTGCGATCAGGAGCAGGAGGGCGTTGAGGACGGGCAGCCAGAGGTCGGGCAGGTCCAGGCTGAAGGAGAGCGCGATGTCGGCCGGCATGCCGAGCAGGCCGGGGAGGGCGAGGACGCGGACCAGTGGCACCACCACCATGGTGACCAGGGCGAGGATCCTCGCCGCGGACCAGCGGTTGGCCAGGACCGCGCCCGCCGTCAGTACCGGCGGAACGAGTGTCGCGGCCGCCGCGACGAGGGGGCCGTCAAACTCGGCGGGGTAGATGGAGATGGCTGCGGAATCGGGGTCGGTCGCGAGCCGGAAGGCGCCCCAGAGCCGGCCCGCCGCGTACGTTTCGGCCAGCACCGCGGCGAGCGGGACCGCGCCGGCGAAGGCGCGGCCCAGGGGGTGGTGGGAGGTCAGGCCGAGCCGGTTTCGCCCTTGCCCACGTACGGGGGAGGCCCATGCGATCGGGAACCTGGGCAACCAGAGCCTCGGCACCGGGCAGTACCGGCCCGCCGCCGCCTACTACCGTGAGGCGATCGCGATTCTGCGGGAGCAGCCCCCGCAGAGCCGGGACGAGTGGGCGATGGGCGTCTGCGAGGCCAACCTCCGCGTGGTGGGCCTGCTCGCCGGTCACCCGGAGGCGGCGGACGTTCACCTCAACCGGGCGCTCGCCCGCCACCGTTCCACCGGGGACCAGGTGTTGGAGAGCATCACGCTGGCCAACCTGGGGGACCACCACCACCACCACCGGCTCGGCCGGTCGGACCGGGCCGCGGAGTACCTCCGGGAGGCGCTGGGCCTGATCGACCGGACCACCGGGAACCCGCGTCTGCGGGCGAAGGTGCTGGCGGCCCTGGCCGAGCTGGTTGTGCCGGCCGGGCCTGCTGAACTCCTGGGGCCCGGCGAGCTTCCGGGGCCCGTCGGGTTGCCCGTGCCCGCCTCCGTCTCCCTGCGGCGCGGTTCGGCCGCGGGGTGAGCGCGCCGCCGCCGTGACGGCCCCAGGTGTCAGCCGTCCAGGGACTCGCGGACGGCCGTGATCAGGCGGTTGGCGCGGGCGTCGCCGTGGCCGATCATGCGGTTGGCGACGTACGCGAAACCGACCCCGAACTCGTCGTCACCGAAGGCGAACTGGCCGCCCGCGCCGTCGTTGCCGAAGCTGCGGGCGCCGAACAGCGGGCGGAACGCCGGGGAGTCGAGCAGGACGCCCGAGCCCCAGCGGGCGCCGAGGTCGAAGCCCAGGAAGCCCTGCCCGGAGGAGAGTTCGCGGACGGCGTCGGTCACCGTGTCCGGCGAGAGCAGCCGCTCGCCGCCGCCGATGCCGGTCACGGCGGCCGCGTACAGGCCGGCCAGACCGGTCGCGGAGGCGACGGCGCCCGCGCCCGGCAGCTCGACGGCGTGCAGGGCCGGGTCGTTCCAGCCGTGCGGCTCGTCCAGCCCGGGGAAGACCAGCGCGCCGTTCATCGTCACGATGCGGGTGAGCAGATGCTCGGGGCCGGGCATCGGGCGCCGCCCCTCGGCCTCCACCAGCCGTGCCACGCGGCCGAGTTCGCTGTCGGGCAGGCCGATCCAGGCGGACAGGCCGAGCGGGTCGCCGACGGCCTCGCGGAAGTACGCGCCAGGGGTGAGCCCGGTGATCCGGCGGACGACCTCGCCGATCAGGAAGCCGAGGACATGGCCGTGGTACTCGTGCGCGGTGCCGGGCTCCCAGATCGGCCGCTGCTCCTCGATGGCGCGCACGACCGGCGTCCAGGCCGCGATCTCGTCGAACGGGAGGACGGCGTCCAGGGCCGGGATGCCCGCCCGGTGGCCGAGCGCCATGCGACAGGTGACGGCCTCCTTGCCGTGCCGCGCGAACTCGGGCCAGTAGCGGCTCACCGGCGCGTCCAGGTCGAGGCGGCCCTGCTGCGCGAGGAGGTGGGCACAGACGGCGACCAGGCCCTTGGCGCAGGAGAAGACCGGGACGACGGTGTCCTGCGCCCAGGGGCGGCCGGTGCGTTCGTCCGCGATGCCGCCCCACAGCTCCACGACCTTGCGCCCGTCGGCGAACACCGTCACGGCGGAGCCGAGTTCGGGGAAGTCGTCGAAGTTCCGGGCGAAGGTGTCGGCGACCGCCCCGAAGCCCGCGTCGGCCCAACCGTGGTACTGCTGCATGGCTCTCGTCCCGTTCTTCCGCATGCGGCCGTGGCGCGCCCCGGCGGCGGCCGCGATCACTGACCGGGTCACGTTACGGTGGCGCGCCGTCCGGCACGAACGATTTACCGGGTCCCGTTCTGCCGAGCTTCGTTCTTCCGGGCTTCCGTTCGTCTGTGGGCGATACGGGACGGGCGACGGACCGCCTCCCCCGAGGTGAACCGAGGATGAATCAGTTGTCGGTTACCGCACAAGTGTCCGATCGCCCTGGCATGATCGTTTCACGGGGTGGGCCGTCGGAAGGGGGATCCATGTTCTTGCCCATGCCCAGGTGCCGGCCGGTCCCGACCGCCGTCGTCGGACTCGGCGTCACCGGCTGACGAACAGCGCCACCCATTCCTGTCCAACTCTGCGTTCAGAAAGTGACCCATGCTACGCAGGACCTCTCTCCGTACCTGGCGGGGCGTGCTGGCCGCGGCCGTCGCCGCCGGCGCCCTGACCACCTTCTCCGCCGTCCAGGCGGGCGCCGTCACCGGCGCCCCCGCCGCCAACGGCACGTACGCCTACACCGCTCGCCTCGACATCGGCGACAACACCCGGGCCTGCACCGGTGCGCTGGTCGACCGACTCTGGGTGATCACCGCGGCGAGCTGCTTCGCCGACGACCCCGCGCAGCCCGCCGCCCTCGCCGCCGGTGCCCCGAAGTGGAAGACCACCGCCACCATCGGCCGCACCGACCTCACCAACACCGGGGCCGGGGCGGTCTCGGAGATCGTCGAGCTGGTACCGCGTCAGGACCGCGACCTCGTCCTGGCCCGCCTGGCCACGCCCGTCGACGGCATAGCCCCGCTGCCGCTGGCCACCACCGCCCCGGCCACCGGCGAGACCCTGCGCGTACCCGGCTACGGCCGCACCACGACCGAATGGGCACCGCTCAAGCTGCACTCCGGCCAGTTCACCCTCGACGCCGTCAAGACCACCTCGGTCGACACCACCGGCGTGAACGGCGCCGCCGTCTGCAAGGGCGACACCGGCGCTCCCACCGTCCGTGAGACCAACGGCAAGGCCGAACTCGTCGCCGTCGCCTCCCGCTCCTGGCAGGGTGGCTGCCTCGGCAGCACCGAGACCCGCACCGGAGTCTCCAGCGCCCGGACCGATGACCTCACCGGCTGGGTCAAGGACACCGTCCGGAGTGCGGGGGTGCGCGGTGATGCCAACGGGGACGGCCGCGCCGATGCGCTGATGGCCTACTACCGTGGTGACGGGGGGATCGGTTTCTATACGTCGTTGACGGCGCCCAGTGGTGCTCTGGGTGATTTCACCAGTGGTTATA
>NZ_JBIUYD010000040.1:0-50442 GCF_044744345.1 Kitasatospora sp. NPDC087315 | reverse complement strand
ACACGGCTCTCGCCGATACGGCCGGTCATATCGGTGAGTTCAACGCCTCGCCGAACAGTGTTGCCGCCGACAACTGGGACTGGAACGCCGTCCAGTTGTTCGCCGGTGATGCCAACGGGGACGGCCGTGACGACGTGCTGATGGCCTACTACCGTGGTGACGGGGGGATCGGTTTCTATACGTCGTTGACGGCGCCCAGTGGTGCTCTGGGTGATTTCACCAGTGGTTATACCGTTTCTGCCGCGGCCGGTTGGGACCGTAGTGCGATGAAGCTGGTGGCCGGTGACTTCAACGGTGACCGTCGTACGGACCTTGCGATGCTCTACCGTCGTTGGGACAGCTCGATCGGTTTCTACACGGCTCTCGCCGATACGGCCGGTCATATCGGTGAGTTCAACGCCTCGCCGAACAGTGTTGCCGCCGACAACTGGGACTGGAACGCCGTCCAGCTGTTCTGACCCTCTGTTCTCTGACCGTACGGAGCCCCGTCGGCCTGGTGACCAACTGGTCACCAGGCCGACGGGGCTCCAACGTTTCACACCTCTGGGGGGGCAGGCGCGTGCCACCGGAACCGGCACGCCATGAAAGTCTCACATGGCGTCAACCGCTCTGCGCGGGAGCCAGGATCGCCGTGACCACCCGGTGGAGCGCCCGGTCGAAGGCGGTGTCCGGGTCGGCCGGCGGGCCGGCGGTGGCGAACGCGGCGGCGAGGTGGGGGTAGTCGCCGCTCATGGCGGCCCTGGTGAGGTAACCCACCAGCTCGCCCTGCCACTTGGCCCCGGCGGCGGCCGTCCGCTCGTACTGCGCGTACTGGCAGACGAACCCGTTGAGCAGGGCCAGGGCCTCCATCCGGGTGGTGCCGTCCAGCCCGGTGGGGGCCGTGACGGCGAGGAAGTGGTCCGTGTAGCGCAACGCGTTCGGGCCGATGCCCGGGCGGGCGATCACCAGCGCGGGCAGCCAGGGGTGCCGCCGCATGATGGCGAGCTGCTGGTGGGCGAGCCGGTACAGGCCCTCGCGGCAGTCGTCGGCGGGGGTGGCCGGGGTCGCCGGGAAGTCGTACTCGGCGGTGGCCGCGTCGAGCATCAGGTCGAGCAGGTGCTCCTTCTTCGGCACGTAGTTGTACAGCGACATCGTCCCGGCGCCGAGCGCGGCCGCGACGCGGCGCATGGAGACCGCGTCCAGGCCCTCCGCGTCGGCGATCGCGATCGCGGCGGCGGCGATCGAGGCGCGGCTGTGGGCCGGCTTCGGGCCGCGCCCGGTGCGCTCGGGGCGCAGCCAGATCAGCTCGGGCGCCTCGGGTGGCTCGGGCGTGGTGGGTGCTGCGGGGGGCGCGGACTCACCGGCGGGGGGCTTGCTGGACGGCACTGGACGATCACCTCGGTTTCCCATCTTAGAGACGTACGGCGTACGTAGTAGGATGCGGTCGCGCGCACTTCTACGTACGATGTACCTAGAGAGGGGCAAGAGCCATGCCGGAAACCAGCCGGCCCGCCGTCGAAATGGTGGGCGTGGAGAAACGATTCGGAACCACCGAGGCCCTGCGCGGCCTCGACCTCGACGTCCCGGCCGGCACCGTCTGCGGACTGCTCGGCCCGAACGGCGCCGGCAAGACCACCGCCGTCCGCGTGCTCGCCACCCTCGTCGCCCCCGACCGCGGCACGGCCCGCGTCGCCGGCCACGACGTGGTGCGCGAGGCCGAGGCCGTCCGGCGCAGCATCGGGCTGGCCGGGCAGCACGCGGCCGTCGACGAGGGCATCACCGGCCGCGACAACCTGCGCCTGTTCGGCCGGCTGCACCACCTCGGCGCCCGCACCGCCCGGACCAGGGCCGACGAACTGCTCGAACGCTTCGGCCTCGCCGAGGCCGGCGACCGGCTCGTCCGCACCTACTCCGGCGGCATGCGGCGCCGGCTCGACCTCATCGCCAGCCTCGTCACCAGCCCGCCGCTGCTCTTCCTGGACGAGCCGACCACCGGGCTCGACCCGCGCAGCCGCCAGGAGATCTGGGACGCCGTCAAGGAGCTGGCCGCGGGCGGGACCACCGTGCTGCTCACCACCCAGTACCTGGAGGAGGCCGACCGGCTCGCCGACGACATCGTCGTCGTCGACCACGGCGCCGCCATCGCCACCGGACCGCCGCACCGGCTCAAGGCGGCGATCGGCACCCGGCTCTCGGTCACCCTCGCGGACCCGGACCAGCTCGGCACCGCCGCCGTGGTGCTGTCCGCGCTCGCGGGCGGGGAGGCGGTGGTGGACCCGGCCGAGCGGACGGTCGCGGTCGTCACCGCGCCGGGGTCCGACGTGCTGCTCCCGGCCCTGGTGAGGGAGTTGGACGCGGTCGGGGTGGTGGCGCAGGACGTCGCGCTGCGCCCGCCCTCGCTGGACGACGTGTTCCTCGCGCTCACCGCCGACCGCGGCGCGGGCCGTGGCGCGGGCCGTTCGGCCGGCCGGGCCGGTGGCCGTACCGCCGAACGCGTCTCCGACCGCACCGCCGACCACTCCCCGGGGAAGGTCCTCTGATGGCCGTCTGCACCGCGCCGCCCGTCCTGTCCGCCCCGAGCCGCCTGGTGAGCGACACCTGGTCCTCGATGCTCCGGATCCTGCTCAACTACCGCCACTCGCCCGGCCTGCTGGCCGCCTCGCTGGGCGTGCCGGTGGTGATGGTGGTGGTGTTCGGGTACGTGTTCGGCAGCGCCATCGCCGTGCCGGGCGGCGGGAACTACCGCGAGTTCCTGATGCCGGGCCTGTTCGCGATGGTCGCCGTCAACGGCGTCATGCCCACCATGGTCGGCGCCGCCCGGGACGTCGGCCGCGGCGTGACCGACCGGCTGCGCTCGATGCCGGTCTCGCGCACCGGCCTGCTGCTCGGGCAGACCCTGGCCGACCTGCTGGTCAGCGTCCTGGTGCTGGCGCTGCTGGCCGCCGTCGGCCTGGCGGCCGGCTGGCGGATCCGGGGAGGACTCGCCGACGCCGCGGGGGCGTTCGGCCTGCTGCTGGTGTTCCGCTTCGTGATGACCTGGGTCGGGACCTGCCTCGGCCTGATGGTCGGCAAGGAGGAGGCGGCCGGCCAGCTCGCCGTCGCCGTCTTCCCGTTGGCCATGGTGACCAACGCGTACGTGCCGACCGGCGGAATGCCCGGCTGGCTGAGGGTGATCGCGGACTGGAACCCGGTCAGCGCGGTGGTGCAGGCCTGCCGCGAACTGTTCGGCAACCCGTCCGCGCCCGGGCCGTCCTGGCCGATGCAGCACGCGGTGCCCGCCACCGTGCTCTGGAGCGCGCTGCTGCTGGCGGTCTTCGGCCCGCTGGCCGTACGGAAGTTCGTCACGCACGGGCGGTGATCCGCCGGGCCCCGGCGTGGACTGACACGGAACTGACACGGAACTGACACGGATGGGCGGGGCGTTGGCGCGGAGGGGCGCGGATGGGCGCGCGGACCGGCGTGTTTCGGTACGGATCCGCCGCTGTTCCGCCGCTCCGGTGAAATGAGCTGGACAGCGGGGCCGGTGGGACAGATGGTGGGCGGCATGGAGTTCACCCATCTCGGCCGCACCGGCCTGACCGTCTCCCGACTGTGCCTGGGCACCATGAACTTCGGCCCGCACACCGAGGAGTCCGACGCCCACCTGATCATGGACACCGCCCACGAGCGGGGCATCAACTTCTTCGACACCGCCAATGCCTACGGCCGTGACAACGAGGGCAATCTCAAGGGCCGCACCGAGGAGATCATCGGGCGGTGGTTCGCCCAGGGCGGCGGCCGCCGCGAGCGGACCGTGCTCGCCACCAAGGCGTACGCCCCGATGGGGGACTGGCCCAACGAGAGCCGGCTCTCGGCCCTCGCCATCCGCCGCGCGGTGGAAGGCAGCCTGCGCCGGCTGAACACCGACCACATCGACCTCTACCAGATGCACCACATCGACCGGGACACGCCCTGGGAGGAGGTGTGGCAGGCGATGGAGGTGCTGGTCGCCCAGGGCAAGATCATCTATGTCGGCTCCAGCAACTTCGCCGGCTGGCACATCGCCCAGGCCCAGGAAGCCGCCCGTTCCCGCCACTTCCTCGGCCTGGTGAGCGAGCAGTCCCTCTACAACCTGCTCGACCGGGCCATCGAACTGGAGGTCATCCCCGCCCTCCAGTTCTACGGCCTCGGCCTGCTGCCCTGGTCCCCGCTCCGCAGCGGCCTGCTCGGCGGCGTCCTGCGCAAGGAACGCGAGGGCTCCCGGGTCCGCGGCGCCATGGCCCACGCGAGCGAGATCCTGGAGGAGAACCGCGACCGCATCCAGGCCTACGAGGACTTCGCCGCCGAACTCGGCGAGGACCCGGCCGACATCGCCCTCGCCTGGCTCCTCACCCGCCCCGCCGTCACCGCCCCCATCGTCGGCCCCCGCACCCTCGACCACCTCGACGGCGCCCTCCGCGCCCTGGACCTGACCCTGGACCAGAAGACCCTCGACCGCCTCGACGAGATCTTCCCCGGTCACCAGCCCGCCCCGGAGGACTATGCCTGGTAGATCCGGCGGACGCGCCCGGACCACCGGCCCACCCGGGCCGCGCCCGCACCCCGGGCGCGGCCCTTCCGGGCGCGGGCCGGCCGGGAGCCGGCGCCACTCGCAGCCGCTGCCGTCGACGTAGCGGACCGGAGCCCTGGAGAGACGCCACTGTCAGCCTGATCGACATGATCAGGGGGTTCAAGCAACGGGTACCCAGCGGGCCGGCCTCCGGTCCGCAGCGAGCTCTGATCATCGCCAGTTTCGTCGGCAGGGTGGGCAACGGTCTCTTCAACACCGCTGCCATCCTCTACTTCACGCTCGTGGTGCACCTGCCCGCCACACAGGTCGGAGCGGGTCTGACGATCGCCGGCCTCAGCGGCTTGGCGGCCGGCATACCGGCGGGGAATCTGGCCGACCGGTACGGACCACGCACGATCTGGCTGACGACCCTCGCCTTGCAGGCCGTCACCATGGCGGCTTTCGTCTTCATCGACAGCTGGCTCGCGTTCCGTGGTTCGGGACGCCCATGAACACGATCAGTCCGGCACAGGCGAAGCTGGCGGCGTTGGCGAGGATCAGCCCGGTGTGGGCAGGGCGAGTGTTGATCTGGATGGCGAAGGCCGCACCCAGGGTGCCCATGACGACGCCGAGATTGACGAACGTGCGGAGTCTGGCCCGGAAGGCGGCCGGGCGTTCACCGCCGACCCTTGCGATGAGCGCACCGCCCGCGGCGCCGCTTGCCGTGGCAGCCAGCCGGTCCAGTGTGGCGACGAGCGACCGGCCTCTGCCCCGGCCCGAGGAGCACCGTCAGTGGTCCGTCCTGGCCGACCGGCCGTACGTGTCCTTCGTCGCGCTCTTACAGTGCCATGGGCCTGCAGTACCAAACCGTCTCCCTCCTGCTGCCGGTCTGGCTCACCGCCCACACCGACGCACCGCGCTGGACCGTGGCAGTGGTCTACGCGGTCAACAGCGGCGTCTGCGTGCTGCTGCAGAGCAGACTCGGCTCCAAGGTGGAGACCCCGCGGCAGGGCGGCCGCGCATTCCGCCTCGCCGGGCTCCTGTTCCTCGTCAGCTGCCCGTTGACGGCACTGACAGCCGATGTTCCCGCCTGGGTCGCGCCGGCACTCGCCGTCCTTGCCGTGTGCATCCACAGCGTCGGAGAGGTGTGGGAGTCCTCGGCCGGCTTCGCGCTCGGCTTCGGCCTCGCACCCGACCATGCCCAAGGGCAATATCAGGGCCTCCTCGGTGTCGGCTTCGACGCAGGCCAGGCCCTCGCCCCCGTGATCCTGACCGGAGCGGTCCTTGCGCTCGGACACCCGGGATGGCTGCTCCTCGGCGCATTCTTCGCAGGCCTGGGCGCAGCAGGCCCCCCGGTGGCCGCCTGGGCCGAGCGAACCCGCCCCGGGTGGGCCGGAACCACCCAAAAGACTTCACAGATCGCCCACTTGGCCGACGGTACGACAGACGTGCTCATTCGGAGCCTGATCACTGACTGTTCGGGCTGCTGGGAACAGCGGTTGTGTCCACGGCTCCGACAGCCGTGATGTGCAGGTGGTTGTCCGAGGGGGTGCTGAATCACGGTGGCTGACAGCTGTCTAAGGTCACGTACATGTCGAGGACCACACCGCCGCGCCCACTCGATGTCGAGGCGCTCTTCCCGGAGCTGACGGCCTACCGAGGCACCACCACCCGGCTCCATCCGAGCCCGGGGCGACCGGACGTAGCGGCGAGTTCCGTAGGTGGCCCGCTGCTGTGGCCGTCGAATGAACCCTGGCCGGTGTGCACCGAGCCTCACAGCCACGCACGTGGCCAACGGCCGGCTGACATCCACCAGCGACGCCGGATCCTGGCATCAGCATGGCGCCGTGAACCGAACCCCGGCCCCACCGACGAAGAACGGCAGCTGCTCAAGGAACTCGACCGGCGCCACCGTGTTGAGGAGGCTACTGCGGCCGATCCGCTGCCACTGATCGGCCTTGCGCAGCTGTACCGGAGAGAAATCCCCGACCTGCCGGCCGGGCCGGATGACTGCGATCTGCTCCAGGTGTTCTGGTGTCCATTCGACGCACACGGCCCAAGCGGTGCCGGCATGCTGCTCGACCTTCGCTGGCGCCGGTCGTGGGAGGTCACCGACGTGCTGACCGCACCGCCGCAGCCGCAGGTCGTCGGCTATGAGGGGTACGTGCCGGAGCCGTGCGTGCTAGGTGGCCACCTACCCGTTCGCCGGCCTCCTTCCGGAGGACCTGCGCGCCCGGATCGATGCCTGGGAGGAGGCCCTGGAGGAGGAGGCCGAGGAATCGGCGGACGAGGATGCCGCAGCGGTGGTCGGCTACCAGTACGACCTGTCGATCCCACCGGGCTGGCGCGTCGGTGGCTTCGCCTCCTGGCACGCCACCGACCCGGCTCCCATGGACTGTCTCACCTGCGCGACACCGATGCACCTGCTGCTGACCATCGACAGTTCGGAGTGGGACGGCGGTAGCGGCAGCTGGAAACCGGTGGAGGAACAAGGCCTGCCCCCGCACCCGGACGCCAGTCCGACGGAGGTCACCGTGGGCCGCTGGGGCGAGCTCAACATCTTCGCTTGCCCCGAGAATCCCGACCACCCGCACCGCTGGAGCATCCAGTAGGACCCTCACGATCGGCGAGCGACTTCCGTCGCGTATGCGGTCCCGGCGGTCCCGGCGGCCCATCGTTCGGCAGCTGTTGGGCTGATACCGAGGAGACGTCGGAGGACCGCCGGGGGGGATCTGGGTGCAGAGGTCGAGGAGGGCCGCGCATCGGCCCGACTCGGGCGGGAGTCGATCGCCGGCGCCTTGCTGGTGTCGTTCGGAGTCCTGACCGAGCCCAGGGTCTTCGCCATCAACTGCGTGATCCGATCGTGGTTGTGCGGGCTGCTGGGAGTCGGGTGACCCGGCTGGCCGCCGCCGCTGACGGCAAGTCGTGATCCTTGGCGCTCGGGCGTCCTGCCGGCGATTCCGGATGCGGGACGGACTTCGACGGCCGACGAGGTCGTCCTCGGATTCGTCGGGCTCCTCGCCGGTGGTGGCGCGGTGCCCTTGCGGAGGGCAGGCCGGCGAGGGCACTCCGGGTGAGTGGGTGTCGCGCGGTGGTGGTGCCCGGGGGGCGTGAGAGCGTCGGGGCATGGCAGATGGCAGCGGCGGGGCGGCGGTCGTGCACGACGTGCCGTACTACGCGCAGTGGGAGTCCGCGGGGCTGGTCCGGGAGATCGTGACGGGGGCGGTGAGCGCGGCCGACGATCCGCGGTGGGGGGAGTCGGGGGCGGCCACGCCGGAGGAGTACGAGTACTGGTCGTGGCGGCTCTGCGGGGTGGCCTGCCTGCGGATGGCGCTGGACCACTGGTGGGGGGTGGCGCCGGCGGCGGTCGGGCTGGCGGGGGAGTGCCAGGCGGCCGGGGCGTACGTCAGGGACGGGGAGCGGCTGCGCGGCCTGATCCACACGCCGTTCGCCGCGTACGCGCGGGATCGCTGGGGACTGGCCGCGCAGGCAAGGGAGTTGATGTCCGAGGAGATCGCGGCGGAGGTGGCCGGCGGGCGGCTCGTCATGGTGTCGGTGCACCCCGCGATCCGGAACCCGGACGGGCCGGAACCCGGACGGCGGGGCGGGCACCTGGTACTGGCGGTCGGCACCACGGGCACGGCGCTGGTGATCCACAACCCGTCCGGGTTCGCGGGCGAGTCGCAGGCCTTCGCGCACGTGCCGTGGCGGCGGTTCGAGCGTTTCTACGCGGGCCGGGGGATCGTCCTGGGCCCGCCCGAGGGCTGAGGGCCGCGGCTACGCCGAGGCGGCCGGCAGACCGATCGGGTTGATGGGCGGCATCGAGCCGCGACAGAGGGCCGAGATCGGCTTGAGGGCGGCGGCCAGGCGGTCGAGTTCGGCGCGCGGGTGGTGCTCCCAGACGCGGGCGGCGGCCAGATCGGTGGCGGCCTCCAGCGACTGGTGCCGGATCCGGCCGCACTCGGTGATCGTCCCGCGCTCGGTCAGCCAGCCGCGCTCGACCAGCCGGGCGGCGGCGGCCTCCCACTCCTCGTCGCTCCAGCCGCGCAGCGGTTGCAGGACCTCGCGGCGGACGTCCAGGGCGCAGCGCACCACCAGCGCCTCGCAGCCGTCCAGCCCGGCCGAGACCAGCGCGGCGACGTGCCCGTCACCCCGGTGCTCGCGCATCACCGTGGCGGCCTGCCAGAGCCGCCCGTACAGGCCCTCGGGCCGGGGGAGGGCGGCGTTGGCGGCGGCCAGCACCCGACCGGCGCAGTCCAGGCGGGCCACGGCCTGCTCCAGGAGGTCCGCCACCAGTTCGACCTGTTCCGGCTTCACGTGCTCCAGCAGCCGGGCGAGCGCCGCCGAGGAGCCGTCGAGCCGGGCGGCGAGCGCGGCGTCCGGTCCGGCCTGGGACCAGACGTCCGGCAGGGCGCGCTCGACCGTCGCGGGCGCGAAGCTGAAGAACGCGGCGATCACCGGTGCCGCGTCCACCGCGCCCAGCGGCGCCGAACGGCCGGCGAAGTAGCCGCGCCAGCCGCCGCGCAGGCCGGCCTCCTCGAACGCGGCACGGCCCTCGGGGGAGAAGTAGGTGACGGCGTGCACCGGCTCGAAGAGCCACCACAGGGCCCGGGCGGGATGGACCAGATCGGCCAACGGAAGACCTTCCTCGGGGGGACGGGGATGGGGCGGGGGTCAGGAACGGGAGGCGGAGGCGGGGTCGTTGTACAGGGCTGATGACCACGGCGGCGGTCACGATAACCCCGGGCGGGGTGTGACGAGGGTCACGGGGAGGTCTCACTGTTCACTTCGCGCCAGCGGCCCGCGAGATGATGGGGCCGGGTGCCAGCTCCCGGCACCCCTACCCTCCTGTGAAGGCAACGGAAATGGCGCAGATCAACCCCAGCATCCTGTCCGCGAACTTCGCCCGGCTCGCGGAGGAGGCGGAGGCCGTCAAGGGCTCGGACTGGTTGCACGTCGATGTGATGGACAACCACTTCGTGCCCAACCTGACGCTGGGCGTTCCGGTGGTCGAGTCGCTCGCCCGCGCCACCGACATCCCGCTCGACTGCCACCTGATGATCGAGGAGCCGGACCGCTGGGCCCCGCAGTACGTCGAGGCCGGAGCCGGGTCCGTCACCTTCCACGTGGAGGCCGCCGCCGCACCCGTCAGGCTCGCCCGCGAGATCCGGGCCAAGGGCGCCCGCGCCTCCATGGCGCTCAAGCCGGGGACGCCGATCGAGCCGTACGAGGACCTGCTGCCCGAGCTGGACATGCTGCTGATCATGACGGTCGAGCCGGGCTTCGGCGGCCAGGCCTTCCTGGACATCATGCTGCCGAAGATCCGCCGCACCCGTCAGCTGATCGACAAGCACGGCCTGGAGCTGTGGCTGCAGGTGGACGGCGGCGTCTCGGCGAGCACCATCGAGCGCTGTGCCGAGGCCGGGGCGGACGTCTTCGTGGCCGGCTCGGCGGTGTACGGCGCGAAGGACCCGGCGGGCGCCGTGCGCGACCTGCGCGCGCTCGCGGACTCGGCGACGGCGGAGGCCTGGTGGACCTGCGGGCACTGAGCGGCGGGGGCGGCGTCGCGCGGCTCCGTCTTCGTCTCCTTCTCCCCGGCCTGTGGCGTCGGGGTGTCGGGGTGTTGACCGACGGGGATGGACATGGTGCGGTGCCGGTCGGCTGAGGGTGGGGGAGGGGCGGCGTGGGCCTGGACGATGACGGTGGTGGTGGCCGCGGGAGCGGTGCGGCCGCAGACGGGGTGGGCCCGGGCGGGTTCGACCCCGGGACGCCCGGGCGGCGCCGGCTGCTGAGGGCCGCCCTCGGGACCGGCGGGCTCGCCGTGGCCGGTGCCGGGGCGGCCGTGGCGCTCTCCGCCGGTCGCCGGCCCTCCGGCCCCGCTCCCTCCGGCCCCGCTCCCTCCGGCCCCTCGCTGCGCACCGAGGAAGAGCGCTCGGCGGCCCGGGGCGGCGCCCTGGTCAGGATGATCACGATCGTCCCGCAGGGCGTCGCCCGCCCCGCCGGCCTTCCGGTCTGCGTCGCCCTGCACGGCCGCCGTGCCACCGCCCGGGCGTGGACGGACCTCGGGCTGCCGGCGATCCTGGACGCGGCCTTCGCGTCCGGCGTCCCGCCGTTCGCGGTGGTCGCCGTCGACGGCGGCGACGCCACGTACTGGCGCCGCACAGCGTCCGGCGACGACCCGCAGCGGATGCTGCTGGAGGAAATGCCCGGTCGGCTCGCCCGGCAGGGCCTGCGCGCGCCGGACGCGGCGATGGGCATCTCCATGGGTGGCTTCGGCTCCCTGCGCTACGCCCGCAACCGGGGCGCCGGTTTCGGGCCGGTGGCGGTGCTCAGCCCCGCGCTGTTCCGCAGCTGGGCCGACGCCGACGCGGTGGGCGTGTTCCGGGACGAGGCCGACTGGCGCGCACACGAGCCGCTGCTCCACCAGGACCAGCCGCACGGCCGCCCGACCGGTGTCTGGTGCGGCACCGAGGACCCGTTCTGCGCCGCCGCCCGCGAGCTGACCGGCGACCCGGTCCAGGCCCGCTTCACCCCCGGC
This sequence comes from Kitasatospora sp. NPDC087315, assembly GCF_044744345.1. Lineage (NCBI taxonomy): Bacteria > Bacillati > Actinomycetota > Actinomycetes > Kitasatosporales > Streptomycetaceae > Kitasatospora > Kitasatospora sp. NPDC087315. The sequence goes on along the minus strand of NZ_JBIUYD010000040.1, from coordinate 39,397 downwards.
GGGCACGACGCGCCGTACTGGCGGAAGGTGCTCCCGGACGTCGTCTCCTTCCTCGGCCACGCGCTCGCCGCCCGAGGCGGTTGACCGCATGGCGCCTGACCGCATGGCGGCGGGGCGCGCGGCGGCCGGACGCGGGCCGCGGGTGGAGGAACGGGGCCGGCTGGTGGATGATCGTTGGCGACGACCCCCGGCCCCGGCCGGCCCCGATCCGTACGGTGGTGGACCCGCGACATGAGCAACCTCGATCTCAAGCCCGAACCGACCCGCTGCGGCGGTGAGGCCGGCACCGGTCCGGTGAAGGAACTGCTGACCGGTCGTCAGGTCAAGCTCGGCGAGAGCACCATGGTGCGCCGGCTGCTGCCCAACCTGGGCCGCCGGATGGTCGGCGCCTGGTGCTTCGTCGACCACTACGGCCCGGACGACATCGCCGACGAGCCCGGCATGCAGGTCCCGCCGCATCCGCACATGGGCCTGCAGACGGTGAGCTGGCTGCACCAGGGCGAGGTGCTGCACCGCGACAGCCTCGGCAGCCTGCAGACCGTCCGCCCCTACGAGTTGGGCCTGATGACCTCCGGCCGGGCGATCTCCCACTCCGAGGAGTCCCCGCGCGAGCACGCCCGCTTCCTGCACGGCGCCCAGCTCTGGGTCGCCCTCCCGGACGCCCACCGGCACACCGCCCCCGCCTTCGAGCACCACGCCGAACTGCCCGTCGTCGCCGCCCCCGGCCTGCGCGGCACCGTCATCATGGGCACCCTCGACACCGCCACCTCGCCCGGCACCACCCACACCCCCCTGGTCGGCGCCGACCTCGCCCTCACCGCGGGCGCCGACCTCAGGCTCCCGCTGGTGCCCGACTTCGAGTACGCCGTCCTCTCGATGTCCGGCAGCGTCGACGTCGACGGCGTCCGCGTCGAACCCGGCTCGATGCTCTACCTCGGCTGCGGCCGCCGCGAACTCCCCCTCCTCGCCCGCACCGACGCCGCCGTCCTCCTCCTCGGCGGCGAACCGTTCGAGGAGAAGATCGTCATGTGGTGGAACTTCATCGGCCGGTCCGGTGAGGAGATCCAGCAGGCGCGGAGCGACTGGGAGAACACCCCCCGCTTCGGCGAGGTGCACGGCTACGACGGCGATCGGCTTGCCGCGCCCGAGCTTCCCCAACTGCCGCTGAAGCCACGGGGAAGGGCACGCTGACCTGGGGCTATGCACCCAAGGCGGGCGCGCCGAGTCCCGGTGGATTGCTGTTGGGACGGTCTGCGATCCATCGCTCTGATGGGACGTCCCTGCCGCCGAGTGATGGCTCCGGTGATCGGCCGCGAGTTTCGGGTGCGGCCATCTGTAACCGGGTTCAGTCAGGCCAATGCTGACTCAATGCCCACTTTGCTGACGTCTCGTCAGGTGCGGGGTGGGGGATCGCGTTCTCGACGCGGCGTCGCCGCGGCTGGAACGGGCGCCGGTGGACAGGCGCCGGGCAGGGCTGCCGCCGCCGTGCTGCGGGCGGTGGAGGGGGCGTGGGTGAGAGCGTCTGGGGTCGTGCGGCGGATTTGTGTGTTGCCTACAACCGTGAGTCGAGGTGGTAGACGCGGATCCCTCGCTCTTGGCTTGGTGAACATTGATGCACACGTTCCGTGGGCGTCAGCCAGTTGCAGCCGGTGTCCTTGGTATCTGTGGATACTGATAAACATCCGCCTTGATCAGACGGCCTGTTGGTTAGTGCAGAGTTCCTCCGGGGCGGTCCCGCGACGTGTTCAATGCGATCCTCTACGTCAACCGAACGGGAATCCCCTGGAAGTACCTCCCACACGACTTCCCGAACCACGGCACCGTCTACGCCTACTACGCCGCCTGGCGCGACGAGGGAATCTTTGCCCAGCTCAACTACGACCTGACCGGCCTGGCCCGCGTGAAGGAGGGACGCAACCCCGAGCCGACAGCATCCGTCATCGACACCCAGAGTGTGAAGACCTCCACCAACATGCCCCTGACCAGCCAAGGAACCGACGCAGCGAAGAGAACGCCATGGTCGAGCACGGAGCCAGCCTGGGAGTCGACGTCGAGGTCGTCCACCGCAAATCCGACGCCCCTGGATTTCACGTGGCGAAAAGGCGGTGGGTGGTCGAACGAAGCCTGGGGTGGATCATGCTAAGACGGCGCCTCGCCCGCGACTACGAGACCCTGCCGGCCAGCTCCGAAGCCATGATCCACATCGCCTCGATCGACAACCTTGCCAAGCGCATAACGGGCGAGACCACACCAACCTGGCGAGGGACTTACTAGGGCATAAAGGGCAATCCGTTCACATCAAACGCCCACTGAGTGCCTGACTGAAAACCGGTGACTGTGCAGATGGTCAGCGCCATTCGCCGACGACGAGGCCCGGGAGCGTCCAGGGAACTCCACCGCGCTGTACGGTCGGGCGAGTACCGCAGCCGTCGACACAGGAGCCGAGATGGGACCGGATCATGTTTCTGATTGGTTCTGGGAGGTCCTGGAAGCGACACGACCGCGTCTGTCTGCTCTGGAGTTGTGGTTGGAGTCCCACTCGCGGGAGGTGCTTGAAGCCTTCGCGCTCGCATACGAGTCCGCGGCGGAATCGCTGGCCGACTTCTCGGAAGGTGTGAGCGTGGATGGGGACGTCTGGTCCGAAGACAGCACCGAAGATCTGTGCATGTGGGTGGTCGGGCAGGGCTACGGGCTGTGGAGCTCGGTGGTTGTGGGAGAACTGCGGCTGGAAGAAGTCGCTCAGATGTATCTGGGCCGTGCTCCGCTGCTTCCAGAAGGCGTGGCGCCGTGGGACGGGGATGTCTCGGACTCTGAGCACAGGGGCTACCAGTCTCCCGGGGCCATCGTCCACGGCGTCTACCGGACGCGATTCGCCGAGGAGCTCCATGAACGGCTTGAGGGTATGTGAGGAGATTGCCCGGGCCGGGCGGGTAATGCGGGCGGGGCTCCTGGCGGATGCGGAGGCCCACTTCGGCCCGCCGCGGCAGTTCACCCTGGCCAACTCCCACCACCGCAGTCACCCCGCGCAAACCCAGGCACTGCACCGCTACCTGCGCTGGCGCAACACCAACGCCCGCCACCCCGACGTACTCGCCGCCCAACGCAAGGAACGTGCCCGCATCCGCAGCGAAAAGGGCATCCGCTGGGGCGGCGCCCCCTCAACACCGCAGCCTGACCAACCGCGAACAGCAGCCCCCGAACGCCGACGGGGCAGGTTCAGGAGAAGGACAAGCGACAGAAGGATGACTCAGGAGGCGAACGGCTCGATCTCCCCCGCAAAGACGATGACCTGGTCGATGAGGCTCCGCCGCAGATGGACGACATCCGTTCCCGCCAGGCGGGGGCCTCCATCGGGCGTGGTGAAGACCCACTGGTACCGGGCCCACTCGTCAGGCATGTCCACCGCTGAGCAGCGCAGCATCGTGCCGGTCCCCGCCGGGTGGCGCCGGATGTCCAGCACGAACCGCTCGACCGCCGCGATTCCTTCGATGCGGCCCAACGGCCCCCAGAAGACCACGTCTGAGGTCAGGGCCTGGGAGAGCAGGGCAGTCACATAGCTGTCGTCCGAGGCGTTGAACGCGGAGATGAACGTGTCGATCGCGGAGCGTGCGGTCTCTTCCTGCATGCCCCAGTAATACCAGCCGTTTCGCGTGCGCGCTCATCCCGCGAGCCGCCTTCCGATCACGGTGAACCATCCCGGTCACAGCACTAGGGCGGGTATCGGGTCGCGATCAATCTGTGGGAATCGCCCTCACGGCGAGGCCTGATCAGGTAGATCATGTCGCGTGACGCGAGTGCAACTGACGGATGCGGAATGGGAGTTCATCGAGCCGTACCTGCCGATCGGCGAGTACGGCCCGTACCCGGAGCGGCTGCGGCAGCAGTTCGGGGGCGTGATCTGGCGGTTCAGGACCGGAGGGCAGCGGCGGGAGATGCCGGCGGAGTTCGGCGCGTGGTCAACCGTCTCCGATCGCTTCCGGCAATGGCGTGACGCGGGCGTCTTCGAAGCCCTGCTGGAGGGTGCGATCGCGGAGGCCGCGAGGCGGGGCGAGAACGACGACGTGCCCGGCGGCGGCGCAGGCTCCGGCTGAAGGCGGCCCTGCCCGGACGCTCCAGAGGCGGGCAGGCCAGCAGGATCCATGTCGCCGGTGAGCGGAAGTGCCGACCGCTGGTGTTCGTGCTGACCGAGGGACAGGCCGCCGACAGTCCGCAGTTCATCCCCGTGCTCAAGAAATTACGGGTTCGCGGGTCGGTCGGCCGTCCCCGCACCCGGCCTGACGCGGTCGCCGGGAACAAGGCCTACTCGTCCCGCGGCAACCGCGCCCACCTGCGTCAACGCGCGATCAAGGCCGTCATCCCGGAGAAGGAGGACCAGGCCGTCAACCGGACGAGGAAGGGCAGCCGTGGCGGCCGGCCCGTCAGCCACGACGCCGACCTCTACAAGAGCGCAACACTGTCGAACGGCTGATCAACAAGTTGAAGGCCTGGCGAGGCATCGCCACCCGCTACGACAAGACGTCCGCCGGCTACCTCGCCGGCCTCCATCTCCGCGGCGCGATGATCTGGATCAAAGACCTCAACAGGATCATCCCTTGATCGCGACCAAATACGCTCCCTAGGCCGGTCGCATTTGCCAGGAGCTCCTTGTGTCCTTTGACCCTGCCGGGACTGGTGATGCCAACTCTGTCCCGGCTCCGGCGTGTTGTTGCGTGGCCTGCCGGTTCGGCCACGGTGGCGCGCATCCGCCGTGGCCGCGTCGGTATCCCTCGGACATGAGCGATTCGGAGTGGCTGGTCACGGAGCCGCTGCTGCCCCTGGCGGCGTGGCGGTGGGGGAAGGGCGGGCGTCCGGAAGAGCGCTGCCGCCGGGTGATCGTGGATGCGATCCGGTACGTGGTGGACAACGGCTGCAAGTGGCGGGCCCTGCCCGCGGACTTCCCGCCACACGCCACCGTCTACTCCTTCTTCGTCCGTTGGGAACGGGCCCAGGCCGTCGACGACCTGCACGATCGGCTCCGGGATCGGCTTCGCCGACGGGAGGGCCGCGATGCCGAGCCGAGCGCGGCGATCGTCGATTCGCAGTCGCTGCGGGCCGCCGAGACCGTGGCCACCACAGGCCGCGGCTGGGACGCAGGCAAGAAGGTGAACGGAACCAAGCGGCACGTCGCGGTGGACGCACGCCGCCCTCGCCCAGTACCCCGCCCACCCCGGCGACGAGGACGAGTCCGGGGATCAGGACGAGGAGCAGGAACACCAGCTGCTCGGCGACATCCGCACCCGGGTCCGGCGCCGGGCGGCCGGGCTCACCCTGGCCGCGCCGCCGAGGCCGCCTACCAGGCCCGGCAGAGCGCCGATGCCGCGCACCGCCGACCCCCCTCTACACGGCCCTCGGCCGCGCCGGCCTCCACACCCTCACGAGGTCTTCACGTTGGTCAGCGGTGTCGGGACGGTGTCGGTCACGGTGTAACCGCTGGAGTTACCGGGCCCGTTGTTCTTCACCGTCAGCGTGTACGTCACGGCCGCACCCGGCTTGACGATCTCCGGCCCAGGTGACACTGCCGGAGGCGCCGGTGATCGCCTTGTAGGGCCGGGTCGGCACGTCCTGCCCGATGAACACCTGCGGTTCGGCCGGATCGAACGGGTCACCGGCCGCCGCGTGCGACTGAGGCGCGATGACGACCGGGGTCGCGAAGGCGCCTGCTCCGATGAACAAGGCCATCAACAGCAGTCCTGTGAGCGAGCGGCGCGGGCGCCCTCTGTGCCGCCCTGAGCGGCGAACTATGGTGCTCATTCAGTACCTTCCGGTCTCTGTCGCGGTATCCCGCGAAGAACGTTTCGTGCTCGATGCAACTGCCCTCTGCCGGGCCACTCCGAGGCCTGCTCGGCGGCTGCGCCGGCAGAGGTCTCCGTTCGGCCGGAGGCCTCCGCGGGGACGGTCGTCGAAGACTCGGTGTCGTCCTGTGCCGCTTCCGGCGGCGGTGGCGTCGACGACGTGACGGGATCGGACATCGGCTGGACCGGCTCCGATACCTCCTCGGGTCGGCCTCGCCTGTCCGCGCCGGGCCGGGACTCCGGCTGCCGCGGTGGCGGTCTCTCCCCGGGTCCTTCGGCGCCAGCTCTCAACCACCGCTTCAACCAGCCCACTTACGGGACACCCTCCTGATAGGAAGCCACGGCGCGCGCAGCATCGGACCCCGTCCACGCACCGGAATCAGGCCGGCAAGCACCCGATTCTGAAGGGGAGTAAAGCACTGGTTTATTCAAACTTGTCGTATCTGCGCATGTTTTGCGTCTGCGTTTCGCCCCCCACTTGAGATCGCGGCGGGTTGAAACGATCCGCGTGTCATCGGCCGGCTGTCGAAAAGTGCCGAGGGGTGAGTGAACACCAATGGGGCACCGGGGAGTTCACCCCTCCGTGCGATCTCCGGCGACTTGCCGGCGACCGGTGCCGCCGTGCCCAGGGGGCAAGTGGGCGAACATGACGGCTGGCCGGTTTTTTCGGTTCTGCGTATGTTCCTTGGGGGATCAGGGATGAGGAGGGCGATGTCATGGCTCGGCGTGATCGGCGTATGGGCCGCAATGAAGTACCCGGGGGGATCCAGAGGGCCGAGTCGGGGTGGCTCACTCGAAGGTCGGGTGGCCGGGCGCTCGTGATCCTCCTGCGACCAGGCAACGCCGGAGCGAACACCGCCGCCGACCACATCACGGTCGACGCCGCCCTCGCTCAGATCCCCGACGCCCACCGTCACGGCACCGAGATCCTCATCCGCGCCGACATCGCGGGCAGCGCCAAGGCATTCCCAACCCACCTGCGCACTCTCAGGCAGCGCGGCATCCCGACCGCCTTCTCCCTCGGGCACGCCATCACCGCCGAGTTCCGCAAAGCCATCCGCGCGCTGCCCGAGCAGCTCCGGCACCCCGCCCTCGAACAGGACGGCTCCCTCCGCACCGGGGCCGAGGCCGCCGAACTGACCGGCATGGTCGATCTCGCCGGCCACCCGGACGGCACCCGGGCCATCGTGCGGCGCGAACGCCCCCACCCCGGCGCCCAGCTCTCGCTCTTCGACTTGGACGAGGGGATGCGCCACCAGGTCTTCCTCGCCGACACACCCGCCGCCGGTGGAGGCTCGCCGCAACACCCGGAGGTCCGCCACCGCGCCCACGCCGGAGTCGAGGACCACATCCTCCCCCAGACTCCGTCCGGGGGACCCCCAGCGGCAAGACCACCGGCTTCGGGCGCCTCTCCTCACGCCACTTCGCCATCAACGCGGCCTGGCCGGAGCTCTCCCTGACCGCCGTCGACCTGCTCGCCCGGGCGCGGACCCTGCTGCTGGACGGCGAGCCGGCCACCGCCGAGCCGAAGAAGCTCCGCTACCGGATCCTGCACACCGCCGCCCGGATCACCCGCGCCGCACGACGCATCCGCCTTCGAATCGCCTCCGCCTGGCCCTGGCGCCACGAGCTCACCCTCGCCTTCGCCCGCCTCGCAGCGCGGCCCCGCACGGTGACCTGACCCGACGACACCGCCACCGACCACCCACGACCCGAGGACCCAAGGACCCAAGGACCCAAGGACCCAAGGAGCACCCGACCGCGCGTCGGGCCCTCGGCATGCCCACCCCGCCCCGAACAGGCCGGGCACCACCACCCCAAAGATCGACCCGGCTCGGCCAGCCCCAACCGAAACGCGAAGGCCAGGGCCGAACTCGGCCGAAAGAAGCAGAGGAAAGCAATAGTTGACGATCAGTCAGACAGCTGTGGCGCGAGCCGCAGCGCGCCCGGCCACCCGGCCCGAGAAGAGGCAGCCGCCGAGGAAGGTACCCTCCAGCGCGTTGTATCCGTGGACCCCGCCGCCCCCGAAACCGGCCACCTCACCCGCCGCGTACAGGCCTTCGACGGGCCGCCCGTCCGGGCCGAGGGCCCGGGAGTCGAGGTCGGTCTGGATGCCGCCGAGGGTCTTGCGAGTGAGGACGTGCAGCTTGACGCCGATCAGCGGGCCGGCCGCCGGGTCGAGGATGCGGTGCGGCGCGGCGGCGCGGCCGAGCCGGTCGCCGAGGTGGCGCCGGGCGTTGCGGATGCCCTGGACCTGCGAGTCCTTGCCGAAGGGGTTGGCCACCTGGAGGTCGCGCGCCTCGATCTGCCGGCGTAGCAGCGCCGCGTCGAGCAGGGGCTCGTCGGTGAGCGCGTTCATCCGTTCCACGAGCTCCTGCAGCGTGCGCGCGACCACGAAGTCCGCACCGCGCCGCTTGAACGCCTCGACGGGCGCCGGCACGCCCGTTGGGCCGCGCGGGGATGGTTGAGTGTCCGCGTACCGGTGGCGGCGGTGTGGACGCGGGGTGGTGCGGGTGGCGGGCGAGGGCGGCTTCCCGTCGCGCGGGGTGTGGCGACGCCCCGCGCTGCGCTGGGTGGACGTGCTGGTGACGGCGGCCCTGCTCTCGCTGCTGTACGGACTGCTACGGCCGGCCTGTAGGGTTCCAAAAGTCCTGCACATGCGCTGAGCTGCGTGTTCGTCAGCTGCTCTGGTCTTCGTCAAGCGGTGTTGTGGTACTCGTGGATGAGTCCGTCGAGGACGTCGTGGCGCTGGATCCGCTGGGCGGGGAACGGGATGACGTCGGGGTTGTCGGCAGGAGCGCGAAGTTGCAGCGCTCGGTGCGGCCGGGCGGAGTTGTAGTGCCGGGCGTATTCGGCGAGCAGGTGCCGCAGGTGCTGCTCGTTGTAGATGAGCAGCCGGTCGGTGCACTCGGACCTGGCGGTGCGTATGAACCTCTCCGCGTGGGCGTTCATCCGTGGTGTCTGCGGCGCGCTCTTGAGGATTTCGATGCCGTCGGCGGTGAAGACGGCGTCGAATGTGTGGGTGTAGCGGCTGTCGCGGTACGCGGCGGGTAGCGGAAGCCTGTGGCCCGTTCGCCGAGGTCGGCGAGGAGGTTGCGGGCGAGCCGGGTGACCCGGGCGGCGGTCGGGTGGGCGCTCTGCCTGGCGCCGGTTGTTCGTTGAAGGTCTGTCGCGCGGTGCACACCGGGTGCGCGACTCTCCGGCAGCGGGTGGTCTCGGTTCGTGCAGTCAGCGGCGCAAGTCGGTCGTCTGGGCGCCAGTTTCGAACATCGGCGGCTTTGCGGCGGGGGTGTGCGTTTCGCTCGTCCTCGTTGTCGTGATCCCGACCGAGGAGCTGACGGTGACGACAGGTGAGATCGGGACGGCCCGCCCGGGCGCGGCCCGCGGGCTGGAAGCGGTGGACGGGTTCGCGGCGGCCCGGGAGCGGGTGTGCGCGAGCCTGAGTGCGGCCGTCGGCCCGGACGGCGCGGTGCGCAGGCCGTGCACCAGCCGGACGCTGGAGTCGGCGCTGTTACTCGTACTGCTGCACCGGCGCGGTGACCACCCGCGGCAGGAGCGGGAGCTCGCGGAGTTCCTGGCCGCCCCGCAGGCGCAGGCCGACGGGTTCGACGCGGCGTTGGTGCAGGCGGTCCTGCACGGCCGGACGGTCGGCGCCGATGTGGTCGGCGGTGAGCTGCTGGCCGGGTTCGACCACTTCTCGATGGCGCGCAAGCGGCTGCTGTTCGACGTCTGCCTGGCCGTGGCGGGTGCTGTGCCGTTCGACGCGTCGATGCTGTGCCCGCCACGCGCGGCGGACCGGGGCAGCGAGAACGGGGACAACACGGTCACCTGGGTCGAGATGATCATGCTGAGTGTGCGGGTCCTGGTCGCGCACGGTCTCGGTACGGGTGCGCAGGTCGACGCTGGGGAGCGCGAGCGCCTGCTGGAGCTGTTGGGCTCAAGCCGGGCGCCGGTGTGGGAGAACTACCCCGCCGCGCACCTGCTGGCGCTGCTGGCCGTCCAGGAGTTCGCCCCCGGCCACCGGCTGGTCGAAACCGGCGTGGCCGCGGTGCTGGTGTGCCGCAACCCGGACGGTGGGGTGCCGAGCATGTCGGACCTGGACGTGTTCAGCACCGCGCCCGCCGGGATCGCCCTGACCCGGGCGGGAGCGGACCGCGCGCTGCTGCACCGCATGTGCGACTACCTGATCGGCCAGCAGATGCCGGACGGCGGCTGGGCGTTCGGTGAGCACATGCGGCACAACGACGTGGACGACACCTCCTACGTCGCGGCCTGCCTGGCAACCGTCGACCCGGTGCGCCACCGTGAGGCCCTGCTGCGCGCCGGCGGGTACCTGCGGGGCATCGTCGGACGGGACGGCGGGTTCCCGACCTACGTGAAGGGCGATCCGTCGGAGGTCGGCATGACCGCCGGCGCGGTCAGCGCGCTGGCATGGAACGGGACCGACCACGGCGACCTGCTGGACGGCGCGGCCCGCTGGCTGCTGGACTCCCAGCACGAGGACGGCACGTTCGAGCGCAGCTGGAGCCTGAGCGAGGCGAACACGATCTGGCGGGCGATGTGGGCGCTGCACTCGCTGCCCGAACCGACCCGCACCACCCTCCAGGAGCGCATCGCCGATGCGAGCGCCGCCTCCCACCGGTTCCTCGCCCGGGCGCAGAACGAGGACGGCGGCTGGGGCTACCGGCCCAAGGACCCCAGCGACACCACCAGCACCTGCTACTCGCTGATGGCCCTGGCCGCCATGGGCCGACGCCCGCAGGACGACGCCGTCGTGCGGGCGGGCGTGGCCCATCTGCTGTCCCGACAGGGACCCGACGGCGCTTTCACCGCACTGCCCGACCAGGTCGCACCCCGCCCCCTGCTGTTCGACGCGCCCATCTTCACCGACACCTGGGTCCTGCTCGCCCTGACCGGCTGCGACAGCGACGAGACGCGGTGACCGGGCGCCCTGCACAGGCGAGTACCACCCGCGCACCGAGGCCCCTGCCCGTCGACCGCCCCTGCCCGCTGGACCCGCCCGCCGAACTCCAGTACCTGCGCACCGAACTGCCCGTGGCGCCGCTGGCCTTCCCCGACGGCCCACCGGGATGGCTGGTCACCCGCTACGACGACGTCCGCACCGCCCTCGCCGACCCCCGGCTCAGCTCGCGGCGCCCCCACCTCAACTCCCACATCCGGGCCAGCCTCATCACCCCCGCCGAAATGGCCGCACTGCGCCCCAGCGACCTGCTCACCAGCGACCCGCCCGAACACACCCGGTTGCGCCGCCTGGTCAACGGCCAGTTCACCACCCGCCGGATGGCCCTGCTGGCCCCGCGGATCCAGGACATCGTCGACCAGCACCTCGACGCCCTGGCCGCCGCCCCCCGCCCGGTGGACCTGATGACCACCGTCGCCCTGCCCGTCCCGTCCCTGGTGATCAGCGAACTCCTCGGCGTCCCCTACACCGACCGCGACCGCTACCAGCGCCTCACCGCCGAACTCCTCTCCCTCGACCGCACCCGCGAACAACTCCTGGCCAGCAAGGCCGAGATGAAGGACTACCTGCTGCACCTGATCCGCACCAGACGCGCCGAGCCCGCCGACGACCTGCTCTCCGGCCTCCTCCAGGCCCAGGCCACCGACACCACGCTGACCGACGACGAGATCGCCGCCCTTGCCCAGCTCATCCTCATCGCCGGCCACGAGACCACCGCCAACGTCATCGGCCTCGCCACCCTCCTCCTGCTGCGCCCGCCCCGCCTGTGGGACACCGTCCGCCGCCGACCCGACCTCGTCGACGGCGTCATCGAGGAAACCCTGCGCCACGCGACCGTCCTGCAGTTCGGCCTGCTCAGGGTCGCCCGCGAGCCCCTCACCCTCGCCGGACAGCCCATCGCGGCGGGCGAGCGGGTCGTCCTCCACCTGCCCGCCGCCAACCGCGACGGCGCCCGCTTCACCGACTCCGACCACTTCGACCCCCACCGCCCCGACGCCGCCAAGCACCTCAGCTTCGGCCACGGCCCCCACCACTGCATCGGCGACCAACTCGCCCGCACCGAACTGCGCACCCTGCTCACCACCATGCTGCACCGCTTCCCCGACCTGCGACTGGCCACCGACCCGGACGAGGTCGCCACCCACCGGCACCGGGTCGTCCACGGTCCGGCCCGCCTCCCGGTGGACTTCACCCCCTGACCCGTCACCCGCACAGCCGACCCACCAGGAAGGGACCACACGAACGGTGGCGACCACGACTCCTGCCGGCCACGACACGTACTCCGCCTACGCCTTCGACTTCGACGGCACCCTCGCGGACACGGCCGACATCAACCACGGCGCGGTACAGGCCTCACTCGCCGCCCACGGCATCACCGTCACCCTCACCTGGCTCGCCGCCGAACCCGCCTTCACCGCCGGCCAACTGCGCCGCCGCCTCGCCCTCCCACCCGCCGCCCTGCCCGAGGACACCTTCGTCCAGGCGGCCCGCGCCTACTGGTTCGCGAACACCGACCGGATCAAACCGATCTCCGCGGTCGCCACCGCCGCACGCACCGCCGCCGAACACGCCGCCCTCGCCGTCGTCTCCGCCAACTACAGCGACATCGTCCGCCACGGCCTGACCGTCATCGGACTCGACGACCTCCCCTGGACCATCGTCGGCCGCGACGACGTCGCCCAGCCCAAACCCGCCCCCGACGCCTACCTGCACGCCGCCCACCTGCTGCGAACCGAACCCGGTCACTGCCTCGCCCACGAGGACAGCGACGAGGGCATCACCGCCGCCACGGCCGCCGGCATGCGCGTCATCGACATCCGACACCGACCCTGGTGATGATCCCGGGCAAGTCCACCGGCCGGCAGGAGCATGCCTCGGCATGCAGCAGCTCATGCTCATGGTGCTCGTCGGCGTGCACCATGCTGGCTGCATAGGCCGGCGCCGGGGTTGGCTGGAAGCCTGCCACCCTCTCACCCACATGGCCCCACGCTGACGTGCAATGCGCGGCACACCTCTGCCAATGTGGCTGCGGCCAGATGGATCTTCAGGATCCTGATGATGACTGGAAGGACGCGCCATGACCGAAGCCGAGGCCAGGGAACTGTTCGCAAAGATCGACAGCGACTCCGACGGACAGATCAACGTCGTCGAACTCGCCAACCACTTCAAGAGCGAGGGCCACCAGGGGCAGCTCAAGGAGAAGGTCAAGGAGGCGATGGCGGCGGACAGCAACCGCGACCGCGTCCTCGACTTCGAGGAGTTCTACGCGCTGGTCAAGTAGCACGTGGGCGGACCGCCCCCGGGCGCAGGACAGGAACGAGTCCCGGGGTGATCGCCGGTTCCGCGCGCGGTCGGGTGCTGCTGATCGGGCCGGCAAGGCCGGCACGATCGCGGGGCACCTCCGTGCCGCCCGGGGGTGGTCCGTCGTGCGCCCTACTGGTGCACGTACTCGCGGCCTGGACGCACGTCAAGCACAGGTCAAGCCGCGGATCCGCGTGGACTCGCGGCCGAGCCACTGCTCGGCGCGTGCACCGGCCGCAACCCACGCCGAGTTCGCCGGCCTCCTGAGAGCGGCGGAAACCGCCCGGGACAGGTACATGGTGGCAATCACGGCCTGCTGCGCACCGCGCGTCGACCAGCTCGTGTCACTGATGCGCGAGGACACCCACTGCGTCCCGATCGGCCGGACCGTGCCGGGGCGCCCCTGTCTCCGGGGCCGCATCTCCGTCTGCGGAAGCGGGGCGGGCATCCGAAGGGCGCGGCCAACAAGAACCGCAGCATGGCCATCGTGCCCGTGCCGAGCGCGGTGGAGATGCTCTACGCCGACTGGCTGCGCGAGCGCGGACGGCGAAGACGGCGTCCTGCCACGATCCCCGCTCCTGCCACGTCATGGCCCCGTCGGTGCTCCGCTCGGCGGTGCACCGCAGGTTGACTCTCCGGGTCCTCCAGGCCGGCGACCCGCCCTGCGCCGATACGTCCAGGTCGACGACGTGGTTCCCGCTGCTGAACAGCCCTCCCGGTGCGTCCCAGTCGGGCCCGGTGACGGGCGCGGGGGCGCGGAGCAATCCCGTTTCGGTACCCGCCAGGACGGCTCCCTCGGCAACGGCCGGCGCCGTCACGGAGGCCGCGGCGACGCCGACGCGGTTGAAGGTTGACCTGCTCGGTGACGCGGTAGACGTCGTCGGCGACGATGTCGGCGAGGTTCACCGCGAAGGCCTCGCCGTTGCGCAGACCGCAGCCGCTCATCGGGTCGACCACCAGGAGGAAGGTGTCGTCGCCGGCGGTGCGTATCGCCTGGAGCTCGGCTGGGGAGGGTATGACGGCGCGCTTCGGGTCGTGCTGGGGCGGCTTGACGCCGTCGAACGGGTTCTCGTCGTGGAGGCCGAGGCGGTGGGCGTCGAGGAGGATCGACTTCAGCTTGTCGAAGGCGTTGGACTGGGTAGCGAGGCCGACGCCGTTGCGCTCCATGGTCTGGATGAAGGCCTCGACGACCTTGTGGTCGAAGGTGCCTATCCGGCGGCTGCGGAAGGCGGGGTAGAGGTGGCCGGTCCGGTGAGGAGGTCCAGCAGGCGCGGAGCGACTGGGAGACCCCCCGCTTCGGCGAGATGCACGGCTACGACGGTGCCCGACTGAGGGCTCCGGAGCTTCCCGACATCCCGCTGAAGGCGCGGGGTCGGGTGCGCTGAGCTGCGGTAGCGCCCGTATAGAGGTGCGCGTGTGAGGTTGCGGGTCTGGTCGCCCGGAGGTGCTGAGAGGCGGTCGCCCGGGTTGCCGTGCGGCCTTTCGGGCTCGGTTGGGATGGGTGTAGCAGGGTCACGTCGGAGGGGAGGTGGAGCTGCCCGGTGACGGTGGACGGGCCGTGGCCGGTCCGGGCGGCCGGCAGGGTGAGCGGCGGCAGGTCGTCGTCCTGGGCCGGCGAATGTCCGGTGCCGGATACGGGCGGCACGTATGGAGAAGCACGCGCGGGGCCGCGTCCGGAAAATGAACGCGGGATCGGATTGAGCGCGCTTCGGCAAGGAAGGGAATGGCCACATGACCGCAATGCAGGACGTCTGCGCCGACCTGGCGACGGAAGGGGCCGAACTCGCCCGGCTGGTGACGGGCCTGTCGCCCGACCAGTGGTCCGCGCCGAGCCCGGCCGCGGGCTGGACGGTCCGGCACCAGGTGGCGCACCTGGCGCTGGTCAGCCACCTGATCGACCTCGGGGTGCGCGACCCGGTCGCTTTCGAGGCCGAGACCGCGCCCATCCGGGAGGACTTCGGGACCGGCATGGCGGCCCGGCTCGCCGAAGGCCTCGCCGAGCCCGTCCCCGACCTGCTGCGCCGCTGGGCCGAGCAGAGGGCCGCCGCCGAGAAGGGGCTCGCCGCCGCTCCCCGGCGCGAACCGGTGCCGTGGCTGGCCGGTCCGCTGCCGGCCGGCGTGCTCGCCGCGGTCGCGTTGATGGAGCTGTTCGCGCACGGCCAGGACGTCCACGAGGCCCTGGGCGTCCCGTACGCCTTCACCGATCGGATCGGCCACATCGCCTTCCTCGGCACCAGGACCCGGGACCTGGCCTACCGGGCCCGCGGCCTGGAGCCCCCCGCCGAGCCGTTCCGGTTCGAGCTGACCGGCCCGTCCGGCGTCTCCTGGGCCTTCGGCCCCGAGGAGGCCGAGCAGCGGATCTGCGGCCCGGCCGCGGACTTCTGTCTGCTCGTCACCCGTCGCAGGCACCGCGACGACCTCGCGCTGACCGCCGTCGGCGCGGCGGCCGACCACTGGCTGGGCATCGCCCAGACCTACCTCGGCCCGCCCGGCGAGGGGCGCGGCCGCATTGGGCAATATCGCGTATAGATCGGCCACTCGGCGGCTGGTTTCCTCGCTGTCGGGCCGGTTCGGCCCGCCCGCCACGAGGGACCGGGAGGCGCCGTGCCAGAACAACGAACGAGTCGGTGGCTGCCGGCCGGACGGGCCACGCCACGCTCCCGGCGGCCCGGCTCGCCGACGCCGTGCAGCGCTGGTGGGCCCGGCACATCCCGGCCGAGTTCGGCGCGGCCTGCACCTGCGTCCACGCGGTGCCCGCCGTGGCGGCCGCCACGGCCGGCGGTCCCGCGCCCCGGCCGGTCGAGGAGGCGATGGCCGACATCGTCCACCGGCTGTACCGTACGGGTCTGCTGACGCGGCGCCAGGCGGGCGCCGCGGGCGAACTGACCACATCATGACGGCGGCGCCGCGCGACGCCCCGGAACCAGAGGAGACGACCGTGACAGCGGCGCAGACCCAGCACGATCCGGCCGAGCAGCACTTGGCCTACCGGCGCAGCCGGAAGGCGATCGCCACCCTGGTGGCCGGGCTGCCGGACCCGGCCGCCGTCGGCGTGTCCGCCTGTCCGAACTGGAGCGTGCGGGACCTGATCGGGCACCTGGTGCACATCTGCGAGTCGTTCGTCGCCCTGGAGGACAGCCAGATCGACCTGGGCCCGCTGGAGGGCGTCCCGGCGGCCGAACTGCTCGACCGCTGGGACGGGTTGGACGGCGCGCTGCTCGAGGCCCTGGGCCATACCCCGGAGCTGCGCCGGCGGATCCTGCTGCTCGACGTGTTCTCGCACGAGCTGGACCTGCGGCTGGGGCTGGACGCGCCCGCCGAGCCGACCGCGCACCCCGCGTTCGACGGTGCGCTGGACCTGAGCACCATGGGCTTCGGCCTGGCGGTGCACGGCGGCGGGCTGCCGGCGTTGCGGATCGAGACCCCCGGGCGGGCCTGGGTGGTGGGCGAGGGCGCCCCCGCCGCTACCGTGCGCGGGGTGGCGGTGGACGTGTTCCGGTCGCTGACCGGCCGCCGCACCTGGCCGCAGATCGAGGGCCTGGAGTGGTCCGGGGGATCGGCCGGGAAGTGGGCGGAGGCGTTCGCCTGGGGCCCGTTCGCGCCGCCCGCGGCCGAGGTGGAGCCGCTCGTCGGGCGCTGAGCGGGTCCGGCCGCCGCGCGCCGTGCGGCGGCCCCTCACGTCCCGGTCAGGGCGGGCGCGTGTACCGGGGCGGTGCCGGGGGCGGGCCGCCGCAGGGAGTCGGGCTCCGGCAGTGCCGGCAGGTCCGGCGCGGTGAGCAGCGCGAGTTCGCCCACCGGGCGTTCGCCCGACGGAAGTTCGCCCAGCGGGGCGTCCAGCCGGGCCCGGCCGAGGCCGGGGTCGGTGCCGTCCCGGCGGGCTGTTTCGGCGGCCACCACCTCCCGGACCGGCTCGGGCACCGGTTCGGCG
The DNA here is from genome assembly GCF_044744345.1 of Kitasatospora sp. NPDC087315. Taxonomy (NCBI): domain Bacteria; kingdom Bacillati; phylum Actinomycetota; class Actinomycetes; order Kitasatosporales; family Streptomycetaceae; genus Kitasatospora; species Kitasatospora sp. NPDC087315. The sequence goes on along the minus strand of NZ_JBIUYD010000040.1, from coordinate 22,356 downwards.
CCGACCCGGTCGACGGCCGCCGTGCCGCGGGCCGGCGCGTCGGCGATCCGCGGATCGGCCGCCGCCCGGTCCAGGTCCGGCGGCAGCGGCGCGGCCGGCAGCAGCGACAGCGACGTGCCCGGCGTGGCCGTCGCCCGGACGGACGCGCGCATCAGGCCGATCAGCACCCGGAGCACCGGGCCGAGCGCCTGGCCTGGCCTGGGCGTTCGGCGGCAGCGGGCCCAGGAAGATAGTGACGGAGGACATGCCGGTGCTGGAGGAGGCGCCAGTCAGCAGGACCGCGGGCGAGGGCCGCTCACCTGCCTTCCGCCAGGCGCTCCTCGGAGACGGTGGCGTCCTCCGGCTGCGAGGCGATCCGGCTGCGGGTCACCGAGTTGCCCAGGCCCAGGCCGTCCACCAGGCGGTTGATGAAGGCGAACAGGGCGGCGGTGAACACCGCCTCCAGCATCTCCTCGTTGCTCCAGCCGGCGGCCTCGGTCGCAGCCCAGTCCTCGTCGGTGATCCGGAAGGCGCCGGTGCCGACCTTGGTGACCAGGCGCATCAGCGCCTTGGTGCGCTCGTCGATCGGCAGCTCCTCCACCGAGGGGGAGTTCTCGATCGCGTCGGTCAGCTCCCGGGGGCCGCCGAACTGGGCCAGGAACCAGTTGTGGGTGCCGACGCAGTACGGGCAGCCGTTGACCTTGGAGCTCCAGGCGGAGATCATCTCGCGGGTCGCGCGCGGTAGCACCCCGTCGTTGAAGACTCCGCCGTATCCGGCGATCACGACCTCCAGCAGGTCGGGGCGGCTGGAGACCAGCCGGAACATGTCCGGCACGAAGGGGATGCCCATCCGCGACTTGATCGCGTCGTACAGCTCCTTCGTCCGGCCCTCGGCCTCGGCCTCCTCCACCAGCGGGACGCGAACCGTGCTCAGCACATTCGGATCGGTCATGGGTAATCGCCTTCCCTTTCGACGGTACGGGTCGCCCCGCAGGCCTTTCCGAATACCGGGGGGACGCGTGGAATTCCTGCCCGGCTGGCAACTTCGTGGTTCTCCTCATGGTGGCAGGAACACTGCGGGCTTCTCGTCTCTCAGATTGCCCTGGATGCGCCGGCCCCGGACGCTGTCCGCCCGGCCCGGCGGCACGGGACAGAGCCGCGGGGTCTCGGGATCGGGTCCGGTCGGCGGCCGGACCGGGGCCGGCGCATCCAGGGGCAACCGTCCCGTCGCCGAGGTGGGATACCGTGCACCGTCATCGAGGGGCGATACAGGGGTTTGTCATGGGACGACGGGTCGAGAGCGCGCAGCCGCAACTACGCCGTCAGCTGGGCGTGTTCGACGCGGTGGTCGTCGGTCTGGGGTCGATGATCGGCGCGGGGATCTTCGCCGCGCTGGCTCCGGCCGCCGCCGCGGCCGGGTCAGGCCTGCTGCTGGGACTGGCGCTCGCGGCGGTGGTGGCGTACTGCAACGCGACCTCCTCGGCGCGGCTGGCCGCCCGGTATCCGCAGTCCGGCGGGACGTACGTCTACGGGCGGGAGCGGCTGGGAGCGTTCTGGGGCTACCTGGCGGGCTGGGGGTTCGTCGTCGGCAAGACCGCGTCCTGCGCCGCGATGGCGCTGACGGTGGGCGGCTACGTGTGGCCCGGCCAGGCGCACGCGGTGGCGGTGGCCGCGGTGGTGGCGCTGACGGCGGTGAACTACGCGGGCGTGCAGAAGTCCGCATGGCTGACCCGGGTGATCGTCGCGATGGTGCTCGCGGTGCTCGCCGCCGTCGTGGCGGCCGCGCTGACCTCGGGCGGTGCGGACGCGGTCCGGCTGGACATCGGTGCGGACGCCACGGCGCACGGGGTGCTGCAGGCGGCCGGCCTGCTGTTCTTCGCGTTCGCCGGCTATGCCCGGATCGCCACCCTCGGGGAGGAGGTCCGCGACCCGGCCCGTACCATCCCCCGGGCCGTCCCGGTCGCGCTGGGCATGACGCTCGTCGTCTACGCCCTCGTCGCCGTCGCGGTCCTCCTGGTGCTCGGGTCCGAACGCCTGGCCGGCGCCGCTGCGCCGCTGGACGAGGCGGTGCGGGCGGCGGGCGCGGACTGGCTCACCCCGGTGGTACGGGCGGGGGCGGCCGTGGCCGCGCTCGGCTCGCTGCTCGCCCTGATCCTCGGGGTCTCCCGCACGACGCTCGCGATGGCCCGCGACCGGCACCTCCCGCACGCTCTGGCGGCGGTCCACCCCCGGTTCCAGGTGCCGTACCGTGCCGAGCTCGCGGTCGGCGCCGTCGTCGCGGTGGTGGCGGCGACCGCGGACGTGCGCGGGGCGATCGGGTTCTCGTCCTTCGGGGTGCTGACCTACTACGCCGTCGCGAACGCCTCGGCCTGGACGCTGACCCGGGCCGAGGGCCGCCCGCCGAGGCTGGTTCCCGTAGTCGGTCTGGCCGGCTGCCTGGTGCTGGCGTTCGCCCTGCCGGCGTCCGCGGTCGTCTCGGGCGCGGCTGTCCTGGCCGCAGGGGCCGCCGCCTACGCGGTGCGCCGGGGCGTCTCCTCGTAGGCCGGGGTCGTCGAGTGCGCCGGCCTGGGTTCCGGAGGCCGTCGCCCGGACGGTCGAGCTCCTCGGACGGCCCCGCCGCCGGGGCCGGACGGCCGCCCTGTGGGTGGGTCGCGCGGCCGAGCGGGTCTGGCCGTGAGGGGCACGTGAAAGGTGCGGCGGGGCGCCGGCATCGTTGCCGAGGCCGCCGCGGTCGCGACGGAGAGCCAACCCGGCCTCGACGAGTCGCCGGAGCCGGTCGTCGGTCGTCGGGCGTCCGGCGACCGTGTTCATCGGCGCGGGCCGGTCGCTCGGCCCGTCAGTCGGCGAAGAGGTGCGGGTTGAGCGGTACGGGCGCGGCGGGGGCCTCGTGCTCGTGGCGGAAGTGGTGGATCCGGGCGTCCGGGCCGGGGAAGTACTCCGTCACCCGGTCGCTGTCGGACCAGCGCACGTCGTACGGCGGGCTGCCGTCCGGGTGGTGCAGGCCGATGATCTCGCCGTCCCTCCTGGTGGCGCCCGGCCGGGTGCCCTGGACGATGATGCGGTCTCCCACGGCGGCTTTCATGCCGTCCTCCTGCGGTCGGTACGGGACGGGGCCGGCCGCCCGTACCTCCATGACACCACCGGAGGCCGGGCACGGCAGGGGCCGGAAGGTCCCGGGCCGGTGGCCCGTCCGGCCCTGGGAACGCGGCTCCGGGCCGGAGAACACACACCGTCACCGCCGTCACCACAGGCCCGGCTCGGCCTCCCGGCCCGCCCTTCGGCCGGTGCGCGGTCGGACGGTACGGGGCCAGGACACCGTTCGGCCGGGCGGGGCCGGTCGGCCCTCCCGTAGCGCAGGGCGGGCGGGGAAGCTGGAGGAGACCGATCGGCGAGGCCGAGGAGGCGTGCCATGTCCACCGTCCATCCGCCGCGCACCACCGCCGAGGCCCTGCTGGCCGACGGCACCACCGTCGGGATCCGTCCGCTCGGCCCGCAGGACCACCAGGCGGTGCTCGATCTGCACGCCACCGGGATGTCAGAGGAGAGCCGCCGGATGCGGTTCCTCGGGGTCAGCCGCAACGCGCCGGGGCAGGCCGCCGACCGGCTGTGCGGTCCGCCGGTGACCGGCCTGCTGGCGCTGGGGGCCTGGACGGGGGAGGAACTGGTGGGCGAGGCGGACTGCGAGCTGCTGGACGACCCGCCGGAGACGGCCGAGCTGGCCCTCGCGGTGGCCGACCGCTGGCACCACCGGGGCGTGGCCACCCTGCTGCTGGAACACCTGGTGCATGCTGCCCGGGCCGCCGGGATCCGCTGGTTCGAGGCCGACACCCTGTGGGGCAACCGGGCCGTCCATCGAGTCTTCGCCGACCTCGGCCTGCCCGTCCAGCGCCGCTACACACAGGGTGAGGTCAGGATCCGGGTACCGCTGGACGAGAGCGACGAGCACTACCGTTCGGCGGTGGACGAACGCGGCCGCCGGGCCGACGTGGCCAGCCTCGCGGCGCTGCTGCGCCCGGCCTCGGTCGCGGTGGTCGGGGTGTCGCGCCGGGAGGGGTCGGTCGGGCGGACCGTCCTGGCGAAGATCCGGCAGGGCGGATTCGTCGGGGCTCTCTGGGCGGTGAACCCGCACACCGGGCAGATCGACGGAGAACCCGCGTACCCGTCCGTCGGCGAGCTGCCCGCCGTGCCGGACCTCGCCGTGCTGGCCGTGCCCGCCGCCGCGGTCCCCGGGGTGGCCGAGGAGTGTGGCGCCGCCGGGGTCCGGGCGCTGGTGGTGCTCACCTCCGGACTCTCGGCGGAGGAGGCCCGGCGGCTGATGCGCGCCTGCCGTTGCCACAGCATGCGCCTGGTCGGGCCGAACAGCCTGGGCATGGCCCAGACCGATCGCTCCATCCGGCTGGACGCCGAGTTCGGAGGCGCCTTCCCCCGGCCCGGCACCGCCGGGGTGGCCGTGCAGAGCGGTGGCGTGGGAATCGCGCTGCTGTCGCGGCTGGCCTGGCTGGGCATCGGGGTGTCGAGCTTCGTCTCGCTCGGCGACAAGTACGACGTCAGCGGCAACGACCTGCTCTAGTGGTGGGAGACGGACGGCCGGACCGACCTCGCGCTGCTCCACCTGGAGTCCTTCGGCAGCCCGCGCGCCTTCGCCCGTACCGCCCGCCGCGTGACCCGGACCGTCCCGGTGCTCACCGTCGACGCCGGACGCTCGACGGCCGGCCGCCGGGGCGCGGCCTCGCACACCGCGGCCGCCGCCACCCCGACCGTGACCCGGGAGGCGCTGTTCCGACAGGCGGGCATCACCGCCACCCGGAGCATCGAGGAACTCGTCGAGGCCGCCGCCCTGCTGCACGCCCAGCCGCTGCCCGCTCCACGCGGAGCGGTCGCGGTGGTGTCCAACGCGGGCGGCATCGGCATCCTGGCCGCAGACGCCTGCGCCGAGGCCGGACTGGTGCTGCCGGAACTCCCTCCGGGACTCGGGAATCTGCTTCCGCCCGGCGCCTCCGTCCGTAACCCGGTGGACACCACGGCAGCGGTGCTTCCGACCGAACTCACCCTTTTCCTCCGCGCGTTGGAGCAAGAGGAGGCCGTCGACGCGATCCTGGTGTGCCTGGTGCCGACGGCACTGTGCGCCACCCCCGCGCGCGAACCGGTGCGCGCCCTGCTGGAGGGCCCGGCCCGGCGACGCGTCCCGATCGCCGCCGTGCTGCTCGACCAGCAGGTGCCCGTCCGCTACCGGACCTGCGCCGACGGCGGCGTGCTGCCGGCCTACTCCGACAGCCTCGCCGCCGCCCGGGCCCTCGCGCACGCCCGGGACCGGGCCCGGTGGCTCGCCGAAGCCCCCTCCGCACCCGCCGAAGCCCCGGACTGCGACCGGCGTACCGCCCGCAGCCTGATCGACGGCTACCTCACCGCCCACCCCGACGGAGGCTGGCTCGACCCGCTGTCCACCGCCGACCTGCTGGAGGCGTACGGGCTGCCGCTGGCCGCCTCGGTGTGGGCCCGGGACGAACACATGGCCTCCGTCGCCGCCACCGGTCTGCGCCGGCTCGGGTACGAGGGGAAGGTGGCCCTGAAGGCGTACTGGCCCGGCCAGGTACACAAGAGTGCACTGGGCGCCGTCCGGACCGGCCTCGCCGCCGACGCCGAAGTGCGCGCCGCCTACCATGAGTTCACGCGGAAGTTCGGTCCCGAGCTGGCCGGAGCGGTGGTCCAGCCGATGGCGGCGCCCGGGGTGGAACTGCTCGCGGGCGTGGTCCAGGATCAGGTCTTCGGCCCACTCGTCGTCCTCGGCCTGGGCGGCACCGCCGCCGACGTCCTGGCCGACCGGACGGCCCGGCTGGCCCCGCTCAGCGAACGCGACCTGACCACCATGGTCGCCGAACTCCGCAGCGCACCAATGCTGTTGGGGAACGGCGGCGCGCCCCCGGTGGATCTCGCCGCCGTGCGGTCCGTGCTCGCCGGGCTGTCCCGGCTGGCCGACGACTTCCCGGAGCTCGTCGAGGCCGACCTCAACCCCGTCATCGCCCGCCCCGACGGCGCGGTCTGCGTGGACGCCCGGGTCCGTCTCGAACGCAGGCCGTCCTTCGACCCCTACCTGCGGCGGCTGCGGCGCCCGGCGACCGCCGAAGGGACGTGAACACCGTGAAGCACAGCATCCTCGACGGCACGGCGGCCGACACCTTCCCGTCGTCCCATCCCGCACCGCCCGCCGCCCGCACCCGGGTCCGCGACTGCATGAGCCGCCCCGGGGTCGCCGTCACCCCCGGGACGGACTTCGCCACCGTCGCCGCCGTGCTGAGCGCCTCCCGGCGGGGCATCGTGCCCGTGGTGACGGCGGACGGTACGGTCACCGGCGTGGTCGCCGTCTCAGACCTGCTCGCCGCCTACGCCGAGGAGGACCCGCAGCGGGAACTGCTGGCCCGCGACCTGATGGCCGCCCCGGCGGTCACCGCCACCGAGGACCTGAGCACCGCCGAGGCGCTCGCCCTGCTGAGCCGCAAGTCCCTGCACCACCTGCCCGTCGTGGACGCCGACGGCCACCTCACCGGCCTGCTCTCCTCGCACGACCTGCTCGACGCCCTGCGCCGCGACGACGAGGAGATCCGTGCCGAGGCGCTCACCCTCGCCCTCACCCCTGGTACTGGCATCGTCCCCGGCGCACTGCACATCCGTTGTGAGCGCGGCCGCGTCTGGGTGGCCGGCCGCACCCGCACCCGCGGCGACGCCGGGGCGCTCTGCCTCCAGATCGCCCGCATCGAGGGACTCACCGGCCTCGCCGACCACCTCGCCTGGGACCTCGACGACGGCGGGCCACCGGCCGGCTGACCGCACCCCGGCCCACAGCGGAACGACCGCCACCGGGCAAGAGTTCGGCCGCGACGGTGAACCCGGGGCGGCGGGCGCGTCGCCACCCCGCACGGTCAGGGAGCGCCCGCCACGGCAGGCCCGGGCCCGCCGGTACCGGAATGCCGGCGCGTCAGCCGTACCGGACGGCCGCCACCGGGCAGCGCGTGTGGCGGGGCAGCGCCGACAGGTCAGGACGGCGGGAACGGGGCGTTCGTGGCCGCGTCGGTGACACCGGCGCGGAGCAGTTGGTGTCCGAGGTCCACCAGGGCCCGCCCCGCCGCGTACTCGTCGCCGATCTCCGGTACGGGGTCGTCGTGGGGGTTGCGACGGGCCGTGGTCCGGCTCTCCAGCGTGTTGTCGCCGGTGTCGAGTACGGCGTGCACCTTGGTGACGTCCCCCTCCTCGAAGAGGTCCAGGCGAAGGGTCCACCGTTTGGTGCGGGCCGGCTGGGGTGCGGTGCCCTCGTTCATGTTCGCGTCCGTTCGTTCGGGGGCGGGCCACGCGGGCCCGTCCACGGGGACCGGTGCCGCCGGTGTGTCCGCGCGGCCCGCCGGGACGGGGGCGAGGCGTGTCCGGTACCTCCATCGTGGGACCACGGGCCGCGAGTCCGCGAGGGGAGCGGGCCCGGCGGCGGACGGACCGGCCGGGACCGCGACGCCGGTGGTCAGCGTCCGCCGCCCGGGGCGGAGGGCACCGTGACGACCGGGCAGTGGGCGCGGTGCAGCAGGCCGTGCGGGACGGACCCGAGCCGCATGCCGGTGAACCCGCCACGCCCACGACGCCCCACCACGACGGCGAGCGCGTGCTCGGAGGCTTTGGCGAGTTCCTCGACGGGGTGGCCGCGGATCACCTCGTGCGTGAGCGTGACATCGGGGTGGACGGCCCGGCGTCCGGCCGTGGTCTCGCCCAGCCGCCGCCGCAGGGTCTGGACGGTCGCGCCCTCGTCGACGTGGCCGTCCAGGTGCGACTGCCAGACCCAGACGGCGCGCAGCGCGGCCTGCCGCCGTTCGGCGAGGTCGAAGGCGAAGTCCACGGCCGCCCCGGACGACGGGCTGCCGTCCACACCGACCACCACGTACGGCGGCTCCTGGGTGACGTGCTCGGGTTCGCGGACGACCACCACCGGGCAGTGGGCCTGGGCGCTCACCGGGACGGTCACCGAGGACGTGCTCAGCACCTCCTCCAGCCGGTTCAGCCGGCGCGAGCCGAGGACGACGAGTGCGGCGTGGGCGGACTCCCGGCAGAGGAGCGGGGCGGGTGCCGCCTCCTTGACGGCGGTGGCCACCGGCAGGTTCGGGTGCCGTCGGCGGGCGAAGGCCGCGGCATCGTCCAGGGCCCGGTCGCCGCGCTCCCGCAACTCCTTGAAGGCATGCGGATCCTCGGACACCGGCGGAAGGGCGTGGACCATCCGCAGAGAGAGTCTGCGGCGGTCGGCCTCGTCGGCCGCCCAGGCCACCACCATCCTCCCCGGGGTGAGGGTGTCCACGCCGAGGACGACCGGGCGGCGCTCGCTGGCGGATGTCATGGCTCCTCCACCGGATCGGCCGGCCGGTCCGTGACGACCGGCCCTGCTCCCACGGTAGGGAGACCGGGGCGTTCGGTGCGAGGGCCGTCCGGCCCCATGCGGGAGGGCCGGACCGCACGGGGCACCGGTTGTCCGGCCCGCAGCCGGTTCTCGATCAGCCGCCGGACGTCGCCGGTGTGCCGGCGCAGACGGCCGGAGACGGCCACGGCCGGCGGCTGCGGAGCGTTGATCCGACGTGCACCGGCGGGGAGCCGGGCCAGGTCGGTCTCGAAAGCGGCCCGGGCCCGGGCGAGCGGAGGCCGTGCGGCGGTCCGCTCACCGCCCGACATCACCGTCTCCAGCAGCGGGATGGTGTCCTCGGGCGCGGGATCGTCCCGCAGTGCGACCGTGTCGGTGCACCCCGGCCCGCGATACACCTGCTCGGCCCCGGGCATCACCGCCAGTGGCGGACCGGACGAGTACGGCATCGACCGGCTGGTCCACGCCGGCGCACCGCACGTCGTACGGTGGACTGCTCCGGTCCGGCCGGCTCACAGACTGAAGGTGTGTCTCTCACCGGGCCGGACGATGGTCGGCGCTCCCCGGAACCGGATCTGGACGGGCTCCTGGCGGCTCTGCCGCAGGCTCACCGTCACCGCCCGCCGGTCGGTGGCGATCACCACACCCCAGTGGCCGCGGTAGCGGAGCTCCAGCTCCAGGCGGCCAAGGGCGGACGGCAGACGGGGATCGAGCCAGAGTGCGTCCTCGCGGATCTCCAGGCCGGTGTAGCAGCGTTGCAGCAGGTCGACCGCGCCGGCCATCGCGCCGAGGTGGATGCCCTCGGCGGTGGTGCCGCCCTGGGCGTCCCGGAGGTCGGCCACCAGGGCGTCGCGGAAGTACCGCCAGGAGGCGCGGCGGTCGGAGCGGGTGAGCACCCAGGCATGCACCACGGAGCTGAGCGTCGAGCCGTGGACGGTACGCCGCAGGTAGTACCCGGTGGTGCGGCGCAGCAGCTCGTGCCCGGCAGGGTAGCCGAGCCGCCGGAGCAGGTCGCGGACCTCGCGGGCGGAGAACAGGTACCAGAGCATCAGCACGTCCGCCTGCTTGGACACCCGGTAGCGGTTGACGGTGTCGCCCTCGGCCTCCAGGATCCGGTCGAGCCGGCGCAGGTCGGGGTAGCGGTGCCGGTAGGCCGTCCAGTCGAGTTCGTCGAGTCGTTGGTAACCGTCGAACTGGCTGAGCACCCCGTCGTGGAAGGGGACGTGCAGACGCCGCCCGACGTCCTGCCAGCGGTCGAGCTCGGCGCTGTCCAGCGCCAGTCGTTCCAGCAGTTCGTCGCGGCGGTACTCCGGGAGGATCCGTACGGTGTCCAGGGCGCGGGCCAGCACCCAGGAGGCCAGCACATTGGTGTAGGCGTTGTCGTCCAGGCCGGGACCGGCCGCCCACGGGTAGGCGTCGTGGTACTCGTCCGGGCCGAGCACACCGCGGATCGAATAGCGTTTCCGCCGGGGGTCGTAGGTGGCGGTCGAGCACCAGAACCGGGCGATCTCCAACAGCATCTCGGCTCCGGCCTCGGAGAGGAAGTCCATGTCACCGGTGGCCTGGTAGTACTGCCAGACGTTGTAGGCGACCGCCGAGCCGACGTGCCGCTGGAGGTGGCTGCGGTCGGGCAGCCAGCGGCCGGAGAGCGGGTTCAGGTGCAGCCGCTGGGACTCCTCGCGGCCGTCGCTCGCGCTCTGCCACGGGTACATGGCGCCGCGCAGTCCTGCTTCGCGGGCGCTCTGCCGGGCGGCGCCCAGCCGCCGGTGGCGATAACGCAGGACGGCCCGGGCGAGTTCGGGGAAGCGCGGGTTGAGCAGTTGGAGGACGAACAGTTCGTCCCAGAAGACGTGGCCCCGGTACGCCTCGCCGTGCAGCCCGCGGGCCGGGATGCCGACGTCGAGGTCGGCGGAGTGCTCGGAGTACGTCTGGAGCAGGTGGAACAGGTTCAGGTGCAGCGGGCCGGCGCCGTCGAAGTCCGCCTCGATCCGGCAGCGGCCCCACAACTCCGCCCAGCGCACGGAGTGTTCGGTCAGCAGCCGGTCGAAGGCGGCGGCCTGCGCGGCCAGGAGCCGGGAGGCGGGCAGGGGCGCCTCGATCGCCGGGTCGCGGGAGGTGTGGACCGCGACGGTCTTCTCGATCGTCACCGGGCGGTTCCGCCGGATCTCCACCGCGAGGGTCTGGGCCGCCCGGCCGTCCCGGAACTCCTCGGTGCGGTGGGCCGGGACGGGCGCGCCGCCCGCGTGGTGCAGGCGGGTGCGGGCCGCGAGCGCGATGTGCAGCGGCGACCCGATGGCGGCGACCTCCAGCCAGAGCAGACCGTCCTCGTCCACGCCCTGGCCGACGGGGAGGAGGTGGCGGTCGGCCAGGCCGCGGTAGCGCGCGACTCCGGTGTTGGTGACGGTGCCGTCCAGCTCCGAGCGGATCTCCACCGGACCGGACCAGTTCTCCGCCGTCAGCGTGCACTGCAGGACGAGCAGGTGCGGTTGCGCCTGGCTGGCGATCCGCCGCTGGACAAGCCGGGTCCGGCGCCCGCCGGAGTCCACCACCAGGGCGGTCCGGGTCAGGACACCGCGCCGGAGGTCGAGCTCCAGGGCCTGCTCGGCGGGCGGGCCGGTGAACCACGTGCCGCCGACGGGGCGGAAGGTCAGGGGCAGCCAGTTCGGGGTGTTGATCAGGTCCTCGTTGGTGACCACCCGGCCCGCGACCGTCGAGGCGGCGCGGTCGTAGCAGCCGGCCAGGTAGGTGCCCGGGTAGTGGACGCAGTCGGCGACCGACTCGGGTGCGGCGCCCCGGCTGACGAGGTAGCCGTTGCCGACCGCGCAGAGGACCTCCCGCAGCCCCTCCTCGGCCGGGTCGAAGCCCTGGTAGCACAGGGTCCACGGATCGGGCATCGCGGCGTTGGCCGCCGTCGTCGTGGCGGTGTCCGGTTCCACGCGCGGCCTCCGTGCTGTCGGCGTCCTTCCAGTCTGCGCAACGGGCCGTCGGGCCGCTCCCCGGCCGAGCCGAGCCGCTCGTCCACCGTTTCCGGTACCCGGTCGGGGCGGAGCCGGACGGCCGGTCCTTCTCCTCCGGTGCGCTGCGGTGGTCCGGCGCGCAGAATCGGTGGGGAGAGGACACCAACACCCGGGGAGCCGGCGATGGACGTGACCGAGCCCGTGCAACCCGCCGAGTCCGCGGGGCCCGTGCGGGTGTTCCTGCTGGACGACCACGAGGTGGTCCGGCGTGGGGTGCGCGATCTGCTGGAAGCGGAAACCGACATCGAGGTCGTCGGTGAGGCGGGCAGCTGCGCGCAGGCGCTCGCCCGTATCCCGGCGCTGCGGCCGCAGGTCGCCGTCCTCGACGTCCGTCTGCCGGACGGTGACGGGGTCACCGTCTGCCGGGAGCTGCGCGACCGGATGCCGGATCTGGTCTGCCTGATGCTGACGTCCTTCGACGACGACGACGCCCTGCTGGACGCGATCATGGCGGGTGCCGCAGGCTATGTGCTGAAGCAGGTCAAGGGCGCCGACCTCGTGGGCGCGGTGCGGACGGTGGCCTCCGGTCAGTCCATGCTCGATCCGGCGACCACGCGCAAGCTCATGGAGAGTCTGCGCCACCACGAGGAGACCGACACCGGGACGGTCCTGTCCCAGCTGACCCCGCGTGAGCGGGAGATCCTCGCCCTGGTGGGGGAGGGCAAGACCAATCGGCAGATCGGCCAGGAGCTCTACCTGGCCGAGAAGACCGTCAAGAACCACGTCTCGCGGCTGCTCGCCAAGCTGGGCGTGGAACGGCGTCTCCAGGCGGCCGTGCTCGCGGCCCACGCCGACCCGGAACACCGGTCCGACCGTTCGCGCTGAGGCCGACCGGCCCCGCCGACAGAGCCGGTCGGCCCAAGCGCGGAGCCGGGTCCGGGCAGCACGGTGGGGATGAGGCAACCGCCGGGGGACACCGTGCCCCGGCGGCGGACCGCCCTCCTGCTGACGGCACACCCCGGGAGACCGCCATGTCCACGCTCGCCCTCGACGCCACCGCCCTGGAGAAACTGGTCTCCGCCGCGGTCGCCGCCCCCTCGATCCACAACAGCCAGCCCTGGCACTTCCGGCTCCAGCCCGAAACCTCGATCCTGGAGGTGCGCGCCGTGCGGGAGCGTGCCGTGCCGGCCGCGGACCCCCAGGGGCGGGCGATGCACATCTCCGTCGGCGCGGCGGTACTCAATCTGCGGGTCGCCGCCCGCCACCTCGGCTGGGCACCCGTGGTGCGCCTGCTGCCCGACCCCGCCGAACCGGACCTGTTCGCCGGCGTCCGGCTGGACGAGGCGTCCCCCGTGCGGCTCCCCGGCACCGAGGAGCTGTACGACGCGATCTGGCACCGCCACTCCATCCGTACCCCGTTCACCGGACGGCCCGTCCCGGCGGACGTCCTGGACCAGTTGGTGGCGGCCGCGCGGGTGGAGGGGGCCACGCTCCAGCTGCCCGACCGGCAGGAGACGGCCCGGCTGCTGGAGATCACCACCGAGGCCGAGCGCCGCAGCACCACCGACCCCGCGCAGCGGGCCGAGAGCCGCAGCTGGATCCGGAGCGGGGACCAGCCGGCGTACGGAATCCCGGTCCACGCGCTGGGCCCGCAGGACCGGGCCGGCCGGCTGCCGATGCGGGACTTCTCCGCCATCCGTCCCACCGAGCACCAACCGTTCGCGTCGTTCGAACGCGAGCCGCGCATCGCGGTGCTCACCACCGAGCACGACCGCCCCGAGGACTGGCTGCGCACCGGGCTCGCCCTGGAGCACGTCCTGCTGACCGCCACCGTGCACGGTGTCCGGGCCTCGCTCCTGCACCAGGCGATGGAGTGGCCGCACCTGCGCTGGACCACCAGGGAGCCGCACCAGCGGCCGGGGCACGTGCAGATGCTGGTCCGGCTCGGCTACGGCCCCGAGGGCGCGCCCACGCCCCGCCTGGCGGCCGCCGATGTCCTGGACCGGGAAACCTAGGGCAGCGGGACGCGCCAGGCCAGTTCGGTGCCGCCGCCGGGCCGTGCCCGGGCGCTGAACGTGCCGCCGAGCTCGACGGCCCGTTCGGCCAGATTGGCCAGCCCGCTGCGTCGACCGTCCTCGGGGAGGCCCAAGCCGTTGTCCGTGACGGTGAGTGTCAGGTCGGATCCTGCCGTCAGCGACACGTCGACCGCGCTCGCGGCGGCATGCCGGGCGGCGTTGGACAGCGCCTCCTCCAGCACGGCGACCGTGCCCTCCGCGATCAGCGGTGGCACCGTGACATCGAGCAGACCGGCCATCCGCAGACCCGGCGCGAAGCCGAGAGTCCGCGCCGCACGCTCGACCACCTGGACCACCTGGGAACGAAGCCCCTTCGACGCGGGGCCGGCTTCGCGGGCGCGCAGGCCGAAGATGGTGGCCCGGATGGTCTTCGCGGTCTCGTCGAGGTCGTCGATCGCCCGCAGGACCCGGTCGGCGGCCTCCGGGTGGTCGATGAAGCGGACGGCACCCTGGAGGGTCATCCCGGTGGCGAACAGCCGCTGGATGGCAAGGTCGTGCAGGTCGCGGGCGATCCTGTCGCGCTCCTGGAGCAGCCCGACCTGTTCGGAGTCCCGACGCCGCTCACCCAGCTCCATGGCCACCGCAGCCTGGCCCGCGAAGCCCAGCAACGGCCCGGACTCGTCCTCACCGAACACGGGCGATCCTGTCGCGCGGGCCAGCATCAGCACCCCGCGCACCCCGTGCCCCGCAATGCCGATCGGTACCGCGACGGCGGGTCCCAAGCCCTCCCAACGCGGCGGACCGACGGTGATCCTCGGGTCGTTCCGTACATCGCAGCTCACCACGAGCCCGCCGGTCCGGGCGGCGGCGCCGACGAAGGAGCCGTCCAGCGGGAGGACCAGGTCGCGGTGCTGCTGTTCCCCGAGTCCGACGGCGGTCCGCACCTTCAGGTCGTCGGAGCCGGGCAGTGGCAGCGCGACCACCGCGAGGTCGGCGCCGGCGATCCCGGCCGCCCGGGCGAGCAGCAGGTCGAGCACCTGCTGCTCGGAACTTCCGGACAGCAGACTGCTGGTGATCTCCGCGTTGGCCGTCAGCCAGCGCTCGCGCAGCCTGGTCTGCGTGTACAGACGGGCGTTGTCGATCGCGACCCCGGCGGCCACGGCCAGAGTGGCGAGCACCGACTCGTCCTCGGCGTCGAACTCGCCGCCGCCCCGCTTCTCGGTCAGGTAGAGGTTGCCGAACACCTTGTCCCTGACCCGGATCGGCACCCCGAGGAAGCTCCGCATCGGCGGATGGTCGGCCGGGAACCCGTAGGACGACGGATGGTCCGAGATCCGGCCGAGCCGCAGTGGCACCGGGTTGCGGATCAGCTCGCCCAGGACCCCGTGACCGGACGGCAGCGCTCCGATCCGCTTCACCTGTTGGTCGGTCATACCGACCGGGATGAACTGGGAGAGCCGCTGGTCCTCACCGATCACCCCGAGTGCGCCGTACCCGGCGTCCACCAGGGTGACCGCCGCCTCGACGATGTGCTGCAGCGCCTGGGTCAGTTCCAGCTCCCGGCCCACCGCCAGGACCGCCTCCAGCAGGCTGTGCACCCGGTCCCGGGTGCCGCGCGCGGCGTTCAGCCTGGTCTGGAGCTCGTCCAGCAGGTCGTCCAGACGCAGGTGCGGCAGAGGAGTCGAACTCTCCGCTTCGCTGCCCACCGGTTCCTCCGAGACTCGCCGGGTGCCACTGCCCAGACTAGACGCGGCGGCCCGGGCGCGTCGTGTCCCGCTGGGCCACCAGGGCCCATCGGCCCCAGGCGCCGGCCCCGCCCGGCCCATGGCGATCACCCGTCGCCCGAGGAACGCTGGAGGGGAGGACGGGACGGCACCGCAGCCGTCGCGCTCCGGCAAGGTGCGACAGGAGTGACCAGGCCATGAAGGCGCTGACCTACCACGGACCGGGCCGTCGGACCTGGGGCGACGTCCCCGACCCCGTGGTGCGCGACCCCATCGAGGCGGTCGGCGTCCCCGCATCCTTCGAGCTGTGCACCCGCGCCTACGACATCTTCGCCGACGCGGACACCGACGGCGCCCTCAAGGTCGCGCTCTTCCGGACGTGAACCCGACACCGGCGAGCCAAGGAGCACACGGTGAACCAGAACCTCCACAACGAAGCCGTCCGCCGCGTCGATCCCGCAGCCGTCGCGCGCAGGGTCGCCGATCGCTGTTCCCAACTCGGCCTGACCGATGAGGTGCTGGCGAACCAGGCGGCCATGGCGCCGCGCTACCTCAAGTACCTTCTGGAGACCGGACCGGACTTCGACCCGGGTGGCTTCCTGCGGATCGCCGCCGCCCTGCGGCTCACCTACCAGGAACTGGTCGAGGGGCGCGCCGACGCCCCGCCGGGACAGCCGGACGCCGGGCCGCGTCCGCTGCTGGTCCACCTCACCACCGCCGAGTGCTGGGACAGGGTCGGTACCCATGGTGTGGGCCGGATCGCCCTGCCCGTCGAACCGGGCCCCGCGGTCTTCCCGGTCAACTACACCGTGGACGCCGCGACGATCGTCTACCGGACAGCCGCACAAGGCGCCGCGGCGCCGGACGACGGAGCCTCGGTAGCGTTCCAGGTCGACCGGATCGACGATCACCTGAGCCAGGGCTGGAGCGTCCTCATCCTCGGCAGAGCCGAGCACGTCGACGACCCCGACACCGTCCGTCACCTGCAGCGGCTGCCCGGCACCACGCCGTGGGCCGGCGGCGACCGACCGCTCTGGGTACGCGTCCGCACGGAGAAGATCACCGGCCGCCGGGTCGGCAGCGGCAGGTCGCCGACCCTGGCGGGCGACTTCTGACGCGCTGATTCGAAACGTCCGGGGAGACGTGGCGACCACCAGGGCGGGAACGGCCGCCCGGGGACGGGCGATCGGGGACGGCTCTCCGGTTACGGCCGACGCCCGCCCCGGGCGCCGGTTCGCCCAGGCCTCAGGGACGGACAGCGCCGTCCCGCGCCGTCGAGGGGGGGCACCCGGCACAGCGCGATCTCCGCCGCGATCCGTTCGGCCAGCGGTGCCACGACGGCCGCGACCGGTGCCGACAGACCGGTGCCCAAACTGCCGTCGGCTCCTTCGACGGCGTAGACGACGAGCCGCCGGGGGAGGCGGCCCAGCACCCGGGCGAGTTCGACGGAGATACCCGACCCGCCAGGGCCGACCGGCCCACCCGCCCGGTACCGGCCAGCCCTGGCCGCAACGCCGGGCGCGGCGCTTCCCTGGGAGGCGAGAAGCATTCCGAGGGAGGCGCACCATGCCGCAGACCGAGGTCCCCTTCGAGCAGAGCCTGATGCACACCCGGAGCGGCCGTACGATCGCGATCTCCCGGTACGCCCCGGAAGTCCTGCCGTTGGACCAGGGCCGCATCGTCCTGGAAACCGCCTGTGAGCCGTACGACCGTGACGCGGTCTGGATCCTGTTGACCCCCGGCGAGGCCGGGGACCTGGCGTCGCTGCTGGTGCGGCAGGCCGCGGCCGTGTCGATCGCCCCGGAGCGGTAGCGATGCGGATCGCCGACGTGATGATCACCCCGCCGGTCACGGTGCCACCACGGGCGACCGCACGACAGGCAGCGCGCCGGGTGGAGACCGAGGCGGTCGGCTGCGTGCTGGTCGCCGGTGACGACACCTTGCACGGCGTCGTCACCGACCGGGGCCTGGCCGTCCGGGTACTGTCCACGGGCACCGACCCGGAGACGCCGGTGTCGGAGTTCATGTCCGCACCTGCCGTCACGGTCGACGCGACCGACGATCTGGAAGCCGCCTACCGGGTCTTCCGCCGTGCCGGGGTCAGGCGTCTGCCGGTACTCGACGGACACCGCCCGGTCGGCTTCTGTGGCTGACCGGACCACTCGGAGCACGTCGCCCCGACCGATGGCGGGCAGGCACGGGGCACGCGAGTCTGGATGGTAGGAGCCGTTGGCATGAGCGGCCCCGGACCGGCGACGTGGGCCCGTCGGCTCAGGAAAACCGGGCACTACGACGTTTCGCCGCGACGATCTGGCAGGAGGAGCGATGAATGATCCGGTGATTGTGGGAGTGGACGGTTCCGGACGGAGCCTGCGCGCCCTCGTGTGGGCGGGAAACGAGGCGGTACTGCACGGCTGTCCGTTGCACATCGTGCATGTGCTGCCCGGCTGGGAGTTCGACGCCCCGTTCTTCCCGCCCGGACGCTCGCAGGGCCTCAGCCGACGGGGTGCGGGCATCCTGAAGGAGGCGGAGGCGATCATCAAGGAGAGCCATCCCGGTCTGGAGGTGGGGTCGGCCCAGTTCCCCGGTTCCCCCGCCGAGATCCTCCGCGCGATGTCCGAGCAGGCGCACAGTGTGGTGCTCGGCGCCCGGGGGGAGGGCGGTTTCTGGAACCTGCTGGTCGGTTCGGTCGGTCTGCAGGTCGCCGGGCACGCGGCGGGCCCGGTGGTGGTGGTCGGGCAGATCACCACGGGCCATCGCAGAGTGGTTGTCGGCACCGACGGTTCCCCGCATTCCGACAGCGCCCTGGAGTTCGGATTCGAGGAGGCGTCGCTGCGTGGGGCGCGTCTCCAGGTGTTGCGGGCGTGGAGCATGCCGAATCCGGCCGGCACCGACGGGGCCGAGGTCGACCCGGACGAGGAGGAGGCCCGGCAGCGGAGCGAAGTGGACGAACAGCTCGGCGACCTCGTCCAGCGGTTCCCCGATGTCGAGGTCGAGCGTGACGTGGTCCGCGGAGGAGCCGCGCCACTGCTGGTCCGTGCCTCCGACCGGGCCGATCTCGCGGTCGTCGGCTCGCGTGGCCGGGGCGGCTTCCACGGTCTTGCTCTCGGATCCGTCAGCCACGCTCTCCTGCACTACGGCATCTGCCCCGTGGCTGTCGTGCGCCCCCGCCCCCACAAGGTGCGGGAGTGACGGAGCGTCTGCGACAGGTTCAGGGCGACCCGATCGCCCGCTGACGTCCACCCGAGGGCTCCGGGTGGTGGGACGTTCCACCGTCCAGCCCTGCCCGGGGCGCCGGCCGAGAGGTCGCTCCGGCGGCCGACCCGCGCTTGCACCCGCAGGATCGTCCTCCCGTGCCGGGTCGGCGTACGGACCCGGCAACGGTGACCGGATGTCCCGGGCCGGTGGGCCGACCGGCTCCGCCCGTCGCCCGCGCCGCCGACGGACCATGGGACGGGAGGCTCGAATGCATCGGATGATCGCACGCATGCTGGTTCCCGTTCTGCACGCGGCCGGAAAGTCCGGACCCGGGCCTGTGCGGCGGCCGTCGAAGCCTGGGCCGCCGACATCGGCGCCGCAGTCGCCGGGCTGGCGGCGATGGCTGCTGCCGGCCGTCCTCGCCGTCACGGTGCTGGCCCTCCTGCTGACGCACAGCCGTCCCGGAACAGAACCCCGTTACGCCTACAGCGACTTCGCGGGCAGGGTGGACGCGGGCCAGGTCAAGACGGTCGACATCACCGACAAGGGCGCGATCACCGGCACGCTGAAGGACGGGACGAGGTTCACCACCCAGATCCCGACCGCACTGGACAACAGTCAGCTCACCAGACAGCTGCAGACCCAGCACGTCGCGATCACCGCGACCCAGAGCGGCGGCGGCTCGATCCTGTCGACCCTGTTCGTCTTCCTGCCGTTGATCGTCATCGCCGCGCTCTTCCTCTGGTCGGGGCGTGCGGTCTCAAGGACGATGACCGGTGGTCTGAGCGCGATCGGGCGGTCACGGGCGAAGATCATCGAGGCGGAACGGCCGAGTACCCGGTTCATCGATGTCGCGGGCTACGAGGGCGTCAAGCAGGAGGTCAGCGAGGTCGTGGACTTCCTGCGCAGCCCCGAGCGGTACGCCGCAGCCGGGGCCAAGGGACCCCGTGGCGTGATCATGGTCGGCCCGCCCGGCACCGGCAAGACCCTGCTCGCCCGCGCGGTCGCCGGAGAGGCCGAGGTCCCCTTCCTCTCGGTGACCGGCTCGGCTTTCGTCGAGATGTTCGTCGGCGTCGGGGCCTCCCGGGTCCGGGACCTGTTCGACGATGCCCGCAAGCGAGCCCCGTCGATCATCTTCATCGACGAGATCGACGCGGTCGGCGGTCGGCGCGGCGGCGGTAGCAGGCTGGGCGGCAACGACGAACGGGAGCAGACCCTCAACCAGCTGCTCGCCGAGATGGACGGCTTCGACCAGGGCACCGGCATCGTCGTCCTGGCCGCCACCAATCGCCCGGACGCGCTCGACCCGGCGCTGCTGCGGCCCGGCCGGTTCGACCGCCAGGTCACCGTGCCGCTGCCCAGCCAGGCCGAGCGGGCCGCGATCCTCGCGGTCCACGTCCACGGCAAGACGCTGGCCCCCGATGTCGACCTCGACCGCGTCGCCCGCGGCACCCCCGGTTTCTCCGGCGCCGACCTGGCCAACCTGGTGAACGAGGCCGCCATCAACGCGGTACGCGCCGAGCGCGCCACCATCAGCGCGCAGGACCTCGACACCGCCCGCGACCGGGTGCTCCTCGGCCGCCGCGAGTCCTCCAACGCGCTGCTCCCGGAGGAACGCCGCTCGGTCGCCGTCCACGAGTCCGGGCACGCCCTGATGGCCGCGTTGTGCGCACACGCGGACCCGGTCGCCAAGGTGACCATCCTGCCCGCCGGCGTCACCCTCGGTGCCACCGAGCAGCTGCCCGAGGCGGAGCGGCACCTGTACAGCGAGAGCTACCTGACCGACCTGCTCACCGTCAAGCTCGGCGGCCGGGCCGCGGAACTGGTGGTCTTCGGGGAGGGATCGACCGGCGCGGCGAACGATCTGGCCAACGCCACCGCGCTCGCCACCCGGATGGTCCGCGAGTTCGGCCTGTCCAGCGAACTCGGGCCGGTGGGATACGCCATCACCACCCCGCAGCACCTCGGCGAGAGCCCGGAGGACCTGCTGCGCCGGCCCTACTCGGAGCAGACCCAGCGCACGGTCGACCAGGAGGTGGCCCGGCTGCTCCGGGAGGCCGAGGCACGGGCGGTCGGGCTGCTGCGCGGTCACCGCCGCGAGCTGGAGGAGCTGGCCGGGCTGCTGGTGGAGCAGGAGACCGTGGACGGCAAGGTCGTTCTCGGCATCGTGAACGGGAACCCACGGCCGGCGCAGCCCCGCCGGCCGCAGGAAGGTCGGAGGTGACGGGCGGAGCGGTGACGGGCGGAGCGTCGACGGAGCAACGCCCGCAGTACTCGGTCCGCACGCAGGACCACCATGAGGGAGCGGCGCCCGCTGCCCGAGCCCCGGATTCCGCGAGACTCCCCTCGGGCGGCCCACGAGGGACCCTCGGCAGCCGTACGACGAGGTGCTCGCCTTCGCCTTCGAGGAGGCCTCGGTGTGTTCGGTGCCACTGCGGGTGGTCCATGCCTGGAGCCCGCCGGGTGGCAGGGCACACCTGTCCTTCGGAAGCGGCGGCGGCCAGGAGAAGGACTTGGCGGCTGCCGAGGAGCGGGCCCTCGCGCAGATACCGGCACCCTGGCGCGAGCGCTGTCCGAACGTGGAGGTCGCGACAGCTTTGGTGTCCGGCAGTCCGGAGGTCGCTCTGGTGGAGTCGGCGTCGCGGGCCGGGCTCCTGGTGGTCGGCCGCCACGTCCGGCGCGTGCCCGTCGGACCGCACCTGGGTGCGGTCGCACATGCGGCGATCCACCATGCGCTCTGCCCCGTCGCGGTCGTGCCGTTCAGCTGACCTGACGCCGGGTTCTGCCGGTCGTTCGACCGGACCGGCATCCGCGCCGCGGTTGCCGGATCTGCCGGTCAACCGGTTGACCGGCGTCCCTGGTCCACAGGCCGCCGCGGCCGGCGGTGCCGATCGGACGGCCTTTCCCGGGTCCGGGCGGTCCGCGGGTGGCGTGGTGCGCCGATTCACGCAGCCGAGGCCTCGGGCGCGGGCGGCACGACGACGACGGGAACGTGGGCGTGGTGGATGACCTCGGTGCTGGTCGAGCCGAGCGCGAGGCGACCCCAGATGCCGGCGCCCCGGGTGCCCACCACGAGCAGGCTCGCGTCCCGGCTCGCGTGCAGCAGGACCTGCGTGGGCCGGCCGCGCTCGCAGTGGACCTCGACCTCGACGAACGGCTCGCCGACCTGTCGGCGTAGCTCGTCGACCGAGTCCGTCACCTCGCGCGCGACGATGTCGTGCAGGTGTGTCGGAAACTCGCCGCTCGTGCGGGGCCAGGCAGCCCCGCCCAGATCCGACCGCCCGGTGTGGCTGGAGCCGTAGGCGCAGACGGCCCGCACGGTGACGCCGCGCACCTGTGCCTCGCGGAGGGCGAAGAGCACGGCGCGACGGGCGGGCTCCGAGCCGTCCGTACCGACCACTACCGGGCCGGCGGAACCGTGAGTGGAAACGTTGCCCATGGTGACCTCCGACGGTGTGCGGCCGGTGAGCGGGCCGGCGGACTCCGCGACTCCGGTAGGTCCGAGGGAGGGCGCGGTCGCCGACCTGTCCGCTGTCCTCCATGGTCCTCCGCCTGTCTCGCCGTGGCACGTCCGTCCCCGTCGTGAGCTCGCGCTCCGTCGGATCAGCGGCATCGGGACGGCTCCGAGGGCGCCGTCGTTCGCGCGTGCCCTTGAGGCTCTTGCCCGGCGCCTGCCCGGATCCGGGCACCTTGATCCGGGCACCTTGACAGACGTAGCACAAGCGCGGTGAACCCGGGGGGGAACATCGAGCCCGTGCGTTCGTGGTCGTGCACTGGACGCCTCCGTCGGTGGCCGACCCGTGTACGAGGGCCTGGGAGCACGAGGGCCTGGGAGCACGAGGACTTGGGCGCGGCGTTCAGGATCAGTGCCTGAGCGCCGCGCTCTTCCTTGACGGTGGAAGAGCCCGCCGCCGTTGGCCCGGGAGGTCGCCGTCGCGGCCATGTCGGCCCCCTGGGGGTCAGTTCGACTTCGAGAGGCCGTCGGATCGGGGGAGCGGTTTTCTAGACGAGTAGATCCGAAGTTCTGGCCCGCCAAAGGGCAGAGGGTGTCCAAGATCAGTTTGTGACGACCGACCTGAACACCCTCTTGACCGCAC
>NZ_JBIUYD010000039.1:1263-64534 GCF_044744345.1 Kitasatospora sp. NPDC087315 | reverse complement strand
CGCGCTCCCGAGCCCGAGGGCCTGCGCCGGGCGCCGCAGTACCGGCCCACGCTCGTCGACCCCTACCGCGACCACCTGCGGACCCGCCGCACCGAAGACCCCGCCGTCCCGGTCCTCCAACTGTTCCGGGAGATCAAGGAACGCGGATACGCCGGAGGCCTCAACCTCCTCTACCGCTACATCACTCAGGGCCGGGCCGGGAGCGACCGCCCCGTGATCAGCCCGCGCCGGCTCGCCCGCCTCATACTCACCCGGCCCGAACGACTACGGGACAAGGACACCGACCTGCTCAAGATCCTCACCGACGCCTGCCCGGAGATGACCGAGCTTGCAGGGCTCGTCCGCTCGTTCGCCGAACTTCTCACCCCGGCTCCCGGTAACGACGCCGTGCTCGCCGAGTGGATCGCCTCAGCCCGCGCTGCCGGCCTTCCTCACCTGCAGAGCTTCTGCAACGGCCTCGAACTCGACCGCGCCGCAGTCGATGCCGGCCTCACCCTGCCCCACCACAACGGCCGCACCGAAGGCGTGAACACCCACACCAAGAGGATCATGCGCCAGATGCACGGCCGGGCCGGTTTCGCCCTGCTCCGACACCGCATCCTCCTCGCCTGAATCACAGACGGTTACCACCGATTACGGGACAGAGCCGGAATCCTGATAGACCCCGGGTGGACCAAGCTTCGGCTGGGACGCTTCGGTCGGGGTCGACGGGCCTGTTTCACCTATGGGTGGCCAGGGCTTTCACCAGTGGTCGGCCTTTGGGGATGTGACTGGCAAAAGATTTCCCTGATTGCTCCCTGGATGGGGGCGGTGGTGGTTCTCGGCGCCCGGGACGATGTGCCAGGGGATGGGTAGCTGATCGTTGTCCTGCGGGATTCGCCGTCAGCCGCAGGCGTCGTGGTAGGGGAGCATGGGGAGATGCTGCTGCCACTGCGGGCGAGTCGGCGTGTTGGTGCTCGTGCAGATCTGTCGGACGGACTGGGCCGCTCCCAGCGCCGACAGCCGCACCGTGTGGTCGTAGCCAGCGGTGGCGAGGGTGCTGCCGTCCGGGGTGAACGCCAGGGAGGTGAGCTCCGCAGCGGCGATGGCCATGGGTTGGCCGATCGCGGTCGGGTGGGCCGGATCTGTGACGCGCCACAGGCGCACGCTGGTTCCGGCGGTGGCGAGGACATGCCCGTCGGGGCTGAAGGCCATTGCTCTGACAGGGCTGGTGTAGCCGCTGAGCGGTTGGCCGAGCAGGGCGGGGCGGGAATGGTCGGAGACGTTCCACAACCGGACCGTACCGTCGGTGACGCCCGTGGAGGTGGTGGTGACAAGGGTCCGGCCGTCCGGGCTGAACGCCAGCGAGATAGAGCCCCCGTTGAGAGGCGGTCCGGATCGGGCCGGACGGTCCGGATCGGTCACGTCCCACAACTGCGTCGTGTCGTTGACGTAGCGGCCGGAGACGGCGAGGGTACGTCCATCGGGGCTGAACGCGATCGTACCGCCCACAGTCACGGCGCCGGTCGGCAGCTGGCCGCGCAGGCGGACCCCGGTCAGGTCCGACACGTCCCACAGCCTCACACTGTTGTCGCCGCCACTGATGCCGGTGGAGGTCGCAGTGGCGAGAATGCGTCCGTCGGGGCTGAACGCCACCGTGCTGACGCCAGCGGAGAAGTTCGTGATCCGGGCGGCCACGGTGGGACGGGCGGGTTCTGCCAGATTCCAGAGGGTCACGCGCTTGTCGCCGTAGACACTGGTGGCGAGAACACGTCCGTCGGTGCTGAGGGCCATGGATGTGATGGTGCTGTCGGAATCCTGGATCCGGCCGAGAGGAGTGGGGCTGGCCGGGTCCGCGGTGTTCCACAACCGTACGGTGAGGTCGGTGGAGGCGGTGGCGAGAAGGCGCCCTCCTGCGCCGAACAGCGTTTCCGTGACGATGTCGGTGTGGCCGGTCAGCAGGGCGGTGGGCAGGTGCCACAGCCGTACGGTGCGGTCCTCGGATGCGGTAGCAACGGTGTGCCCGTCGGGGCCGAACGCCACGGAGTAGATGGCGGCGGTGTGGCCGGCCAGGGGCGGGGCGAGGGACGTGGAACGTGCGGGGTCGGCGGCGTTCCACAGCCCCACGGTGTGGTCCGCGAAGGTGGTGGCGAGGATGTGTCCGTCCGGGCTGAACGCTATGGAGCCAACGCTGGCGGAGCCTGTCAGTGCTCTGCCCACCGCGACCACGTGGGCTGGATCGGCCACGTTCAGCAGGCGCACGCTTCCGTGATCGGAGGCGGCAAGCGTGCGGCCGTCCGGCCCGAACGTCAGCGAGCTGGCACTGGTCCAGATCTTGTCGAGCGGCACAGTACGGGCGGGGTCCGCGACGTTCCACAGGCGTACCCCGTCCTCCACGGAGGAGGTGGCGAGGGTGCGGCTGTCAGGGCTGAACGCCACCGTGTTCACCGCCGAGGTATGCCGGAGGGGCGGACCCAGCGGCGCCGGGTGCGTGGGGTCGGTCACGTCCCACAGCTGCTCGTCCTCGACCTTCCTGCTGCCGGTGGCGAGGATGCGTCCGTCAGGGCTGAACTGCAGCGGGCCCATCGGAGTGCCGGCGAGGGGCTCGCCGAGTCCGTGGGGACGCGCCCGGTCCGTCACGTCCCACAACTGCACCGTGTCGACGGTGTTGACGCCGGCGGTCGCGAGTGTCCGTCCGTCAGGGCTGAACCTGACTTGGCTGACCCCGTTGCGGACCCGGACAGCCTCGCCGAACAGCGTGGGGTGCGCGGGGTTCGCCATGTCCCACAAGCCCAGGACACCCTTGGCTCCGTCGGAGCCCACGGCGGCGAGAGTACGGCCGTCGGGGCTGAACGTCATTGCAAGGACGCTGCCGGGAAAGTCGCTCAGAACGGTGGACAGCGGCTTGTTCGCGTCTTCGAGCAAGCGCGCGTAGTGATCCCCGGTGGGGCTGAGGCGGTACGCCTCGATGTCTACCCTGGCCGCGAGCGAGGGGTCAGTGGCGCGGAGCTGATCCGCTCGGGCCGAGACCTGGCTGACCAGGGCGCTTTGCCGACCTACTTGTGCCAGGTCGCGCTGGTGGAGGGCGAACACCCCGGCCGTAACGGCAGCGAGGACGAGCGCCGAGACGGCGATGCGACCGGTACGGAACTGCCGGGCGTACCGGTCGGCTTCGCGCAGGGTGGCAGCGAACCTCACATCACCGGGACGGGGAGCGGCGCCTAAGACCTCGAGCCGGTTCGCCTCAGGCGCCACCAGGCGAAGGCCCTTGCGGCGCGCGGCGAGCAGCTTGGCGTCCAAACCGGCGACCCTGAGCAAATGACCGTCCGCATCAAGGGCACCGGTGAGCGCGGTGCGCGGGCGCAGTCCGTAGAAGACGTCGCGGAGCCAGCCCACACCCGGCCGGTGCCGGAGCAGGGCCCGGAGTCCGAGCGCGAAGGCCACACCGAGCGAGGGTCCCTCGATCCGGTCCGGAGCCGTGGGTTCGTCGGACAGAACGATCCGCCACACCACGCAGCGGCCTTCGCGTTGTGAACCCGCCAGACGCCAAGCGTCGCCCAGCGCTGCGGCGAACTGGCCGTTCGGGCTGCGCACCCCGTCCATCGTTCGAGGGTCGGGATACAGTCCCGCCGGTCCCGGAGGGAACTCGCGCAGTTCCAGAACGCCGGTGACGCCCTCGGCGGACGGGGCCTCTCCACTCCGTCCGGATGAGCGACTGAAGACCACCGGGACGCGGACCACAGCGCGCTTGCGCGGTGCGATGCCCGCCATCATGAGCGCGGCGATCACCAGAAGTCCCTCGGCAGCGGACGACGGCCCGCCCGGAGTCGCAGCATTGCGCAGCTGCTGGCTCCGTTGCAGGAGGCCGTCGATTCCGTCGGCGAGACGGGGCGAGAGTCCGGCGAGTTCCTTGCCGGACGGCCGTGCGGGTCCGGGAGCGACCTCGGAGCACAGCAGCCCGCCGCCCTCCCATGCCCTGAGCAGTTGCAGGAGTGCAACGTCGTGCTCCTCGGCGCCGCCTTTGGCCGCGACGAGCGCCCTGGCCAGGAGGAGGGGGTGATCGGCTCGCATCACAGCAGCGTGCTCTTGGTCCGATGCGGTCGCCCCGAGCCAGGCGTGCAGTTCTTCGCAGCCACGACCGGCGAGCCATACCGGATCGTCCCGAACCCCCTCGCTGCAGCAGTTCCACCACAACGCCGACTCGCCGAGCAGCTCCCGGACTGCGGCCTGCGGGCCGGATGCCCGCTCCAGCACACCCTCGACCGTGCTCCGAGCCGTGGAGCCGACACGGGCCCCCCGCCAGCGCCCGCTGGTTCGGCGCGTCGCCACAGCGTCCGAGGGGGCTGGATCCCGGGTACTCGCGCGCTGCCCCGGTCCCCCTGCCCCGGTCACCGCAGCTCCTGGTCGATGACGCGACGAAGACCAACATCCGTGATCAGCGCCCGTACCTGGCGCCAGGTATCACGGGTCGCATCATTGAGCGCTGCGCCGACCGACAGTGCGACCGTCGCGCCGTCCCACGTACTGTCCGGACCCACCGGAGCCGTCACGGAGGCCCTCCATCCCTCCCCGCCGAAGCCCGGGAGCCGGACGTACGAGGCGGCAGGTCCGAAACGCCCCCGAGCCACGGGTACGAGCAACACCTGCTCAGGACCGACCAGGCTCGAGTACTCGACCACCGTCATCAGTGGAA
Source organism: Kitasatospora sp. NPDC087315 (assembly GCF_044744345.1). Taxonomy (NCBI): domain Bacteria; kingdom Bacillati; phylum Actinomycetota; class Actinomycetes; order Kitasatosporales; family Streptomycetaceae; genus Kitasatospora; species Kitasatospora sp. NPDC087315. The sequence goes on along the minus strand of NZ_JBIUYD010000039.1, from coordinate 59,862 downwards.
CGGTGCCCTCAACTCCGTGCACGACGAGTTCCAGGCTGTACCCAGGGGGGAAGTTCCCATGGCTGCGCACGAGGAACCGGGCGGTGCCATCCGGGGAGGCTGCCTCCAACAGCAGGGTGTCTCCTCCCGCAGCGGCCAGGCCGCCGGCCTGCGGAAGCTGCGGGAGAGAAAACCAACCCGGAGCAATCGGCCGGGAGCGTGACCGATCGCGCGCAGCCTTAGAATCCGGATTCCGGTTTCCAGCCGGTTCCCTCGGGGAGACAGACCCGGCGACGAGCGGTCCGGCGGGCAGGTCCGCTCCGATGAACGAGGCCCAGAGCCGCTGCCGCAGCGTATACCCCTCGCGGGCGCGGGCCCCTGCCAGGGGACGGTGGGCGACCGTGCCGCCGGTGAACGAGCGCCAGGAGCGCCGGGCGACCGAGTCTGCGGCCATCACGACGCCTCCCTCGGAACGGGAGGCGCCCCTCCGTGGTCCGCTGGGGCCGGAGGCGCGTCCGGCACCGCTTCGCCAGGCCTGCGGACAGCTTGGGTCGGCGTGGTCGCCCGACCGATCTGGGCCAATAGTGCAGGGGCGGAGGCTCCCACAGTCACCGCCGCGTAGATGCCGGTGACCTCGGTATGGAGCAGCCACCCGGCCGCGCCTCCCAGCGCCACGCGCACGAGTGCGGCGAGCGAGTCTGCCAGTGGATCGACGAACCTACCGAGCGGCGGGAGCGGGTCCTCGGTCGCTCGTGCCGCATGTCGTGCCTCTTGCCAACTGCGCAGACGTCCGTAGGTGATGACCGCTTCGGCGATCAGTCCACCGCCCGCCCCAGCAACCACGGCCTCGATCCACGTCAGCATCAATCCGCCCCCAGCCGACCTTTTGTCGCCGCTCCTGACAGAGAGTCAGCGTACGCCTTCGGCGCGCTGACTCCGAGAGGGCAACTGACGGCGCGCGCCTCGGCAATCGGCACGCACCTACCCGGTGTTGCCCGCAAGCCCGGGGCTGGCCGGCGACAGCGCTGATTCCAAGGCCGACCGGGCAAGTCGCCAAGCTGGCCAACTGCCAGTGCAAATGGCCACCCTGCGGCGCAAGTGGTACCGGCGCCGCACTTGCCGTTCGCCCGGGGCAAACGCGATCTACCACGCAAAGCTCCTGAGCCCAAGGAGAGCTGGTCACCGCGCTGGCGGCCTGGGCCTGCGTCGGCGGCACACCCGTCGGGCGCCCAACGGTGCACGCTGATGCGGCAAGATCCGAAAGCCCCAATGCGCGCGTTCCCAGGACCATGGTGAGCCGCGGCGGGTCCTGGCTTCGCCGACTCACTGGTCCCCGGCTGGTCCCCAGCAAGATCACGAACCGGCCGCCCAGTACCGTGGACCATCTGTCGGACCATCAACAAAAAGGCCGCCGACCTGGGATTTCTCCCGGCCAACGGCCTTCCGACATCACTGTCGGGACGACAGGATTTGAACCTGCAACCCCTTGACCCCCAGTGGTCGAACGGGCATCTGACTTATGCTCACCAGTCCAGATCACGCAGGTCAGGTCGTATCTCATCCACTCGCCATGACGCCTAATACCGCCTCATGACACCCAGTCCGTGAGAGGTGCGTGAGAGGTGCGCGAGCCGCAGTGAGCTTCCTCACTGCGGCTCAGCGGTGAGCACGTGGATGCCGACGAACCTCTGCTGTCTCGCAAGCGACGATTGTCCCAGCGGTCATCGAGCGCGAAACTCTTAAGGCCGGTGTCCTCGCCGCCCCCGAGGGCCAAGTCGGAGGAGGCCCCGCCAGGACGGGGCCTCCTCGTCGCCGCCCTCGCCGACCGCTACGGTACGGAGTCGCCCCCGCCTGACCGCACGCCGTCTGGGCCAAGGGGAGGCTCCGCTATGGAATTGCCGGGGAGAAGCGCCCCCGCCTCGGGGTCAGCCCCTGGAGCGCCATGCACCTCCGGAGCAGCGGTTCCAGGCGCAACTGGCCTCCCTCGTGGTCGAACACCTGGAGGGCGTCAAGGCAGGTAATGATCCAGCGGGCCTCGTCCTCGTCCTCAATCCGGACGGCCACGGCGGTCACCGCGCTCTCCAGGTCGAACGAGTCCTCCGTGAATTCTTCGGCAAGAGACCGGTAGCCGGTCACGAGCAACGGATCCGCGTACACGCCGGTCGCCTCGGCAAAGGCGCGAGCTTCGGCCCGGTCCTCGCGCAGGCCGGCCAGTCTGTGCAGCACCGCATCCGGGTCGCCCACTTCGCCGTGGAGACGGTGGGCCCGGTCGACCAGGATCGGCCAGCCTCCGGTCAGTTCATGGAGACGGTCCAGGCGGTCCTCCGTATGGAACTTCTCGACCCGCTGGGCCCAGCCGCGTAGGCTGCGACGGTCGTGCCGACGCAGCACCACCGGAGCCGCCGAGGTGGCTTCGGTGCCCGTCAGCAGGGGACGCCACAGACCCAGCTGGGAAGGGTCTGTGACCACGACCACCGCGCGGGTCACCCCCGGTGTCACAGGCAACAGCGTATCGGCCAGGTCCACAGCCTGCCGGGGGGCCTCGGGTCGGGCGTCGGGGTACCGAGCGAAGTCACTGATGACTACACGTCGTTCACGCGGACGCCCACCCGTGAGTTCCTGCTTGTAGACACTGGGCCTGCCGACAGGCGGCAACGTCCAGTCGGCGATACGTCCGGCAACCGTACGAAGGGTGTCACCGACGTCGCCGACACCGGTCGCGGTGGTACCGAGGACGACCCTCGTCTGGTTGGCTCGCTCGCCGAGGAGGTCGTCAAGCTGGGTGATGGTTAGCGGGGCCGACCGGCCATCGGGCAACTCGGGACGCCCCTCCTGCACGATGCTCTCCTGGAGCTCGCAGTCCTGTTCGGCTCTGAGCAGACGGGCGTCCACCTCATGAGAGGTGCCGATCATGCGAAGGGCGTTCGGGCCCCTCAGATGCCAGCCCTGGCCATCGTGGTTGGGAGCGAGGATACCGAGGCCCACCATCTCGGAGAGATATGCGCGGAAGCCCTCGGTGTCGAGTTGTTCGAAACCCTTGCGCCAGAATGTCTCGCACTCTTCGCGCAGTTCGGCGTCACTCAGCCGCACTTCCAGACCGCGGTGGCGCGCGTGGTAGGCCAGCACGTTGGCGATCACGTCGTAGCGATGGTCGAGACTCAGGGTGTCCTTGAACGCCGCCGAGATGCCGTCCCTGAGGCCGGTGTCCGACTCCACGACCTCGATGTCGGCGATTTCTACCGCGTAGGGGGGTCCCTCGACCCCGCGCCTCGTCCGCTTGCGGTGCATCACCTCGACCAGCCGGTGACCGAACATCTGGAGCAGGAAAGGCTGGTAGGAGCAGTAGCCGAGTACCCGGTTGACGAGGTCTATGTCCTGGAACTCGAAACCGAGCGCCCGCATGGGGTCGACCAACAGTTCGGCGGCGGACTGGGGAGCGAGCGGGCCGATCACCTTCGGGGTCTGCGCGAGGTGACCGAACGGCCCGTTGCTGGCGAGCTTGGAGAACCGCTGCACGGAGTGCAAGCCTGCGAAGACGACCTTGGCGCGGTCCTTGGTGTCGGAGCCGAGGCCCTTGAGCTTCTTGGTCTGATCGAAGCGGGGAGCATCCGCCTCGAAGAACTGGTCGCACTCGTCGAGCAGGACCAGCAGCCGCCGACGGGAGTCCCCGTCGAGCCAGGCGCAGATGCCCGCGCGAACCCGTTCGGAGATGTCCTTCCCCGACTTACGGCTCGGCTGTCCGCCCAGCACTTCGGTCGTCCTGAGCTTCTGGTCGAGGACACTCCACAGCGCCTCCGGTCCCAACGAGCTGCCCTTACCGATGTTCTCCTGGTCGAGGTTGACATACACCGCCAGCTGGTAGCCGGGGCGCTGCTCCTCGAACCGCTCCCCGGCGTCACTGAGCAGGGCGGACTTGCCAAGTCCCCGGCCGCCGAAGATGACCTGTGTGCCGCTCCGGTCGAGAACGCTCTTGCGCTCGACGTCGCGCCCGTAGAACATCTCTCGGCCGATCCGTCCGCGCTTCTCCCTGATGTAGGGGTTGACCCCCGAGAACGGCAGCAGGGTCTGCGTGGCCGTGCTGACCTGCCGGTTCCCCCGTGCCGCGAGATAGGCGAGGGCTGCGTCGTCAACGACCAGCATCGGCTGCAACCGGGCTGATCCGACAGCGAGTTCGGCACGGGCCTCACGGCCCAGCGTGCCGAAGTAGAGGACGAGGAGGCTCGCACCGCTCGTGTCGCCCTCCGCCAGACTCATCACGTACTTGGCGGACGGACGGCCCCAGACCATCAGCACACGCAGGTTGCCGCCCTGCTCCCGGATCTCCGAGCCGAACGCGGGCGCCTTCGCTCTACCGTTGATCTCCACTTCCGTCGCTTCGAACAGACGGTACTCGCGTCGCCGGTGGGACTTCTCGTCCAGCGGCTTGGCGCTCTTGGCCTCGTAGCCGAGGAGCTTGAGAGCTGGGAGCAGCTGCCGCCGGGCGGACACTTCAAGCCGGTCCTTCGGCTCGGTCGCACCCAGCTCCCGCCATTCCTCCACGGCGTCCGCCGCCAAGGCCGCCTCGTCGGTCGACAGCGCGCTGTAGTCCAGGATAGGGATGTTCGGGTGGGTTCCGCCGGATCGGATGAGGTCGACGAGGGCGTGGTCAATTCCCTTGGGCAGCCCGTCGGGCACCGCCGGAAAGAACTCGGTCAGGTGGGACTCGCCGCCGTCGATCTCTGGAACGTCCTCGCCGATCTCCAGGAAGTAGACCAGGTCCGCGGCCGTGGCCAGGCCACCGGTGTCCAGGTGCCGCAGGACCTGTGAGCGCAACTCCTCTGTGGGATCCAGGACGTCGAGCCGGGCTCGGATCCGGTCGGCCGCCTGCTGCCGGAAGGTGGGCAAGTCGTCCCGCACGGTGTCGAGCGCCCGTCGTACGTCGACCAGGCCGTGCACGTCGATGTCGTCAAGCCGGCCCCTGGCGTCGGCAAGGAGTTCTTGGAGACGCAGGTCCTGGTCGTCGGTGATGGCACTGTCGGCCTGTGCCCGGTGCAGTTCCGCAACGAGGTCGTCGTGTTCGCCGTGCAGTTTCGTGCGCCGGGCGGCTGCCAAGGCCTCGATCTCGGCCACCGCGGGTGGGGTGAACTCCCCGGGCTGTGCGCCGGGCAGCAGCCCTCGTCCCGCCAGGTCGACGAGGGTACGAGCTGCGGCGAAGGCATCGTGTGCGAGCCGCTCGGCGAGAGCGTCCTGCCAGCTCCGGTCGACGGCGGTGAGCAGCTTGCCGAGCGCCGGACGCTGGCCACGGCGGTCGCATACCTTCAGAAGTTCCGCGTCCAGCACGAGTTCGGGATCCACGGGGCTTCCGGGACGCGTGGTCACGGTGCCACTTTCCAGCAGGGCAAACAGCTCCTCCATGGAAGCGAGTGCCGCCCAGGCAGTAGCGGCCTTGACAGCGCCGTAGCTCCGAGTCAACTGCTCCAGTTCGCCCAGTGCCGCCTCCCGGCCGTTCAGCAGGGAACGACGCAGGGATGAGATCTCCTTGACCGCGCGGTTGCTGTCGGAGCGATCACCACGACGGATGGTGTCGACCGCCAGGCACCACTCCTTGGCCAGGCCGACGGTTCGTTCCACGAGATGCACCAAGTCTTGCCGCCCGGAGCCCTGGAGCGGCTTGCCACTGGACGCGCGGTGCTTGCGGTCCATTCGGTCGATCTCGTTGTTCACCTCGGGCAGCTTCGACAGGCGTTCGGCCTGCTCGCGTACCTGGGCCGCCCCGTCACGGTGGTCGCGGACCACGGTGGTGAGCATCGATCCGAGGAGGCCATCGTCGGACAGCCAACGCTTGGCGATCTCCGTCGCCCGCACGAACCGAAGCCGCGGTGGCACCAGCAGAACACGACACTGCTCCAGTAACTCCCGCAACCGCACCTCCGCCCCGGAGACATCGGCGCTGACCGTCAGCGGCGAGGCCGTCATCAGGGCACCGCTGAGGGTACGGTCGGCCACCGCGGTCGCCGCCTCCGCCAACCGTTCCGGCAGCCGGGGTGCCAAGGCCTTCAACTGGGCACCCGCCAGGTGGTCCCCGGTGATCAGCGCCGTACGTAGCAGGGCGGGCAGCAGAAGGAGCTCGCTGCCTTCCATGTCTCGGCCTTCGTATCCGCTGTACTGCCGGAGCAGGTCCGCGGTCAGCCGGGCTCGCTGGCTGTCACCCGACGTCAGCAGTGCGGCGGCACCGGCCAGACGAAGCGCCACCACCTGCGCCTCGGCGTGACCGGCTGCCTTCGCGACATGGTGGGCGAGCCCGAAGCGTCGCTCCACGACCAGCCTCGTCAGTGCCTGCTCCGTCGCGACCGCGCCGAGGTTCTCCTTGGTGGTGACCGGGGCGATATCCTTCGGAGCCGGCTCTGCGGACTGAGCGTCTTCGTCGTACGCCCCGGTGGACACCGACGCGGACACAGGGGCTAGCGCTGCCGGGAGGCCCGCCGTCAGATCCGTAGTCGCTGCCACCGTCCCGTCCGTGGATGCCATGGCCTGGGGCTCGTCAGTGTCGGGCAGACCGGCCACCGGTTTCGGGGCGGGAGCTTCCGGCACGGTTACGGCGTGAGGCTGGGATCCCTCGGGGGTGCGGCCACCGGGCTTGACCGTGAGGCCATCGTCCGGCTCCTTGGCGACCTGCTCCCCCTGCCCGGCGGTCATGTCGGCGGCAGCTGGCTCGTCGGCCGCTCCGACATCGCCTTCAGCAGCCTTCACGTCCGCCTGGATCTCCACCTTGGCCCCGACTTCAGCCGATTCCGCGAAGGCTTCCTCCGGCTGCGCCAGTACCAGCTCATGGGCCATGACCACCGCCATGGCACAGGTGGGCAGTAGCCGCACCATCTGATCCTGCAGAGCCAGAATCTCCGCCGCTGCATACAGCTGCCGCCCGTCGCGGATCAGCCGCGCGAGATCGGCGAGCGTGGCACCTTCCTGCCGTTGGGTCTGCTCCCATACGGCTGTGTCCAGCAGCCGGCGGGTCGCTCCTCGCACGGCCTCGGCAGCGGATGCGGCGGGGCTGTCCGGTCGGCATGCGACGTCCAGCAGTTCCCGCAGCGTCTCCCGTACCTGGCGGTCATGGTCGTGTACCGTCCGGTACTCACGTGCGGCTTGCGTCATGTTCTCCAGTCGGCGGGGCACCCCGTTCATCCCCGCCGCACGGAACACCGCGTCGGCCGTGTCGAAGACGGCGCCGAGCGCGCCCAGTGCGGCCAGGTCCTCGTCATGCGGAGGGCGCCCGTCGGCCACCGTACCGGTCACGTTCTCCGCGGCCTGCCGGGCCAGTGCGAGAGCCGACTCCAGTTGTCGGCAGACTCCCTCCGGCTCCGTCTCCTGGTGGGCACGAGCCTCTTCGGACGCGGCCGACAGCACCTCGTGTGGCGCGCTGGAGTCCGACACAACGTCCTCGGAAGCTCGGGCCGTCCCATCCGACCCGTGGGTGACGGCAACCGCTTCGCCGTCTCCGTCACCCGCAGACAACCGCTCGCGGCCTTCTCGTATGCCCTTGAGGTCCGGGTACGCCGCTACTACGGAGCGGGCCTCGTCAGCCACGGAGGCCAGCCGTAGGGACTCCTCTTCGTCGGCCGTCTCGGTGAACCAGTCCTGGCCGGCCGCCCAGGCGAGCACGTAGGCATCGGTGACGGAAGCGTTGCACCAGGCAAACACCGTGGCCCGAACCAGCGTGCCGCCCCATCGGGAGACGGGGTCGGAGACGGTCGTGTCGTCCTGGGCGAAAACGGCCTCGGCGATCTGGTTCACCACAGTGGGCGTGAGGTCCCTGATGCCGCAGGTGCAGGCGTGCTGCCGAACATCGCGCCGTAACCGGGAGAGGACGTCCTGACACAGGGCCCTACCCACCCGCCGCGGGGCCGCCATGCGGATACCCAGGTTGCCGAGCAACCGCTGCCGCTCCCTGGGCGCCAGTGAGTTGAAGGCGAGTTCCACCATGTCGACCGTGAACCCGCTCATGGTGGCGTCGACCGGGTGCTTCAAAGCGTTGAGGGCGGTGGCCAGACCTTCGAGGTCCTCGGCCGAGGCGACCGGCGGGGACAACGGCGGCCCCGTGATGACGCGGTAGCGGTCGTGCATGTACGCCTACTCCGTTTCTGCGGCTGATTCTGCGGGATCGGCTCGCTCGACGCCGAGGAGCCGGGAAAGTGGGGACAGGACGGCGGAAGGAGAGATTGGCGGCATGGATTCACGAATCAGCGGCCGCGAGTGTGCTCAGTTACGAACGTGTAGCCGAAGGGCAGTTCCCAGCCGTCCGCCTTACCAAGCCGGCGGCAGTGGTCGCGGAAGGCAGCTCGCTGCGCTTCGCTGGGGAAGCAACCTGGCCGAAGGCGCCGAAGGTGACCTGCAACGAGCTTGGAGGTGAGCAGCCCCACGCTCTCCAGGTCCGCGCCGCCCCAGGGGCGTATGACCCGTCGTGGTACGGGGCGGTAGCCGATGAGCGGGATGGTCGGCTGCCCGTCGCGCGCCGGGTAGTGGGGTTGGCCCCCGCCATCCCGGCTGCCAAGGGCCGGCTCCAGAAGTCGTTCCCCGATCAGCTCCGCGACCGCCGACTCCAGAGCGGCGGTCTGGGAGCGCGCCGGCCGACGTCCGTAGGTCGCACTCGGCAGAACCGAGCGGTCCAACAGGGCATGACCGTCCGGGGTGAGCAGCCCGCAGCGGCGCACGGTGCGCATCACCAGCTGCCGGGGGCCGAGGCCGGCCGCGCTGTCCCCATGGCGATCGCTGCCCGGAGCATCCTCTCTGGTGAGCACGCGGGGGTCGTAGCGGTGCCCGATCACTCGGTCGCTGACGTACAACGGCTCCGGGAGCTGGGTCGTGGCCAAGCGGACCACTGTTTGACCGCGGAGCCAGAGCAACTCAAGCATCAGACCGGGGAAGAAGTCGCGGGGCCAGTGGATGCCCGTCAAGCGACCGGGTTCGGCGCCGAGTTCGGCGGTGACATCCTGAGCCGCCTCGCTTTCGAGCAGTATCCGCCCGGCGTGACCAAGTTCGAGGTGAGATGTGAGACGTGAGCCGTGGGATGAGCGGAGTTCGCGTGCGACATGCGGGGGCAGGGGGAACCAGCCGCCCATGAGATGGGCCAGTCGCAGGGGCGACCGCCAGGCGATCCCTGTGTCGTTCCGCAGAAGTTCACCGGCGCCGAGTAAGGCATCGTCGGCGAGGGGTGGATCGACCGGATCGACGTCCGCTTCCGTGTCCATCCCTGCTTCCGGATCCGGCGACTCAGGAAGAGTCGATGCCCAACCACGTCCTGCCGGGGCCAAGGGGTCGCCGGGCGCTCCGGCGCCACCAGGATAGTGAGACCGCCAGACCCCCCCGCTCTCGAAGGCGTCGTCGTGCGTGATCAGGGAGCCGTTCTCGAACAGGCCCTCGTTACTGTCCCCTCGGACAACGTCGGCGATCGTCAGGTTCGCCCGGCAGACCGCCGCGGCGTATCCCACTCCCCTGAGCAGTTCCGTAGCACCGGGGAACTGGCGAAGCCGCGGTCCGACCGCCGTGTACACGGTGGTCGGGGCGACAAGGCCATGGCGCCGCCGCCTCGTCGGGGTGGCTGCATGCTCCACCGCAGCTGCAAAGGACCTGAGGTCGCCGCCACCCAGCGGGCCTGTATCTCCCCAGCACTGCGCGAGGGAGGCCCGGGTCATGGCGTAGTGGCCCCATGTGCGCAGCGCAGCGCTGGAGCCGAGGACGCCCCGTACGGTGTCGAGCAGACCGAGCAAGCCCGCTCGGAGTTCGTCATCACTTGTGCTGCCGATGAGTTCGGCCAGCGATACGGGCACGAAGGGACTGAGCAGCTGATCCCGTGCCGTAGTCAGGAGATGGTCCGTATAGGCCGTCAGGTCGTCGCACCGGGCCGCTTCCGGGGACGGGTAGGAGACATCGACGACGACATGTCCGTCCTCGTTGATCCAGCGCCGTCGTGTACGTAAGCGGTGGAGCTGGGCCGGCGAAAGGCTCAGGGCCGGGCCAAAGGCATGGAGGTCCGGGACCAGAAGTTCTCTTCGGCGAAGAGCCGCGCCAGTCGCCGTCCGGCCTGGGCCCACTGCACCAACAGGTGCCCCCGACACCCAAGCTGGTACATCCCCGAGAGCCCCCACTTCCGGGTGTGCTCCCTCGCGGTGGACGATCTCTGCGTAGATCGGATCCGACCCTGTGGCCACGCACACCATGGCGCCGACAGGAAGCGGCGGAGCCCACTCCCCGAAGGTGATCACAGGGAAGTCGTCGAGCCGCAGGGGACTGCCACCATAACCATCACCTCCGAGGTTGTACCCGAAGTACGCAGCGTTTAAGGCAACGGCAGTGTGCACTGGTGCCCTTCGGGCGGCGACCACTGCTTCGAGATAGCGCAGCAGCAGATCCCGTTCCTTGCCGGGGGTCGCGTCGTAGCCTTTCGTCATGGCGGGGGTCAGCAGGTCCTGTTCCCCGTACGGATCGGGCACCCCCGGATGCCTGTGGTCGCCGCCCATCGCTGACATATACAGATCCCCACCCATGGCACTTCCGCCACATCACAGGCCACCCGGCCCGCTGGCGGTAATTCCGGCAGACTACGCCGAAGTGTCGGGTCCCTGTGGCAGCTTCCTCACTTTGTAATCGTCAAATATCCAGATACGCCCAACTTGCACGATCGTTTACGCCTGTCATGGTCCGTCCACCAAGGAGCAGAGTGCTGCTGGTCGGCCGCTGGACCGGACGCGCCAGTATCCTCGACCCCTACTAGCCCTACCTCCGGCAGCGCAGCTTCCCCGGTCAGGAGCAGATCGTCCGCGTCTATGTGCGCCTGCTGAGGGAGGCTTTCCGCTACCAGGACCCGCCCCAACGCAAGCCCTTTGTCAGGGACGTGACCAGCTGGATCACCCGCCGCCCCGACCGCCTCCGCAACGAGGACGCCCAGCAGCTCAATGGGGTCCTCGCCCGCGTCCCGGCGCTGGCCACCACGGCCGAGCACGTCAGGGCCTTCACCGGGCGGATGAACGACTGCCGCGGACGAGAGCTCAAGGACTGGATCGCGCGCGTCCAGAACGACCAGGTCCCGGCCCTTCGAAGCTTCGCAAACGGCCTCCTGCAGGACCTCGATGCGGTCGTCGCCAGCCTCACCCAGCGCTATAGCTCCGGCGCAGTCGAGGCCACAACAACAAACTCAAAATGCTCAAGCGCCAGATGTTCGGCCGCGCCGGCTTCGAGCTCCTGGGCTGCACCAGGCTGAAGGACTGTCGGCCCGGGCCGTGGTCCGGCAGTTGGGGATCCCAACGTCCGCTGAAGGGCTCGGCGGTGGACTCGGTCGAAACCCGCGAACTGGGAGCTGCTGAAGCAGACCCCCTGCTTCGGCTGCCGCCGAAGGAGGTACGGCAACGGCCTGACACCGGGACCAGGAGCGGCCGCACACCGAGCCGCGCGACAAATTGAGATGCGGCCACCTCAGCATCTCCTGGTTCATCCGCCGCTGGAACAGCCGCAGGACCTGTTCGGGCTCACTTGATCGGCGCCGGAGATCGTCAAGTGCCAACGCGTCAGACCGAGGCCGCAATGACGGCGAGCAACCATCGAGACCATAGTTGCGACCGACAGAGCAGACAAAAGGGAAGGAACGATGCAGATACTCACCAGTCCGCGACGCCAAGCGGTCTTCGCCCCAGGTATCGAACCGTGAAACCGTGAGACGAATGTGAGAGACAGGCCCCAGAACGCACCAGAGGCCGCTTCCTCGCGAAGGAGAAAACGGCCTCTGACCTGCGACAATGGAGCGAACTCCAGTCGGGACGACAGGATTTGAACCTGCGACCCCTTGACCCCCAGTCAAGTGCGCTACCAAGCTGCGCCACGTCCCGTGGTCTCGGCGCCTTGCAGCGGGGCCTGGGGGGCTCTGCTGTGGGGCTTCTCGACCTTGTCTCCGGTTCCCGGCGACGTGGAAAACAATACAGCACGTCGGGGGGTGCTCGCTGCCAGGTTTGCGGGTGGCGGGGGGTGGGGTGGGTCGTGGGGTCAGGGGGTGGGGTGGCGGGCGTCGTAGGCGAGGAAGGCGGGGCGGCAGGCGGCGAGGAGGAGGACGGCTGCGACGCAGCCGAGGCCGCCGCTGATGACGGAGGTGGCGGGGCTGGTGAGGGAGGCCACGGCGCCGGACTCGAAGTCGCCGAGTCGGGGGCCCCCGGCGACGATGACGATGAAGATGCCCTGGAGGCGGCCGCGCATCTCGTCGGGGGCGGCGACCTGCATCATCGTGTTGCGGAAGATCATGCTGACGGTGTCGGCGCAGCCGGCGACGGCGAGCAGGAGGAGGCCGAGCCAGAGGTTGCGGACCAGGCCGAAGGCGGCGATGGCGAGGCCCCAGGCGACGACGGAGGCCGACGGTGCGGGCGTCGCCGCCGTAGAAGGTGACCGCGATGGCAGGGAAGAGGGCGCGCGGCATGCCGAAGACCATCGCGGCCAGGTCGGCGAGGAAGCTGGTGCGCATGTTGGGCTGTTCGCGCAGGAAGCGCAGGCCGTCGAGGACGGAGGCCCGGCCCTTGCGGTCGCCGAGCGGGAGCATGGCGGGCAGGCGCCACATCGCGTAGATGGTCGCCGCGAAGGCGACGGTGTCGACCAGGTAGGCCGCCTGGGCGCCGTAGGCGCCGATGAGGACGCCGCCGAGCATGGGGCCGACGGTGAGGCCGAGGTTCATGCTGACGGTGTTCAGGGCGTTCGCGGCGGGGAGCTGGTGGCTCGGGACGAGGCGCGGGATCATCGCCGAACGGGCGGGCGAGCTGAGCGCGAAGAAGCCGGCCTGGACGGCGACGGCGGCGTACAGGACGGCGACCTGGCCGAGGCCGGCCAGCGACTGGGCGGCCAGGAGGGCGGAGACGGCGGCGAGGCCGACCGAGCCGATGAGCCCGAGGCGGCGGCGGTCGACGCTGTCGGCGATCGCGCCGCCGTAGAGGCCGAAGGCGATCAGCGGGAAGAGGGAGAAGAGGCCGACCAGACCGGTGGCGAAGCTGGAGCCGGTCAGATCGTAGACCTGGACGGCGACGGCGACGGCCGTCATCTGCTGGCCGATCGACGAGACCGCCTGACCGAACCAGACCCGCCGGTAGTCGGCGTTCTCGCGGAGCGGGCTGAGGTCGGCGAAGGCCCGCCGGTACCAGGGAGCGGGTGGGGCGGGGCTGGCAGAGGCCGACGCGGGAGGCACCGGCGAGGGAGGCGCCGACGCAGGAGGGATCGGAGGAGTGGCCGAGGGCGAATTGGCAGGATGATTGGTCGACACAGCCACCCATGTTCGACCCGTCCGCCGACGCCCCGCCCACCGGGGTACCCACCAGTCGGCTCCCGGCCCGCGCGGGCACCCCGCCCAGCGGAAAACTCCGGGGAAACCCGCTGGAAGGCGCCGGAAGCCCACCGCCGCCCACCGGGCCGGTGGGCGGCGCGAATCCACGGAAGCGGACCTACGGAAGCTGACCCGCGGACGCGGACCCGCGGACTACCGCGTCAGGACGTGCTTCTCCCCCGCCTCGACCGCGAAGTCCAGGCGGTTGCCGGGCGGCGGGAAGGGGCAGATGAAGTGGTCGGCGAAGGCGCACGGCGGCAGGTAGGCCCGGTTGAGGTCGAGCACCGTGCGGCCGTCGGCATCGGGGGCGGGGAGGGTGATGAAGCGGAAGCGGTAGGTGTCCGTGCCGCTGGTCGCGTCCGCGATGACACCGCTGAGCCCGCCGCCGGAACCACTCACCGTCAGGGTGCGGTGCTCCCCCGCGACGGTGAACGCGATCTGGCCGACGACAGCCAGCGGCCGCTCCTTGCCGTCCGCGTTGGGGACGAGGACGGCCTGCCCACCGTCGCCCTCGAACGGCGTGAAGACCGCCGGGACGGCCCACTCCGGGGAGTAGGGGTACGCGGAGATCCCTGCGAAGGACACCCGGCGCGGGGCGGCCGGGTCGAAGACGCGCAGGGCCAGCTCGCCCTCGCGCTCGATCGGCACGAGCCGCAGCTCGCCCAGGGAGGCGGTGTCGCCGGCCGGGTCGGTGTCCGGACGGAGCAGCGCCTCACCGTCGACGGGAGCCGACGCTCCCGCGACCGTGATGCCGTCACCCGCCTCGGCCCGCACCCGGACGCCCTCGGCATCGGCCCACCAGCGGCCGGGCAGGCCGGGTATCCCGGCGGGCTCGGGCTCCAGCCAGTGCGTGCCGGTCAGCGCCAGCTGCCCGTGCGGCGCGCTCACCGACGCCGCTCGGCTGTCGCTCCAGTGCTTCCATTCCTCCGCGGCTGTCGCCGTCATCGAAACGCCCTCCCACTCCGGTCCGTGACCCGCCCGGGCCATCCCTTGTCCGTCACCAGCATCAAGTCCGTCAACAGCATCAACGCCGAAACCCGGGGTGGATCATTCCCGCATCCGGAACCCCGTGGAGCCGGACCGGCCGACGCCGGGCAGCCCCCACGGCCACCACCCCGGCCCGACCGGCCTTCGACCGGCCCGGACAGCCCCCCGACCGACCCTGCGGTGTCAGCCCTTCAGCGGCCGGAACAGCCCCTCCTGCACCACCGACACCACCAGCTGCCCGCGGCGGTCGAAGATCTGCCCGCGCGCCAGACCGCGGGCGCCGCGGGCTATCGGGGACTCCTGCTGGTAGAGCAGCCAGTCGTCCGTCCGGAACGGCTGGTGGAACCACATCGCGTGGTCGAGCGAGGCCATGTCGAAGTGCCGCGTGCCCCAGAGCGGCTCGACGGGGGCCCGGACCGCGTCCAGCAGCGTCATGTCGCTCGCGTAGGTGAGGGCGCAGACGTGGATCAGCGGGTCGTCGGGCAGGGAGCCGTTGGTCCGCAGCCAGACCCCGCTGCGGGCCTCGACACCGGCCAGCTCCTCCTTCGTCCAGCGCAGCCGGTCGACGTACCGGATGTCGAAGGGCTGCCGGCGGCTGATGAACGGGGGCAGCTCGCCGAGCCGCGAGCCGACCTCGTCCAGCGCGCTGGGCAGGCTCTCGGGGGCCGGCACGGCGGGCATCGGGTACTGGTGCTCGATGCCGCCCTGCTCGGGGAGGTGGAAGTCGGCGGTGAGGGCGAAGATCGAACGGCCGCCCTGGATGGCGAGCACCCGGCGGGTGGTGAAGGAGCGGCCGTCGCGCAGCCGGTCGACCTGGTAGACGATCGGCACGCCGGGCACACCGGGGCGCAGGAAGTAGGCGTGCAGGGAGTGGACGGGGCGGTCGCCGTCCACCGTGCGCCCCGCCGCGACCAGCGCCTGGCCGGCCACCTGGCCACCGAACGTGCGCTGGAGCGCCTCCTCGGGGCTGCGCCCGCGGAAGATGTTCAGTTCGATCTGCTCAAGGTCCAGCAGTTCGACGAGTTCGTCGACGGGGGTACCCATGCGTGCGTTCCTCTCCGGACACCCGGCCCGGACGGAGATCTTCCGTCCGGCTGCCGGCGCCCGTTCTATCGAATTCTCCAGCCCAGTCGAATTCTCCGGAGGGCCCGGGAATTCCCGCACACCGGAGCGCCCTCGACGGATTCACTCGAACGAGGTTCGAGCACTCGAGCACTCAAGCACTCGAACACTCGAGACTCAAGGATTCGGGGTCGGGCTCCGGAGCCCCGGACGGCTCCAGCTAGTCGAACAGACCGGACTGACGGATGGTGATGTTGAGCCGCCCGGTGAGACCGAGCGCCGGATCCGCCGTGCCCGGCAGCGTGCGGACCACGCCGTGGTAGGCGTAGCGGGCCGGACCGCCGAAGACCAGCAGGTCGCCGCTGTGCAGTTCCAGGTCGGTCCACGGGCGGGTGCGGGTCCGGGTGTTGCCGAGCCGGAAGACACAGGTGTCACCGAGTGACAGCGAGACGACCGGCGCGTCGGCCCGCTCGTCGCGGTCCTGGTGGAGACCCATCTTCGCGCCGTGCGGGTAGTGGTTGACGATGGCGATGTCCGGTTCGTACGCCCCGGCACCCGCGATACCCGCGACGCCCGAAACGTGCTCGCCCTCCCCGCCGTACGCGTCGGCGACCGCCCGGTGCGCGAGGTCGCCGAGTTCGGGTGGGAACGCCTTGACGGGCGTACCGTCGGCGGCGGTGCGGCGATACCCATAGGGGTACCAGTGCCAGCCCAGGCTCACCATCCGCACGGACATCACGCCGCCGGTCGGCATCCGGACGGTGTGCATCCCGGCCGGCGGGCGGGCCCACTCCCGGCAGGCGGCGACCAGCCGGAGCTGGGCGTCGGCGTCGAGCCATCCGGGGAGGAGCACGGCGCCGGGCGCGGGCTCGGACCGCCCTCGCGCGGAAGGCTCGCCGGAGGCCGCTCCGGAAGCACCACCGGAAGCACCGCCGGAAGCCGCACCGAACAGCTCGCCGGAGAGCTCGCCGAAGAGTTCACCCTGGGACACACCACCATCCTCGCGCACCGGTGAAACCGGGGCACCTGCCCCTCCCCGGTACGGGACGCGACCCGGAACCCGGCCCCGGACACGGCCGGGAACGCCGACCGCCGCTCCCCCGCACAGCGGAGAAGCGGCCGTCGGAACAACGCGGACCGAGGACGGCGCCTACGGAACCACGACGCGCGCCGGAGATCAGACGGTGAGGGTCTGGCCCGGGAGGATGAGGTCGGGGTTGCCGCCGATGACCTTGGCGTTGTCGTTGTACAGGGCGTGCCAGTCGACGCCCTTGGCGGCGGCGATCGAGCTCAGGGTGTCGCCCGCCTTGACGGTGTAGGTGCCACCGGTGACCGGCTTGGCGTTGTTCGAGGCCCGGCCCTTGCCCGCCTGGGCGGACTTCGCGGCGTTGTCGGACTTCCACGACTGGGCGGAGTCGGCGGCCTTCGGCGCGGCGGCGGCCTTGGGAGCCTCGGTGGCCTTGGGAGCGGCGGCCTTGGGAGCCTCGGTGGCCTTCGGGGCCTGCGCGGGCTTCGGCGCCGGGGTGGTGGCCGGGGCGGCCGGCTTCGCGGCGGTCGAGCCGGCCGAGGTGTCGACGGCGGCCGGGGCGCCGCCCTTGGTCAGGCCGGCCTTGACGGAGCAGACGGGCCAGGCGCCCGGACCCTGCGAGGCGAGGACCTTCTCCGCGACCGAGATCTGCTGCGCCTTGGTGGCCAGGTGGGCCTGCGAGGCGTACGCGGTGCCACCGAAGGCGGCCCAGGTGCTGGAGGTGAACTGCAGACCGCCGTAGAAGCCGTTGCCGGTGTTGATGGCCCAGTTGCCACCGCTCTCGCACTGGGCGACCTTGTCCCAGGTGGAGACGGACGCGGCGGAGGCCGAGGTGGCCGTGACGAGGCCGGCCACCGGCAGGGCCGCGACAGCGGCGCCCGCCACCACGGCCATCCGAACACGGTTGCGCTTGGTGACGGTGGAGGGGGTGGCAGCGGCGGTCTCGTTACGGAAGGTCATGAGGTTCCTCTCGACAGCCCCGGGCGGGCATGCGGAACCAGACCCTCGAAGGGGCCGATTTCGCTCACCGCGTCCGCCGGGCGGCCGGGCACGTGTCGGACGTGCCGCGCCGCCCCTGGCCACCCGCCACACACCGGGGACCTGTTCGAGCGGTCACATCGGCGGGCACTGCCGACGCCGGGCTGAGCCGGCGGGCTGTGCGTCGGGGGTGAACCCGGGTGGTGCTCGTTGCACCGCCAAAGAAGCTACGAGCCGGTAGTCACGGAAACCAAACACTCAACGGTCTGCCCAGCTCAGCCATGGGTTACCTGCGGTAACGACCATGCAATGGTGACCCAAATGTCCGATTTGGCCGCCGTTTCCTAGATCAAACATCGCCAGGACGTGTCTCACCCCACATTTCCATTCCGGCACTCCCACCATCGACATCGACACATTGCGAGCAGGCGACCACGCGGCGCGGTCGAATCCCGGGCAATTCCCGTCACCCTCACCGGCCACCCGTGACCCCTGACACAGGGGTCCGTTGGTAATGGCGGCCGGAGGCACCCCTTCGTCCACCCCCAGGCCGGCCCCACCGGCACCCCTCACTCCGCCCAGCCCCACCCCGCCCCACACCCGCCCCACCGCACACCCCACGCCCGCCCACGACGTACCCGACAGCCCGACAGCCCGACAGCCCGACAGCCCGACAGCCCACAGAGGAGTCCCAGTGCCGCGCATGCTCAACGTCAGCGACGAGGTCCGATCCGAGATCGGCGACGACGAGGCCGACCGCCTACTCGGCGGCGCCCACGCCCCCGACAGCTACGAGTGCACCTCCTGCCGCACCCCCGGCGACTCGTTCCAGGAGCCCACCAGCACCGTGCTGTTCGTGGGCGAGGAGACGGCGGTGCTCGCCTTCGCCCACGCCCGCTGCATCCCCTCGCAGGTGGTGCCGGTCTCCGAGGAGCAGTTGGTCGGCGCGGTGCGCAGCATCAGCCAGGCCCAGGCCGACGCACCCGCGGCGGCCCCGGCGGCCCCCTCCGCCTCGATTCCGGCCCCCGCCGCACCCGCCCCGGCCCCCGCCGCCCCGGCCCCCACCCCCACCACGCCCAGCGCGGCGGGCCAGGCCGCCGTCCTGGGCATCACCTGCGGGCTGATCCTGCACGGCGACGCCGGCCACGCCTCGTTGGTGGTCGAGCCGACCGGGCCGGTCGGCCGGCCGGGCAACACCTCGGGCACGGACGAGTTCCTGGACCTCCTCCAGGACGCGGGCTTCCAGCTCGTCACCGATCTCGACAAGACACCGGACCAACTGCCCGGCTGGTCCGTGCTGGTGGCGATGGGCAAGCTGCACGCGATTCTCCAGCCCGCTGCCGCCGGCGGCAGCACCGGCTGGTGGCAGGCGCACCAGCCGCTCCAGGTCACCGACGCATGGCGGTTCGCGGCGAACCAGCTCGCCGAGGTGACGATGTACGCCGTTCCGGCGGGCATGGTCGGCCGTCAGCCCCGCGAGGACCTGCTCCGCCAGGCGCTCGAACGCGCCGTGGCGCTGGGCCAGGTGGTCGCCGCCTCGCTCCCGCTCGCCGGCACCTGAGCCGTCCCCTTCGCCGCCCCGCATGCCGGGGTGCCGCGCGCCGACGGCGCGAACGCCGCGGCACCCCGCGTCTCCGCACCGCCCCAGGCGCCCTGACCGCGCTCCCGGGGCGGTGCAACCCCGCATCCCCTGCCGCTCTCACTCGTTGGCCCCTACGTGTACAGCTACGACGTCCCCGCATCCCACCGCCGGTCCCCCAGTGCTCCCCGCGCGATCCCGGGCATGCGCCCGTCGTACGACGCGGAGCACCCGCACTCGGCGACACCGATCTACGACGAGCTGTACTCCGAGTACCGGCGTCTGTTCCGGGCGCTGCCGGGCGACCGCTCCGGCGAGGAGAACCTGAAGTTCGCCGGCTTCGCGGTCCGGGACGGCTACCCGGTACTCGCCGACCCTCGCCCGTACCCGCCGCAGCACCAGGCGTTCCACACCTACGCTGGGCAGGCCGCCGGCATTCCCCAGTTCATGCCGAGCCAGCAGAACGGCTCCGGGGCGGCCGGCCACACCCACCACGGCGGCCAGGGCGACCCGGTCGGCGGACACGGTCCCCTTGGCGCCCCCGGCGACCCCACCGGCGACAGCGGCGGCCACACCGCCCCGGCCGGCCATCCCAACCACGCCAACCAGGGCGGTCGCGCCGATCACAACAACCGGCACACCCCGAACGGCCACCAGGACGCACCCCCCGCCCAGCCCGCCTCCCACTTCACCAACGGCCAGGGCTGGGTGGCCGCCGGCTACCTCGGGCCGGTCCCGCACCCGATGCCCGCGCCGCCGCCGGCGCCCGCACCGGCCCTCGGTCCCGGCACCGACAACGGCACCACCACTCCCGGAGAGAACACCGCCCCCCAGACCACCACCCGCCAGAGCACCGGCGGACGGCACCGCAACCTGCTCTCCCTCCCCCCGGGCCGCGGCAGCGACCAGCACTGACCCCCGCCCTCCCCCCACCCCCGCACGCACAAGGGCCCCGCCACCGAAGTGGCGGGGCCCTCACCGGCTCCGACGCGCACCGACACACAACCGGTACGCACCGCGCCGCGTCCGTCGCCGTACCCGTAGCCACGGCCGGACCGACTGCTTACTACTTGCGCTTGCGCTTCTCCCGCACCCGGACCGAGATCGAGATCGGCGTCCCGACGAAGCCGAACTCCTCACGCAGCCGGCGCTCGACGAACCGGCGGTACCCGGCCTCCAGGAAGCCCGAGGCGAACAGGACGAAGCGCGGCGGACGGGTGCCCGCCTGGGTGCCGAACAGGATGCGCGGCTGCTTGCCGCCCCGGATCGGGTGCGGGTGCGCGGCGACCAGCTCGCCGAGGAAGGCGTTCAGCCGGGCCGTCGGGATACGGGTCTCCCAGCCCGCCAGCGCGGTCTCGATCGCCGGGACGAGCTTCTCCATGTGCCGGCCGGTCTTGGCCGAGACGTTGACCCGGGGGGCCCACTGCACCTGGACGAGGTCGCGCTCGATCTCGCGCTCCAGGTAGTAGCGGCGCTCCTCGTCCAGCTGGTCCCACTTGTTGTAGGCGATCACGACGGCGCGACCGGCTTCGACGGCCATCGAGATGATCCGGGTGTCCTGCTCGGCCAGGGTCTCGCTGGCGTCGACCAGGACGACCGCGACCTCGGCCTTCTCCAGCGCGGCGGAGGTGCGCAGCGAGGCGTAGAAGTCGGCGCCGGCGGTCAGGTGGACGCGGCGGCGGATACCGGCCGTGTCGACGAACTTCCAGGTCTTGCCGCCGAGTTCGATCATCTCGTCGACCGGGTCACGGGTGGTGCCGGCCAGCTCGTTGACGACCACCCGCTCCTCGCCGGCGACCTTGTTGAGCAGGCTGGACTTGCCCACGTTGGGGCGGCCGATCAGCGCGACCCGGCGCGGGCCGCCGAGCACGGCGTCGCCGAAGGTCTGCGGCGGGGCCTCGGGCAGGGCGGCCATGACGGCGTCGAGCAGGTCGCCGGAGCCGCGGCCGTGCAGGGCGGAGACGGCGTACGGCTCGCCCAGACCGAGCGACCAGAGGTACGCGGCCTCGGCCTCGGTGGACTGGCCGTCGACCTTGTTGGCGCAGAGCACGGTCGGCTTGCCGGCCCGGCGGATGATCTTGATCAGGGCCTCGTCGGTGTCCGTGGCACCGACGGTGGCGTCGACGACGAACAGCACCGCGTCGGCGGTCTCGATGCCCAGCTCGGCCTGCGCCGCCACCATGGCGTCGATCCCGAGGACGTCGATCTCCCAGCCGCCGGTGTCGACGACCTTGAAGCGGCGGCCGTTCCAGCTGGCCTCGTAGCTGACGCGGTCCCGGGTGACGCCCGGCTTGTCCTCGACGACGGCCTCACGGCGTCCGATGATGCGGTTCACCAGGGTCGACTTGCCGACGTTCGGGCGGCCGACGACGGCCAGCACCGGCAGCGGCGCGTGGTCGGCGTCACCGAGGCCGTCGACGTCCTCGGGGTCGAACCCCTCCTCGGCGGCGAGCGCCATGAACTCGGCGTACTCGGCGGCGTCCAGCTCACCGTGGCCGGTGGTGGAGTGCTCTGCGGTCATGTTCGTGTTTTCCGTTTCCCGGCCCGGCCCTTCCCAGGGGCGCGCCGTGCGTACCTGCCCGATCGGGGCAGCGCGAGTACTTCAGTGAAGGTGCCACCACGGCACCGGCCGGACGAACCAACGCCCGGATGATCCATGTCCCGGGACGACTCGACGCCCGGGACGTTCCAACGCCCTGCTCAGACCGCGGACAGCCCGGCCCGCTCCTCCACCAGCGCGGTGATCGTGCCGATCACCTGTTCCAGGGTGAGCTCGCTGGTGTCCACCAGCACCGCGTCCGCGGCCTGGGTCAGCGGGGCCGTCTTCCGCGAGGAGTCGGCCGCGTCCCGGCGTGCCAGGTCGGCGGCCATCGCGGTGATGGTCGCCTCGTCCACGCCCTTCGCCCGCAGCTCGGCCGCCCGCCGCTCGGCGCGGGCCGTCTCCGAGGCGGTCAGGAAGATCTTGACGGTGGCATCCGGGAACACCACGGTCCCCATGTCCCGGCCCTCGGTGACTATGCCGCGCTCGGCGACCCGGGCGCAGCCGCGCTGCAGCTCGACCAGTCGCGAGCGCACCGCCGGCACCGCGGACACCGCGCTGACCTGCGCCGTCACCTCGGGACCGCGGATCGGGCCGGAGACGTCCCGACCGTCGACCGTGATGGTCGGGCCGTCCGCGTCCGTGCCGGAGACGATCACCGGCTTGCCGCAGGCGACGGCCACGGCCTCCGGGTCGTCCACGTCGACGCCGTTGGCCAGCATCCACCAGGTCATCGCCCGGTACATGGCGCCGGTGTCCAGGAAGCTCAGGCCCAGCCTGGCGGCGACCGCCCGCGAGACGGTCGACTTGCCGGAGCCGGAGGGTCCGTCGATGGCGACGACGACCGGGGCGTGCGCTCGGTCGGCAGTGTCCACGGGCGAACCTCTCTCTAAGGCCTGAAGCCTGAAGCATGTCAACGGGACGGAAGCCGGAAGGAAACCGGCAGCCGGGAACCGGAAACCTGGGAATGTCTCCCTCAAGGTTAATGGACCGGCGCCAGACCCCGGTCCGGCCGCGTCAGACCCCGGCCCGGTCCATCTCCAGCACCGCATGCCCGAGCCTCGGCCGGACGAACTCCCCGTCCCGCTCCACTCCGAGTATCCCGGCCACGAAGGCCATGGCACGAATGCCGCCCGGCCGCTCCCACTGGAACGGGACCTTGGAGACGTGCGACGGGAAGTCGTTCTCCAGAAACCTCACCGGCCGATCCGTCCGGCCGTCCGGCCGGACGCGCCGGCGTCGCCGACGGTCCTGCCGACCGCGCCAGCCGAAGGTCTCCCTCGGCCGGGGCCCGTCGGGCGTCTGGGTGTGGGCGAAGAACGCCGTGATCCAGCCGGAGACGAAGTCCCCGCCGGACATCGACTCCCATGTGTACAGCGAGCGCCAGAACTCCTCGTCCACCTCGCCCGCCGCCGCCCGGGCGATGGTGTCCAGCACCGGCCGCAGGTCCGCGAACCACGGGCGCAGCCCGTCGAACCACTGCTCCAGCTCGCCCACCCGCGACGCCAGCAGCCGCCAGTCCTCCGCCGTGCCCTCCAGCCGGATGCTCGGGATGCCGCACAGCGATTCCCAGCGGAACTCGTAGTACGGGCTGACCACGTCCATCAGCGCGACCAGCGCGGCCGACACGTCGTCGGGTGTGGTCGTGGAGAAGGACGGCTGGAACAGCTCCACGGTCTCCGCCCCGAGCGCCTGCTCCAGCGGTTCGCGGACCAGGCGGATCGAACGGGCCCAGTCGGGATCGGGGCCGAGCAGGCTGTCGTCCCGGACCGTGATGGTCGACCGCTCGCCCGGCGTCCTCGTGAACAGCCCGGCGTACTGCTCGGCGTTGAGCCGCAGATGCACGGCGATCTCGTGGACGACGGCGTACCAGAGCACGTCCGGCGACAGGCTGAGCGGCAGGTGCCCGGCGAACGCCAGATGGGCCGCCCGCACCAGCAGGCTCCAGCTCGGTTCGCCCTCGGCGGGGTCGTGCCGAGGGCGCGCGGTGTCCAGCAGCGTCGCCGTGCTCCGGTGGTGGATGCGGAACCCGCCGCCCACCACCGCCGCCAGGAACCCGTCGTTGCCGACGGCGGCCAGCTCGCGTACGTCGCCCGGCTCGCCCTCGGCGAGCGGCACATCGATGATCATTCCCCGTCCCCCACCGGCGTTCGGCCCGCGGCCGCCCCGACCCTCGACCACCCGGAGGCGAAGCGCCTCGCTCAGTCCCGGACGCTCCACCCGCTGGCCCGCAGCGCGACCGTCAGCGGCTTCACCGCCGCCGGGGCGACCGACAGCTGGACGAAGCCGACCTGCTGGCCGGTGGAGTGCTCGATGTCGACGTCCTCGATGTTGACCCCGGCCGCGCCGACCTCGCCGAAGAGGCGGCCCAGCTCGCCGGGCTGGTCGCCGAGGACCACCGCGACGGTCTCGTAGC
Source organism: Kitasatospora sp. NPDC087315 (assembly GCF_044744345.1). Classification (NCBI taxonomy): domain Bacteria; kingdom Bacillati; phylum Actinomycetota; class Actinomycetes; order Kitasatosporales; family Streptomycetaceae; genus Kitasatospora; species Kitasatospora sp. NPDC087315. Next base: position 35,971 of record NZ_JBIUYD010000039.1, on the reverse strand, counting down.
GGGTGGGCGGCGAACCGTGCTTGCCGGGGATGCGGGCCTGACCGGTGTTGCCCCGGCGCATCACGGCCTCGATGCCGGCCGCGCCCGCATGCCGCTCGCCCTCTTCGGCGGCCTCCAGGGCACGCAGGGCGGTGACGGTGTCGCCGAGGTCGACGGCGACCTCCTCCAGGATGTCGGCGACCGCGCCCGCGTTGGCGGAGAGGATGTCGATCCACATCCCGGGGTTGGAGGCGGCGATCCGGGTGACGTCCCGGACGCCCTGGCCGGAGAGCCTTATGGCCGTCTCGTCGGCGTGCTCCAGCCGGGCGGCGACCAGCGAGGAGAGCAGCTGCGGGGCGTGCGAGACCAGGGCGACGGCGCGGTCGTGCGCGGCGGCGTCCATCACGATCGGCATCGCGCCGCAGAGCGCCACCAGTTCCAGGACGGCGTTGAGCGTCTCGGTGTCGGTGTCGGCGGTGGGGGTCAGCACCCAGGGCCGCCCCTCGAACAGGTCGGCGCGGGCGGCCAGCGGACCGGAGCGCTCGCGGCCGGCCATCGGATGGCTGCCGATGTAGTGGACGGTGTCGAGGCCGAGCGCGGCCACCTCGGCCCGCGGGCCGGCCTTGACGCTGGCGACATCGGTGTAGCAGCGGGCCAGGCCCCGGCGCTGGCAGTCGGCCAGCACCCTGCCGACCAGCGCGGGCGGGACCGCGATGATCGCCAGGTCCACCGGTCCGTCGGCGGGTTCGGTGATGCCGGCGCCGAGCGAGGCGGCGGTCCGGGCCGCGTCCGGGTCGGCGTCCTCCAGATGGACGGTCAGCCCGCGGCCGGTCAGGGCGAGCGCGGCGGAGGTGCCGATGAGTCCGGTACCGACGACGGCGGCAGTGCGCATGGCGGGGTGGCTCTCCTCACGGGGGGCTGGCCTGGACGTGCTGCCCCATCCTCTCGCATCCCCACGAGCCCTGCGGCCATCACGGGCCACTTGTCGCCGCCGCAACCACCCCACCGCCGGGCCCGTCCTCCCACACGCCGCGCACGGCGAAATCCGGAGCCGCCCGTGCCACGGCGGGGCAGACTGGCCGCCCGAGGGTGGCGCGGCGCGAGCGACGCGAACGGAAGCGAAGGGGTTGGCGGGTGGACGATCGGCGAAGCACGGACGACAAGCCGTACGACGGCGACGGGCGGGACAACGGACCGGACACCGGACAGGACAACGGGCCCGGCGACGGACGGCACCACCCGGGCCCGGCGGTCCCGGCCCATCCGTCCGTGCTCGACTCGGTGGTGGTCTACGCGGCCGGCGCGGTCTGCCGCCGTCGGGCCCGGGTGGCCGTGCCGCCGGGCGGGCGGCTTCGGCTGACCGGACTGCCCCGGGTGCTCGACGGCCGTACGCTGCGGGCCAGGGTGCTCGACGCTCCCCCCGGCACCGCCGTCACCGAGGCCCGGCTCGAACCGGTCGCAGAGCTCCGCACGACCGCCGAACTCCCTGATCTCCGACGCGAGTTGAACGATGCCCGGGAGAGCGAGAGCGCCGTCCGCGAGCGGCACCGGCTGGTCCTCACCGCCATCGCCGAGACGGCCTCGCTGCGCGCCGTGCCACCGCAGCGGCGGCACGGCGACCCGCATCGCCGGACACCGGCGGACGCCTGGCTGGAGCTGGCCGACTTCGTCGACGAGCGGCTGGCCGGGCTGCACCGGCGGGCCGAGGCGCTCACCCGGGAGCTCGAACTCGCCGAGCACCGCACCGAGGTGCTCACCGACCGGCTGGAGCGTGCCTCGACGGCCGACCCGGCCCGGCCCGTGGAGACCTCCGCGACCGTCCTGCTCACCCTCACCACCCCCACCACGCCCGACGAAACGCCCGCCGACACCGCCGACAGCACCACCGCGAACACCACCGACCTCCACATCGAGGTGGAGTACGGCGTCCCGGCCGCCCGCTGGGTGCCCGCCTACCGCCTGTCGTACCGGCAGGGGTCCGACACCGGACGGCTGGTCCTGCGCGCCTCGGTGGCCCAGCAGACCGGCGAGGACTGGACGGGCGTGCGCCTCGCCCTCTCCACCGCCGACCTGGAACGGCGCACCGACCTGCCCCGGCTGCGCTCGCTGCGGATCGGCCGCAGCCAGCCCGCCCCGCCGCCCTCCGGCTGGCGCGAGCCCCCGGCGGGCCTGGCCGACCTGTTCACCGGCTACGACGCGCCGGGCCCGCGCCCCGAGCCGCGCCGACGGGGCCCGCTCGCCGTCGCGGCCGCCACACCCCCGTTCCTCGCGGCCCCCGTCGCCGCTGCCGCCCCCGTCGCCCCGGCCGCTCCCGGCGGGCCCCGCTTCGGAGGCGTCCTGTCCGCCGACGAGCCGCTCCCGCCGCCCCCGGGCTTCGCCGGCTACGGCGCGCCCCCGCCGCCGCCCCTGCCCCAGCCGGGAGGCCCGGCCCCGGCGCCGGTCCTCGCCCGCCGGGCCAGGGCGGGCGGCGCGGCCCCCGGCCCCGGCGCCGCCAAAGCCGCCGGATCCACCAACGCCACCAGCACCAGCACCAGCACCGCCGACACCCCCGGATCCCCCGAAGCACCCCCCGCCCCCGACGCCGCGCTCCTCGACTACCCCTCCCTCGTCCTGGCCGGCCCCGACGAACCCGCCGCCCGCCGTGGCATCCTCCGCCCGCCCGCCCCCAGAACCTCGTTCGAGCGGACCGGCGCCGCCCTGCCGCCCCTCCCGCTCCCCCGCCACGCCGTACCGCCCCGCGTCTCGGCCGGCTCCTTCGACCACCGCTTCGACGCCGCCGCGCCCGCCGACATCCCGTCCGACGGCACCTGGCACACCGTCACGATCGACGAGATCCCGGTGAGCGTCCGCCCCGAGTACGTCACCGTCCCCTCCGTCGAGGAGAAGGTGTACGGCACGCTGGTGATCGCGAACCGGACCGACCGGGCCGTCCTGGCCGGTCCCGTCGAGGTCACCGTCGACGACGAGTTCCTGCTCACCGCCGCCCTGCCCACCCTCGCGCCGGGCGGCCTGCGCCGGCTCGGCACCGGCGTCACCGAGAGCATCGAGGTGGCGCGCCGCACCGAGCTGCGCGAGTCCACCACGGGCATGCTGAACAGCAGCACCGTGCTCGACCACCGGGTGCACGTGGAGCTGGCGAACCGGCTCGGCCACACCGTCACCGTGGAGGTCCGCGAGCGCGTGCCGGTCGCGTCCGACGCCGAGATCAGGATCGAGGAGCGGGCCGACTGGCACGCGCCGGCGGTGTCCTCGCCGGACTGCCCGCCGAGCACCCGGCTCTGGCGGGTCGAGCTGCCGCCGGGCGGCCGGGCCGAGCTCGACGGCGGCTACCAGATCAGAATCCCGGCCGGAAAGGCCATCGTCGGCGGAAACCGGAGGAACTGAACGATGAGCACCAGCACGATCCCCCTCCCCGTCACCGCTGTCACCTGTCTGGAGGACCGCAGCCAGGTCGAGCGCACCGCCACCGTCGAACTCGCCGCCGGTGTGCAGCGGCTGCGCCTCGGCCCGGTCACCGCGCTCACGGTCGACCGCACCCTGCGCGCCGAGGCCACCGGACCGGCCGGGTTCACCGGAGCCGGTGGCGGCGCCCGGGTGCTGGACGCCCGCGTCGTGCGTGCCTGGACCCCGCACGCCCCGCTGCCGCCGGGCCCGGGCGACTCCGAGCTGCGCCGGCGCGTCCACGAGCTCGACGAACGGGCCCGCCACGAGGACCGGTCGCACGACCGGCTGGAGGCCCGGCTGGCCCTGCTCGCCCAGCTCAGCGCGGACCTGCTGCGCGAGATCGGCGAGGGCGCCGGCGCCGGCGAGGTCGAGCGGGCCCGCTGGGCGCGCGAGCTGGACCGGGTGGACGCCGAGCGCGAGCGCTACGGCGAGGAACTGCGCGCCACCCGCTCCCGGCTGCGCGAGCTGGAGGAGGAGCGGTCCCTGGCCCGGATCGCGCTCGACGAGGCCGAGGAGGAGCCGGCCGACCTAGTCGCCCACCTCGAACTCACCGTCGAGGCGCGGGCCGCGGGCCCGGTCCGGCTGACCGTCAGCCACCTGGTGCCGTGCGCCCTCTGGCGGCCGTCCTACCGGGCCGCCCTGGCCGACGGCGGTCTGCACCTGGAGTCGGAGGCGGTGGTCTGGCAGCGCACCGGCGAGGACTGGACGGGCGTCCGGCTCACCCTCTCCACCGCCCGCTCCGCGCTGGCCACCCAGCCGCCCGCGCTCGCCGAGGACGTGCTGACGCTGCGCGAGCGCGGCGCCGAGGAGCGGCGCACCGTCGCGGTCGAGCTGCGCGAGGAGGCGGTCGGCGCCCTCGGCCCGTCCGAGACGGTGCCGGGCGTGGACGACGGCGGCGAGGTCCGGGTGCTGCGCGCGCCCGCACCGGCCACCGTCCCCTCCGACGGCCGGGCGCACCGGGTGCCGCTGAGCGGCTTCACGGTGCCGGCGAGCAGCGAGTACGCGTGCGCGCCGGAGCTGTCTCCGCTGGTCACCCAGGTGGTCCGGTTCCGCAACGCGGCCGGGCACGCGCTGCTCGCCGGACCGGTGGAGCTGGTCCGCGGCAGCGGCTTCACCGGCCGGGGCGAGCTGCCCTTCACGGCGGCGGGCGCCGACGCCGAGCTGGCGTTCGGCAGTTCGGACGGCTACCGGGTGGTCCGCGAGACCGAGGAGCGGCAGGCCACCACGGGCCTCTCCCAGCGTTCGGTGACCACCCGGACGGTACGGCTGCACATCTCACGCTTCTCCGGGCCGGAGGAGCGCGACGAACAGCTGGTCGCGGTGCGCGAGCGGGTGCCGGTCTCCGAGGTGTCGGCGGTGGAGGTGCGGCTGCGCAAGGAGGACTGCTCCCCCCCGCCGGACGCCTTCGACGCCGACGGCATCGTCCGCTGGGACCTGCCGCTCGGCCCGGGCGCGCGGCGGACGGTCACGCTGGTGTACGAGGTGTCGGCGACCGCCAGGGTGGCGGGCCTGTGACACCCCGCGCGAACCCCCGCCGTGACGGGCGTTCAGGTAGAACAGGTACATGATCCTGCACCTCGCCCCCCTGGACGACTGGCTGACCGACCCCGGCCGGCCGTACGCCACCGCCTCGCTGCTCACCGACGGGTTCATCCACTGCTCGGCGGACGAGCAGACGGCACTCGCGGTGGCCAACGCCTTCTTCGCCGACACCCCCGGTCCGCTGATGGTGCTGCTGATCGAGGAGTCGCTGGTGGAACCGATGGTCAGGTGGGAGGCCCCGCACGGCGCACCGCCGCCAGGGGCCACCCCAGGCGTGCTGTTCCCGCACATCTACGGACGGCTGAACCGGACCGCCGTGGTCGGCCTGGAGAAGGTCGAACGCGGCCCGGACGGCCGCTGGGAGAGCCTCACCCCCTGGAGCTGAGCCCCGCCGCCCCGGCCCCGTCTGGACGCGCCCTACAGCCAGCCCCGCTCCCGGGCCGCCATGCCCGCCTGGAAGCGGGTGGTGGCGCCCAGCGCGCGCATCAGGCTCTGCAGCCGGCGCTGGGTGGTCCGGGCGCTCCAGCCGAGCGAGCGGGCGATCGACTCGTCGGTGAGGCCGGCCGCCAGCAGGCCGAGCAGCTTGCGGTGGTCGGCCTCCGGCTCCAGCGCCCCCTCGTCGGCGCCGATCGCCGCCTGGAGCTGCACCGCACGCTCCCACTCCGCCTCGAAGAGCGTGTCCAGCGCCTGGAGCAGCGCGGAGGGGTGGATCACATAGGCGGCGTCGAGGACGCTGTCGCCGACGCTGATCGGGATGATCGCCATCCGGTCGTCCGAGATGACCATCTTCATCGGCAGGACCGGCCGGACCCTCGCCTCCTCGCCGTCCGCGACACCGGCCAGGATGTTCTTCTCCAGCCGGCCCGGCCAGGCCACCGCCTCCCGGTCGTAGATCGTCCGGAACCGCAGCCCCTCGGTCATCCGCTGGCGCTGCAACGGGATGCCGGCCACCGGGTCCTGGATGTACGGGGGGCAGTCGAAGCCGCGGACCTGGTACTGGCTGGTCTCCGTGATGTGCTCCAGCCGCTGCGCGATCGCCTCGCCACCGGTCAGCACCTCGACCGAGTGCGCCGGGTCGGTGTAGCGCGAGGCCTCCCGGAAGGCGTCCATCAGACGGTGCATCTCGGCCCGGGCGTGGCGCAGTTCGGACTCGCGGTGGCCGATCAGGGTGCCTATCGCTACGTCGGGGGCCACCGGCAGGAAGCGGTGGCGGTCCACCGGTGCCCGGGTCGCCATGCCCTGCTGCGCCAGCCGGTCCAGTGCGCGGACGCTCTGCTGGAGCGTCAGGCCGCAGGCGCCGGCCAGGTCCTCCGCCGTCGACTGCGGATTGGCCACCAGCGCCGCGTAGACCTGTCCGTCCGGCGCGGCCAGTCCCAGTGCGCTGAGTGGTGCATCGGACACGACGCCGCTCCCCCGTTCGCCTCGCACCCGCGCCGCGGATGGCGCAGTCCCGCCACTCGGCGGGTCGTGGTCAGGTGGCAATCCTCGGCCACGGATCATCACGCTGACAAGGCGGTGACCGGCGGTGCGGTCGGGTTCACAGCGGGACCCCGCCGAACGGCGTGAGGGCCCCCCGCCGAGTGGCGGGGGACCCTCACGATCCGGCGGGCGGGTGGCCCTACAGGCCGACCTCGTGCATCAGCTGGCCGACCTCGGGGTTGGTCAGCCGGCGCAGCCAGCCCGACTTCTGGTCGCCCAGCGCGATCGGGCCGAAGTGGGTGCGCACCAGCTTCTCGACCGGGAAGCCGACCTCGGCCAGCATCCGGCGGACGATGTGCTTGCGACCCTCGTGCAGGGTCACCTCGACCAGGTAGTTCTTGCCGACGTTGGAGATCACCTTGAAGCTGTCGGCGCGGGCGAAGCCGTCCTCCAGCTCGACGCCCTGGGCGAGCTGCTTGCCCAGGTCACGCGGGATCGGGCCCTGGATGGCGGCCAGGTAGGTCTTGGTCACGCCGTACCGGGGGTGGGTGAGGCGGTGGGCCAGCTCGCCGTGGTTGGTGAGCAGGATGATGCCCTCGGTCTCGGTGTCCAGGCGGCCGACGTGGAAGAGGCGGGTCTCCCGGTTGGTCACGTAGTCGCCGAGGCACTGGCGGCCGTCCGGGTCCTCCATGGTGGAGACCACGCCGGCCGGCTTGTTGAGCGCGAAGAACAGGTAGGACTGGGTGGCGACGGTCAGGCCGTCCACCTTGATCTCGTCCTTCTGCGGGTCGACCCGCTTGCCCTGCTCGGTCACGAGCTTGCCGTTGACCTCGACCCGGCCCTGCTCGATCAGCTCCTCACAGGCCCGACGGCTGCCGATGCCGGCCCGGGCCAGCACCTTCTGCAGCCGCTCGCCCTCGGGCTCGCCGAAGGTCTTGGGCAGCTTCACGGCCGGCTTGTCGTGCCGGGCGAGGACGGCGTCCTCGATCTTGGCCTGGAGCTCGCGGGAGCGCTGGGGCTGGCGGCGCGGGTCGCCCGGGGCACCCTGGCCCTCGCGGCGCGGGCGCGGGGCCGGGCCGGGGCGTCGCCCGGTGAAACCGCCGCGCGCGGGGGTGGCGTTGGGGCCGCCGCCGTACTCGGGGCGGTCGTAGCGCCGCTCCTCGGGCCGCAGCGGGCGGTCGGGGTACCGGCGGTCGTCGCGCCGGTCGTCCCGACGGCTGTCGCGCCGGTCGTCCCGCCCGTACGAGCCGGAGCCACCGCGCGAACCGGAGCCGCCGCCGTACGAACCCGAGCCACCCCGCGAGCCGCCACCGTACGAGCCGGAGCCGCCCCGCGAGGAGCCCGAGCCACCGCCGTACGAACCCGAGCCACCGCGCGAGGAGCCCGAACCACCGCCGTACGAACCCGATCCGCCCCGCGAACCGGAGCCGCCGCCGTACGAACCCGAGCCACCCCGCGAGGAGCCCGAACCGCCACCGTACGAGCCGGACCCGTCACGCGAGCCACCGCCGTACGAGCCGGAGCCGCCCCGCGAGGAGCCCGAGCCACCGCCGTACGAGCCCGAGCCGCCGCGGCCGGAGCCGCCCCCGTGGGAGCCGCCGCCCCGGCCCCCGCCCTGTCCGCCGCGGCCGCTTCCGCCGCCACTGCTGTTCCTGCCGTTGCCACTGCTACGCATCAAAGTGTCCGTACGTCGTTCCGTCTGGGATGTGCGGTCGTTTCGGCCGACCTCACCGCCCCCTGCCGATCAGGCGCAGCCCGATCGGCCTCGCCTCTGCCGTCCGCGGCCTGCGCGGCGGCGACCGCCTCCGCGATCATCGTGCCCTCCAGGGACTCCGCTTCCACGTCGTCGACCTCGGGCAGGAAGGGAGCGAGCTCCGGCAGCTCGTCCAGGCCGCGGAGCCCCATCCGTTCCAGGAAGTAGTTCGTCGTCCGATACAGGATCGCACCTGTTTCGGGCTCGGATCCGGCCTCTTCCACCAGTCCTCGCTGTACCAGGGTACGCATCACGCCGTCACAGTTCACACCGCGGACGGCGGAGACCCGCGATCTGGACACCGGCTGACGGTAGGCGACGACCGCCAGAGTCTCCAGCGCGGCCTGGGTCAGCCGGGCCTGCCGGCCGTCCAGGACGAAGCGGTCCACGGCGGGCGCGCACTCGGCCCGGGTGTAGAACCGCCAGCCGCCGGCCACCAGGCGCAGGTCGAAGCCCCGGCCCTGGGCGGTGTATTCGGCCGCCAGCTCGCGCAGCACCGCCGCCACCTCGGCCCGGGGCCGTTCCAGGACGGACGCCAGGTGGGCCTCCCCGGTCGGCTCGTCCACGACCATCAGGATCGCCTCCAGCTCGGCCTTGAGTCCGAAACCCTCCCCCGTGCCGCCGCCGTCACGACCGTCACCGCCGTCACAGAAAGTCGGCGGGGCCGACTTCTGGTGCACGACCCGGCCCGCCGCCTCCGGTGTGCGTACCCCGGGTCCGACGGCCGGGGCGGCCGAGGGCCCGGGCACCACCGGCAGCGGGGCCGGTTCCAGCCACTCCTCGGCCCGCGGCCGCCCCGGCAGGCCGAGCGGCCGCCGCGCCGGCCGCCCGCCCCCTTCCGAAGCCCCGGCCTCCTGAACGCCGGCCTCCGGGCCCCCGTTCTCCACGCCCCCGCTCTCCAGACCGCCGTCCATCAGCGCCCGTCCTCCTTCCGCTCGCCCGCCGGCCGGTCGAACTCGTCCGTCACCTCGACCTCGCCCCGGTCCGCCTCGGCCACCCACCGCACCAGCAGCTCGCCCAGCGCCTCCGGCTGCTCGAAGGCGAGCACCCGCTCCCGGTACAGCTCCAGCAGCGCCAGGAAACGGGCGACCACCACCAGGGTGTCCGGCGCGTCCGCGACCAGCTGCTGGAACGACGCCTCCCCGAGTTCGCCGAGCAGCCCGGCCACCAGCCCCGCCTGCTCGCGCACGCTGACCGGCGGGGTGTGGATGTGGTCCACGTAGACCACCGGCTCGGGCCTGGGCGTCATCGCCCTGGCCGCCAGTTGCGCGAACCGCTCGGTGCCGATGGTGATCACCACCTCGGGCAGCAGCGCCGCGTGCCGGGGCTCCAGGCCGGCGGTCCTGGGGTGTCGGAGCAGTTCGGCCGCCCAGCGCTCGCCGAACACGGCCGCCGCCCGCTTGTACGCCCGGTACTGCAGCAGGCGGGCGAAGAGCAGGTCGCGGGCCTCCAGCAGGGCGAGGTCCTCCTCGTCCTCGACCTCGGCGGCGGGCAGCAGCCGGGCGGCCTTGAGGTCGAGCAGGGTGGCGGCGACCACCAGGAACTCGGTCGCGGCGTCCAGGTCCCAGTCCGGGCCCATGGCGCGGATGTGCGTCATGAACTCGTCGGTGACGGTGGCCAGCGCCACCTCGGTGACGTCCAGCCGGTGCTTGGTGATCAGGCTCAGCAGCAGGTCGAAGGGGCCTTCGAAGTTCTCCAGCCGCACCCGGAAGCCGCCCTGCGGCTCATCGGCGGCGGCGGTCCCCACGGCGACGGAGGTCCCAGCGGCGGCGGGCGGTTCGGCGGTGCTCGGCATGACGGTCCATCTTCACCCGGCCGGGCCGCCCGCCCCCCGCCGGTGCCGCCGACACGCCGCGCGCGATGCACAGGACGCGCCCGGCCGGCCCGGGCCCGCGCCGCTCGATCCCGCCCGGCGCGCCGTCCGGCACCCCCCGGACGCCCCTCGGACGCCGCTCAGCGGCCGCGCAGCCGCCGTACCAGGATGCTGGCCTCACCGCGCTGCTCCAGGTCCGCCAGCACCACCGCGATGGCCTCCCGGACGATCCGGCCGCGGTCCACGGCCAGGCCGTGCTCGCCGCGCAGGACCAGACGGGTGTGCTCAAGATCCATGAGCTCCTCCGCGGACACGTACACGGTGATCTTCTCGTCGTGCCGTTCCCGCCCGGTGGGGCGGCGCGGGGCACGGCCGCGTGCCCGGGAGCGCCCGGCGGTCCCGGCCTGCTCCTCGGCGGCACCGGCGTGCTGGCGCTGCGCCGGGGCGGCGGTGGTCCGGCCGCCCGGCGCGGTCTGCGCACCGGCCGGCTGCGAAGGCGCCGGCACCACGGCCCCCGGCCCGGCGGTCCCGGCCCGGTTTCCGGCCGCGGCCGGCTGCTGCTGGTACTCGTGCGGCTGCCCGGCCTCGCCGGTGCCCTCGGCGCCCTCGGCACCGTCCGTACCGTTGACGGCCCGCGCGGTCTCCGGTCTGGGCGCCTCGGCGGCCGGACGCGGCGCGAGGGACGGCGACAGCGCCATCCCGCCGGTGGTCCGGAACAGCTCGTCGGCACCCGGGAGACTCACTCGGCGGGGCGGCACCGGTCGAGCACCTCCCTGGCGAGCTGGCGGTAGGCGGCGGCACCGACCGAGTTGGTCGCGTACGTCGTGATCGGCTCGCCGGCGACGGTGGTCTCCGGGAAGCGCACGGTCCGCCCGATGACGGTGTGGAAGACGTGGTCGCCGAACGCCTCGACGACCCGCGCCAGCACCTCACGGCTGTGCACGGTGCGCGAGTCGTACATGGTGGCCAGGATGCCGTCCAGGCGCAGCTCGGGGTTGAGCCGCTCGCAGACCTTCTCGATGGTCTCGGTGAGCAGCGCGACACCGCGCAGGGCGAAGAACTCGCACTCCAGCGGGACGATCACGCTGTGAGCGGCCGTCAGCGCATTGACCGTCAACAGGCCCAGCGAGGGCTGGCAGTCGATGATGACGTAGTCGTAGTCGGGCAGCAGCGGCTTCAGGGCGCGCGCCAGCGCGGACTCCCGGGCCACCTCGCTGACCAGCTGCACCTCGGCGGCGGAGAGGTCGATGTTGGACGGCAGCAGGTCCATGCCCGGCACGGCCGTCTTGAGCAGCACCTCATCGGCCGTCAGCCCGCGCTCCATGAGCAGGTTGTAGACGGTGACGTCGAGCTCCATCGGGTTGACGCCGAGGCCGACCGAGAGCGCGCCCTGCGGGTCGAAGTCGACGAGCAGCACCCGGCGGCCGTACTCGGCCAGCGCGGCGCCCAGGTTGATGGTCGACGTGGTCTTGCCGACGCCGCCCTTCTGGTTGCACATCGCGATGATCTGCGCGGGGCCGTGCTCGGCGACCGGCGCGGGGATCGGGAAGTACGGCAGCGGCCGGCCGGTCGGGCCGACCCGCTCGCGGCGCTGGCGCGCGGCGTCGGGGGCCAGCGTGGCGGCGTACTCCGGGTCCGGCTCGTACTCGGCGTCCGGGTCGTCGTAGGCGCCGTAGGCGAACTCGCCGTAGGCCAGGCCGTGGGCCGGCAGATCGGCGTCGTAGTCGGTCACCGTGGTCACCTGTGCTGTGGTCTGGCGTGCTTCGAAAGTACGGAGAGCGACCGAGCCGACCTCGGCCGAGCCCACGGTGGCCTGCCGGGCCCCGGGCTCCTCACTCGGCAGTCCGGCGGCGTGCTCCGCCAGTCCTGGCTGACCACCCCCGGGAGCAAATGTCGACTCATTCACAAGTCGTCTTACCTCCTTGGGCATCCAGGACTCTATGTCGATTCGTCAGCGTGGCAGCATGCCGACGGTTTGCGACTCTAGGCCGTTCAAGGCGTTCGCAGCAACACAATCCACGGTAGTGGGCCGGATGTGTCGACTATCGGGCAACCCTCTGTCAAGGGATGGGCGGGCCCCTGACTCTAACGTTTCCGGGGGCGGGTGACGTGACCCACAGAAATTGACGACAGAGCGACCCACCCGGGCCACCGTCCGTTCGCGGGCACGGCGAAGCCCCCGGCCCGAGGGGAGCGGGTCGGGGGCCAACGGGCCGCCCCGCGGGGGCGGCCCGGTCCGGAGCGGGGCGCCGACGAGGGCACGCACCGCCCCGGGCCGGGGTGAGACGATCAGGCGAGCACGGTCTCCAGGGAGACGGACTCCAGGCCGAAGGCCTCGGCGACGGCGCCGAAGGTGATCTGGCCCTCGTGCACGTTCAGACCCTTGGCCAGGGCCGGGTCACGGCGCAGCGCCTCCTTCCAGCCACGGTTGGCCAGCTCCACGATGTAGGGCAGCGTGGCGTTGGTCAGCGCGTAGGTGGAGGTGTTCGGGACGGCGCCCGGCATGTTCGCCACGCAGTAGAAGACCGAGTTGTGGACCTTGAAGGTCGGGTCGGCGTGCGTGGTGGCGTGCGAGTCCTCGAAGCAGCCGCCCTGGTCGATGGCGATGTCGACGAGCACGGAGCCCGGCTTCATGCGGGAGACCAGCTCGTTGGTGACGAGCTTCGGGGCCTTGGCGCCCGGGATCAGCACGGCGCCGATCACCAGGTCGGCCTCCAGCACGGCCTTCTCCAGCTCGAAGGCGTTGGAGGCGATGGCCTTGATCTTGGTGCCGAAGACCTTGTCGGCCTCGCGCAGCTTGTTGATGTCGCGGTCGAGCAGGGTCACCTCGTAGCCCATGCCGATGGCGATGGTGGCCGCGTGCCAGCCGGAGACGCCACCGCCGATGACGACGGCCTTCGCCGGGTGGGTGCCGGGCACGCCGCCGGGCAGCACGCCGCGGCCGCCGGCCGGGCGCATCAGGTGGTACGAGCCGACCTGCGGGGCCAGCCGGCCCGCGACCTCGGACATCGGGGCGAGCAGCGGCAGGGCGCCGTTGGCGAGCTGCACGGTCTCGTACGCGATGGCGGTGGTGCCGGAGGCGATCAGCGCGTCGGTACCGGCGCGGTCGGCCGCCAGGTGCAGGTACGTGAAGACGGTCTGGCCCTTGCGCAGACGGTGGTACTCCTCGGCGATGGGCTCCTTGACCTTCAGCAGCAGGTCGGCGGTGGCCCACACCTCGTCGGCGGTGGGGAGGATGGTGGCACCGGCGGCCACGTACTCCTCGTTGGGGATCGAGGAGCCGACACCGGCGTTGTCCTCGACGTAGACCTCGTGTCCGTTGCGGACCAGCTCATGCACGCCGGCGGGCGTGATGGCCACGCGGTACTCGTGGTTCTTGACCTCGCGGGGGATGCCGACCTTCACGGCTAAACACGTCCTCTTGCCATGGGGGTCCCTACCGGAGAAGACCGGCGGGCGACGCGCATAGGGGGAAGCCGCCGGACGACACCGGGGCACAGACTTCTGCGCGCTGAGTTCGAGTGTAATGAAGCCCAGGCGGCGTGTCAGCCTTCCAAAGTGAATAAATCTGCCGGACACATTGGCAGGTTCGTAGGCTTCCCCAGTGATCTTCCCGCCAAATGCACCTCAACCGGGCATATTCGACAATACTCCCGAAGCTCCGGCTACCACCCGCTGTCGAAGCGTTCCCGCAGGTCCGCCAGGGCGGCACCGACGGCCGCCCGGCCGCGCTCGTCGCCCAGCCTGCGCAGCACCACGAGCGAGGCCCGGTACTCCCGCTCGGCCTCCTCGAAACGGCGCTGCGCGGTGTGTGCCTCGGCCACCCGGGCGAGCAGTCTGGCCTCGGCGGGCTGGTCCCCCATCGACTGCCGCAGGCCGAGCGCCCGGCCGTACCAGTCCGCCGCCCGCACCGCGTCGCCGAGCGCCCGGTGACAGCCGGCCGCGCCCTCCAGGGCCCGGGCGCAGGCGGCCTCGTCATCGGCCGCCCTGGCGTGCTCCAGGGCGGCCCGGTAATGGGTGACGGCCCGCTCCCAGCAGCCGGCCGCGGCCTGCAGGTCGCCCAGGTTGAGCAGCGCGGCAGCCGCCCGCCGGGCCTTGCCGTGCCGCTCGGCCACCGTCAGCACCAGTTCGTGCAGCTGGTAGAGGTCGGCGGGCGCGGCGCCTTCGGTCAGCGGCAGGGCCCGCAGCAGGGCGGTGACCAGTCGGCCGGCCGAGCCGTCCAGGTCGCCCTGGCCGATCGCGTCGGCGACGGCACCGAGCAGTTGGTCCCGCTCGCCGAGCAGCCACTGCCGGGCGTGGTCGGCGGAGCGCAGCCGCAACGGGCCGGGCAGCGGGTCGGGGCCGGGACCGCCGGCCGGGTCGAGCAGCGCGCGGGCGGAGTCGGTGAGCCGGACGAGCCGCTCCAGCAGCCGGGCCCGGGCCAGCTCGATCTCGGCGGGCCGGTCCTCCCGCTCGCGCAGCCGGACCAGCCGGGGGTGGAGCCGGCCGGGCACCCGGTAGCGGGGGGTTCCGTCGGCGGCGGGCGGCTCCTCGCCGAGCAGTTCCAGCTCGGCCAGCGCGGCCAGCATCGCGGCCGCCTCCGGAGCCGGGCAGCCCACCAGGGCGGAGGCGGTCCGCAGGTCGGCGGTCTGGGCGGGCGCGAGGGTGAGCGCGCGCAGGAGCCGCGCCTGGGCGGCCGGCAGCGTCGCGTACAGCAGGGTGAACGCGCCGATCAGCGGGTCGTTGTCGGGGACGGGAACGGGCTCGGCGGGCTCCGGGCCCGGCTTCACCCAGTCCGCCGGGCCGGCCGCCGGGGCCGCTGCGGGCGGCGCGGCGGTCTCCGGCGCGGCCGTCTTCCCGGCGGAGCTCCCCACGGCCTGCCCGGCACCGTGACCGCCACCGCTCCCGCCGCCCCTGGCCTCCGTCCGCCTTCCCCGGCCGGCCCGCCCGTCGGCCGCTGCCCGTCGGCCGCCCTTGACCCCGGTCACCGACCGCCCGGCCCGCTCGGGCCGCTGCTCCGTCTTCTTCTCCGGCTCCACCTCGGACCGCGGATCCGACCGCGCGTCCGGCTGCCGGTCCGCCGACCGGTCCGCCTTCGGGTCCTCCTCCCCCACCACCCTGGCCAGCTCCTGCGCCGCGTCCGTGACGGCCGCCTCGGGGTTGCCCCGCAGCCATCCGGCCATCAGCCGCAGCGCGGCCGGCCGGGAGCCACAGGTCTCGGCGAGATCGACCCCGCCGACCGGGTCGCAGCCGATCCGGGTGCCGCCGACCAGGTCACCGAGCAGCTCGCCGGAGGCCTGCCGGTCGAGGCCGCCGAGGATCACCGGGTCGATGTCCTCGATGCCGGTGAGCGGTCCCGCCGTGGTGGCGAGGACCAGGCAGCCGGGCTCGTCGGCGAGCAGCGGCCACAGCTGTCCGGCGTCCCGCACGTCGTCCAGCAGCAGCAGGACCCGCCGCCCGGCCAGCGCCTCGCGCAGCGCGACACAGGCCGGTTCGTCCCGGCCGTCCGCGGCGGCGCCGGGCAGCGGGACGGCGGCGACGTCCGCGCCCAGTTGCTCCAGCAGCCGGCGGGCGGCCCGGGCGGGCGGCACCCGGCCGCCGTCGGGCGCGGACAGCCGGGCGAACAGCACGCCGTCGGGGTAGTCGGCGGCGACGGTGACGGCGAACCGGACGGCCAGGGTGGTACGACCGGAGCCGGGGCGGCCGGCCAGCACCAGGACGGTGCTGCGGCCCTCCGCCGGGCGGGCGGCGGCGGCCCGCAGCGCGGCCAGTTCGGCCCGCCGGCCGACGAACAGCGCGGGCCCGGCGGGCAGCCGGTGCAGCGAGGGGGCCCCCTCGGCGGGCGCGCCGGGCCCCGCGTCCATCGTCGCCGTCTTCCTCGCCACCCGTGCCACTCCCGACGTCACCCAGCGCTCAGCGAAGGCGGCCCGGGACGGGCGCCCTGTCTGCGAAGCGTAGTTCGAGCGTCCGGCTCAGCTGAGGTGCCATCCGGTCGTACGAACCGGTAAATCACCCCGGCGGATCAACTGGGCGTGCGAAAGCCGTCCGCTCATGCCCGGAACGGCCGGGCCGGCCACGGCGAGTCGGCCGGGCGCAGCGTGTCCAGCCCGCCGGGGCCGGTGAGCGCGGCGTGCACGGCGAGGGTGCCGGTGATCAGCGTGGGGTTGTGCAGCTCGCCGGCCTGGATCAGCCGGATCAGCTCGGCGACCGGCACCCGGGCGACCTCGATCTCCAGCTCCTCCCCGTGCGCCTCGTAGCGCTTGCCCTCGGCCTCGGAGAGGTCGGTGGCCAGGAAGAGCCGCACCGCCTCGTCGGTGCCGCCGGGCGAGGTGTAGAAGTCGACCAGCACCCGCCAGCTGCCGGCCGCGCAGTGCGCCTCCTCGTACAGCTCCCGCTGCGCGGCGTGCAGCGGGTTCTCGCCGGGGACGTCCAGCAGGCCGGCCGGCAGCTCCCAGAGGCGCTGGCGGACGGGGTGGCGGTACTGGCGCAGGATCAGCACCCGCTGCCGGTCGTCCAGGGCGAGGACGGAGACCGAGCCGGGGTGGGTCTGGTAGTCGCGGCGGGCCCAGCTGCCGTCGGGCATCCGGACCTCGTCGGTGCGCACCCCGGTGACCCGGCCCTGGAACGGCGTCCCGCTGGCCCGGACCTCCCACTCCTCGGCCACATCGCGGATCCGCGGCTGCTGCTGGTCGTCCATCGGTCTCCCCTTTTCGTCAGTACGACACAATCTAACGCCGAACGGCGGCCCCGCAGGAATCGCGGGGCCGCCGTCCGGTGAAACACCTCGGAACTACTGCGCTACTGCGCGTGCGCTACTTCGCGGCCGTCTTGATCTCGATGGCGGCCTTCACCAGCCCCGCGAAGAGCGGGTGCGGGCGGGTCGGGCGGGACTTCAGCTCCGGGTGGGCCTGGGTGGCCACCAGGTAGGGGTGCACCTCGCGCGGGTACTCGACGTACTCGACCAGGTCGCCCTTGGGCGAGAGGCCCGAGAAGACCAGGCCGGTCTTCTCCAGGTCCGCGCGGTAGGCGTTGTTGACCTCGTAGCGGTGGCGGTGGCGCTCCTCGACGTACTGCTCGCCGCCGTACACCTCACGGACGATCGAGCCCTCCGCGAGCTTGGCCGGGTACAGGCCCAGACGCATGGTGCCGCCCAGGTCGCCCTTGCCGTCGACGATCGCCAGCTGCTCGGCCATGGTGGAGATGACCGGGTACTTGGCGGCCGCGTCGAACTCGGTGGAGTTGGCCTCGGGCAGGCCGGCCAGGTTGCGGGCGGCCTCGATGACCACGCACTGCAGACCGAGGCAGAGGCCGAGCAGCGGGATCCGGTTCTCCCGGGCGTAGGTGATCGCGGAGACCTTGCCGTCCACGCCGCGGTCGCCGAAGCCGCCGGGGATGCAGATCGCGTCCACATCGCCGAGGTGCTCCTGCGCGCCCTCGGGCGTGGTGCAGTCGTCCGAGGTCACCCACTTGATCTCGACCCGGGCGTTGTTGGCGAAACCGCCGGCGCGCAGCGCCTCGGTCACCGACAGGTAGGCGTCCGGCAGGTCGATGTACTTGCCGACCAGGGCGACCTTCACGATGTGCTGCGGCTCGTGCACGCGGCGCAGCAGGTCGTCCCAGGTGGTCCAGTCCACGTCGCGGAACGGCAGGTCGAGACGGCGCACCACGTACGCGTCCAGGCCCTCGCCGTGCAGCACCTTGGGGATGTCGTAGATCGACTTGGCGTCGATGGCCGCGACCACGGCCTCCTCGTCCACGTCGCACATCAGCGAGATCTTGCGCTTGATGGCCTGCGGGACCTCGCGGTCGGCGCGCAGCACGATGGCGTCCGGCTGGATGCCGATGTTGCGCAGCGCGGCCACCGAGTGCTGGGTCGGCTTGGTCTTCAGCTCGCCGGAGGGGCCGATGTAGGGCAGCAGGGAGACGTGCACGAAGAAGACGTTGTCCCGGCCGACCTCGTGGCGGACCTGGCGGACCGCCTCCAGGAACGGCAGCGACTCGATGTCGCCGACGGTGCCGCCGACCTCGGTGATCACCACGTCGACGTCCTCGGTCGCCATCCGGCGGATCCGGGACTTGATCTCGTTGGTGATGTGCGGGATGACCTGGACGGTGTCGCCCAGGTACTCGCCGCGGCGCTCCTTGGCGATGACGGTCGAGTACACCTGGCCGGTGGTGACGTTCGCCGAGCCGTGCAGGTTGGTGTCCAGGAAGCGCTCGTAGTGACCGATGTCCAGGTCGGTCTCGGCCCCGTCGTCGGTGACGAACACCTCACCGTGCTGGAACGGGTTCATGGTGCCCGGGTCCACGTTGAGGTAGGGGTCGAGCTTCTGCATCGTCACGCGCAGGCCGCGGGCCTTGAGCAGTGCGCCCAGGCTGGAGGCGGTGAGGCCCTTGCCGAGAGAAGAGGCGACACCCCCGGTGACGAAGAGGTGCTTGGTCGTCACGGCGCGGCCGTTCGATGCCTTGCCGGAATGGGGCTGTGCCAAGAGGGGGCTCCCGTGGGTCGCGTGTCGAAGGTGACGTGGGCGGGAGGCTCGCGGGTCGCCTGCCGACGGGAGTGCGGTGTGGTGCACGGCACTCGGAGGGTCGTCGGTTCGGCTGGTCCGGGGCGTTTGATCCCACCGGTCCACGGGATACCAGGGTAACAGTGACCCGGCCGGGACGCGTTCCGGCCCGCCCGGGTCGCCCGGGGAGCGCACCTGCGGCGTACCACCGGCGCACCACCCGGCGCACTTTTCACACCGGTCGCACCACCGGCCGAAGCGGGCCACTCCGGGGCTCTCTCCCGGGCCATCAGGGCCCCTCCGGACGGGTCATCCGGAGGTGATCCTTCCGAGCCATCCTGTGCCGAGCCACCGCGATGCACGGCATTTCCGCCGAATTGTGGCGCCACACGAGGCGGCGTCCGCGTGCTTCGCCCCTTTCGTCCGTCGTAAGCTGCACGGACGCATCGCCGACAGCAAGAGCACGCGGAGGGCGTGGGAGGGTCAGGACACCTCTCGGTCCCCGATGCGCGACCGGACCTCCCCGTAATCCAGCTTCTTCCACCCACCCAGGGACTCGACCGAGCCCCGCGCGGACACTCCAGCAAGGCCCGCCACCACCCCCCGGCGGGCCGGACGTCCCGGGGTGACCACCCGGCCCCGCAGACCGCTCGCTCTCCTCGGATCGCCGATGCGTCGTGACCACATTGCGAACTGGAGATCCACGTGGCCGGCCGTATCGAGGACTACGCACTCATCGGGGACATGCAGACCGCCGCCCTGGTCAGCAGGGACGGAGCAGTGGACTGGCTCTGCCTGCCCCGTTTCGACTCGCCGGCCGTGTTCGCCGGCCTGCTCGGCACCGATGAACACGGCTTCTGGCGGATCGGGCCGGCCGAGGTGATGGCCGTCGACCTACCCGCCCCGGCCGCCGCACCGGCCGTCCCGCCCGTCCGCTTCGCCGGCACCGGCGGACTACGGATGCCCCCGGCCACCGCCGCCGCGCCGGCCGTCCCCGCCGACCGGCGCCGCTACCGGGGCGACTCGCTCGTCCTGGAGCAGGAGTGGGACTCCCAGGGCGGCACCGTCCGGGTGATCGACTTCATGCCGCCGCGCCCGCTGGCCGGCCGCGACTCCGTCCCCCAGATGATCCGGATCGTCGAGGGCGTCTCCGGCACCGTCCGGATGCGCTCGGCGCTGCGGATGCGGTTCAGCTACGGCCGGATCGTGCCCTGGGTGCACCGGGTCGAGCAGGCCGACGGCGGCCACCGCACCGTCGCCGTGGCCGGCCCCGACTCGGTGTGGCTGGACGGCGAGGCCGAGACCTACGGCCGCGACCTCACCACCTACGCCGACTTCACCGTCACCGCCGGTGAGCGGATCGCCTTCGCGCTCACCTGGCAGGCCTCCCACCTGGAGGCCCCGAAGGCCCCGGACGCCGAGGAGATGCTCGACGCCACCACCGACTTCTGGCACGAGTGGGCCGGCCAGTGCACCTACCAGGGCCCCTACCGCGAGGCCGTGATCCGCTCGCTGATCACCCTCAAGGGCCTCACCTACGCCCCGACCGGTGGCATCGTCGCCGCCCCCACCACCTCACTGCCCGAGGACATCGGGGGCGAGCGCAACTGGGACTACCGCTACACCTGGCTGCGCGACGCCGCCATCACCCTCTCCTCACTGCTGCGCACCGGCTACCGGGACGAGGCCAAGGCCTGGCGCGAGTGGCTGCTGCGCGCCGTCGCCGGGGACCCGGAGAACCTGCAGATCATGTACGGCATCGCCGGCGAGCGCGAGCTGACCGAGTCCTCGCTGGACTGGCTGCCCGGCTACGAGGGCTCCCAGCCCGTCCGGGTCGGCAACGGCGCGGCCGGCCAGCTCCAGCTCGACGTCTACGGCGAGGTCGTCGAGGCCCTGCACCTCGCCCACATGACCGGCCTGGTCCGCAACGACCACGCCCACCACCTCCAGCTGCGGCTGATCGAGTACCTGGAGGACCACTGGCAGGAGCCGGACGAGGGCATCTGGGAGGTGCGCGGCCCGCGCCGCCACTTCGTCCACTCCAAGGTGATGGCCTGGGTCGCCGTCGACCGCACCATCAAGCTGCTGGAACAGACCCCCGAGGACGCGCCCTCCGACGGCCACCTGGAGCGCTGGCGCGAGCTGCGCGAGACCATCCACCGGGACGTCTGCGAGAAGGGCTACGACGCGGAGCGCAACACCTTCACCCAGTACTACGGCGGCCAGGAGCTGGATGCCTCGCTGCTGCTGATCCCCCAGGTCGGCTTCCTCCCGCCGGACGACAAGCGGGTCATCGGCACCATCGAGGCCATCCAGCGCGAACTGTCCACCGAGGACGGCTTCGTGCTCCGTTACCCGACGCACGACGATTCGAGCGGTGACCACGCCGAGAACGTGGACGGCCTCTCCGGCCACGAGGGCGCCTTCCTGGCCTGCTCGTTCTGGCTGGCCGACGACCTCGCCATGATCGGCCGGGTGCAGGAGGCACGGGAGCTGTTCGACAGGCTGCTGTCGCTCCGCAACGACCTGGGCCTGCTCGCCGAGGAGTGGGACCCGCGCGAGAAGCGCCAGGTCGGCAACTTCCCGCAGGCGTTCAGCCACGTCCCGCTGATCGACACCGCGCTGCGGCTGACGGCCTGCGGCGGTGCCTACCTGTCCGCCCAGCCGGACGGCCGGGCGGCCGACCGCACCGAACAGGCCACCGTCTGAGCCTGGGCCGGTCCGGGCAGGGCCCGCCGGACCGGCCCTACGCGCTGCGCTGGACCAGCTCGTCGTAGGTGCTGAGCACCTGGGCGACGGTGGCGGCCTCGTCCGGCCAGGTCCGGGCCTGCTGGCGGCCGGCCTCGGCGAGCCGCTCGCGGCGGGCCGGATCCGCCAACAGCTCGCGCACCGCCCGGCCGAGGGCGGCCGGGTCGCCCGGCGGGAGCAGCACGGCCGCGTCCCCGACCAGTTCGGGGATACCGCCGACGGCGGTGGCGACCACCGGCACCCCGGCCCGCATCGCCTCCTGGACCACCAGGGAGCGGGCCTCCCAGCGGCTGCTGACCACCACCAGGTCGGCGGCCGCCAGCAGGTCCGGTACATCGGTGCGGTAGCCGAGCAGCCGGACCGGCAGCCGCTCGGCGGCCACCCGCTCGCGCAGCCCGGGGGCCTCCGGGCCGTCTCCGGCGACCAGCAGCAGCGGCCGCGGGTCCAGGGCGGACAGCTCGCGGGAGGCGTCCAGCAGCACCCCGAAGGCCTTCTGCGGGACGAGCCGGCCGACCGCCAGCACCAGCGGGCGGTCCGGGCCGTCGCCGAGCAGCGCGGCCCTGGCCCCGGCCCGCTCCAGCCGGCCCTCGGGCATCGGCGGGGCGGCCACCGGGCCGAGCCGGGCGTCGGTGGCGCCCAGTTCACGGGCCCGGGCGACCAGGTCGGAGGAGGCGCCGAGGACCAGGTCGGCGGCGCGTGCCACCCGACGCTCCATCAGCCGCTGGAGCCTCCGCTCCATGCCGGTGGCCAGCAGCGCGTGGTGCGAGGTGACCACCAGCGGGGTCTCCGGGCGCAGCCCCGGGAAGCGGCCCGCGGTGCGCAGCGCCAGGTCGGAGAGGAGGGCGGCGCGCAGGCCGTGGGCGTGCACGACGTCGGCGCCGGTGAAGGCGCGGCGCAGTTCGCCGATCGCGGTGGCGTCGCTGCGGGCGCCCGCGGTGGGGGTGATGTCGACCAGGTGGAACCTGGCGCCGGTGCGGGAGAAGCCGAACAGCGCGTCCGTACCGGCGGGGGCGCAGACCGTGACGGTCACTCCGTGCGCGACCAGGCCCTGTGCCAGGGAGCGCACATGCGCACCGATGCCGCCGGTACTGGCGGCCAGGACGAGCACCACGTGCAGCTGCCCCGGCTCGGGGGCGGCCGCGGTGGCCCGTGCGGCGGAATGGTCCACGTCGTCTCGCATCCGACTCGATCAGGTACTCACGCCGCGCTGCGAGGATTGCCCGCCGACGGCGCTCGGGACTGGAAAGCCAGTGTCCAGCCGCCACCATGCCAGGTCGGCGGCCCTCTTGGACAGTCGGCGCCACCGAGGGGCGCGTCGCCGTCGTCCGTAGGGCCGCCGCCCGTACGGCTAGCGGTGGCGCGGGGCCCTGGCCGCGGCGAGCAACTCCTCGGCGTGGGCCCGGCCGAGCTCGGAATCCTCCAGACCCGCCAGCATCCTGGAGAGTTCGCGCACCCGCTCCTCGTCGTTCAGCACCTTGACACCGCTGCGGGTCACGGTGCCGTCGTTGGTCTTCTCCACCACCAGGTGCCGGTCGGCGAAGGCGGCGACCTGCGGCAGGTGGGTGACCACCACGACCTGGGCGGTTTCGGCCAACTTGGCGAGCCGGCGGCCGATCTCGACCGCGGCCTTGCCGCCGACGCCCGCGTCCACCTCGTCGAAGAGATAGGTGGGGACGGGGTCGGCACCGGCGAAGACCACCTCGACGGCGAGCATCACCCGGGAGAGCTCACCACCGGAGGCGCCCTTGGCGATCGGGCGGGGCTGGGCGCCGGGGTGCGGGGCGAGCAGCACCTCGACCTCGTCCACGCCGTGCGGGCCGTAGGCGACGGTGCGGCCGTCGACCTCGAGCCCGGCCAGGTCGTCCACCCAGCCGACGGCGAAGGTCACCCGGGCGTGCGGCATGGCGAGTTCGGCGAGCTCGGCCGAGACGGCCTCGGCGAAGCGGCCGGCGGCGGCCTGCCGGGCGTTCGAGACCTCGGCCGCCAGATCGGCCAACTCGGCGCGCAGCGCGGTCTCCTGGGCGCCGAGCTCGTCGATCCGCTCGTCGTCGCCGTCGAGCTCGGCGAGCCGGGCGGCGCCCGCCTCGGCCCAGGCGATCACCTCGGCGAGGGAGTTCTCCGGGCCGCCGTACTTGCGCAGCAGCTGGGCCAGGACGGCCCGGCGGTCCTCGACGGCGGCCAGCCGGACCGGGTCGGCGTCCAGGTCGTCGGCGTAGCCGGCCAGGTCGCCGGCCACGTCGGCGAGGAGGTAGCCGACCTCGTTCAGCCGGTCGGCGAGGGCGGCGAGCCGCTCGTCGTGGTGGCGGACCGCCTCCAGCGCGCGGCGGGCCTGCGCGAGCAGGGTCCCGGCGTCCAGCGCCTCCGGGTCGGCCGGGTCGCCGGCCAGGGCGGCGTGGGCCATCGTGGCGGCCGAGGAGAGCGCGTCGGCGTGGCCGAGCCGCTCGGCCTCGGCGGACAGCTCGCCGTCCTCGCCGCCGACCGGTTCGGCGGCGGCGACCTCGTCCAGGCCGAAGCGGAGCAGGTCGGCCTCCTGGGCGCGCTCGCGGGCCCGGGTGGTCAGCTCCTCCAGGGTGGCCGCGACCTCGCGCAGCCGCCGGTAGACCTCGCGGTAGCGGGCCAGCGGCCCGGCCACCGCCTCGCCCGCGTACCGGTCCAGCGCGCCGCGCTGGCGCGCCGGGCGGAGCAGGCGCTGCTGGTCGGTCTGGCCGTGGACGGCTACCAGGTCCTCGCCGAGTTCGGCGAGCAGCCCGACCGGGACGGCCCGGCCGCCGACGTACGCCCGGGACCGGCCCTCGGCGGAGACGGTCCGGCTGATCAGCAGCGCGCCGTCGTCCAGTTCGGCCCCCGCCTCGACCGCGCGGACCGCCGCCGGGGAGCCGGCGGGCAGTTCGAGGCGGCCCTCCACGACCGCGCGTCCGGTGCCGTTGCGCACCAGGCCCGGGTCGGCGCGTCCGCCGAGCAGCAGGCCGAGGCTGGTCACCACCATGGTCTTGCCCGCACCGGTCTCACCGGTCACGGCGGTGAAGCCGGGAGCCAGTTCGACCACCGCATCGTCGATGACCCCAAGATCCCGTATCCGCATCTCGTCCAACACGGTGACGACCTTACGAGGTTCCACCCCCGGCGCGCGACGAGCGGCAACCTGGCGCCCGCAAGTTCATCCCTTCCGGGAGGTTCGCGAAGCGGTGGGCACGGTGCACCAGCGCAGGAAGAACTGCGCGAGCGGGCCGATGGCCAGCGCATACGCGACGGTGCCGACGCCGACGGTGCCGCCCAGCAGAACGCCGGCGGCCAGAACGGTCAGTTCGATTCCGGTGCGGATCAGCCGCAGCGAGCGGCCGGTGCGCCGGTGCAGGCCGGTCATCAGGCCGTCGCGCGGGCCGGGGCCGAGCCGGGCGCCGATGTAGAGGCCGGTGGCCAGGCCGTTGAGCACGATGCCGGCGGTCATCAGCGCGATCCGGCCGGGCAGTCCGCCGGGGGTGCCGACCACCCGCAGGGTGAGGTCCATCGTCACCCCGAGCACCAGCACATTGGCGACGGTGCCGACCCCGGGCCGCTGGCGCAGCGGGATCCAGAGCAGCAGTACGGCCGCGCCGCAGATGGTCACCCAGGCGCCCACCGAGAGGCCCACGGTGCGCTGGAGGCCCTGGTGGAAGACGTCCCACGGGTCGAGGCCGAGGGCGGAGCGCAGCATCAGCGCCAGGCTGGCGCCGTACAGGGAGAGCCCGACGGCGAGCTGCGGGAGGCGGCGGCCCAGCGCGTGGGTGTCGCCGAACAGGCGGACGGCGGGCGGGGTCCGCTCCGGGCGGACGGTGGGCGTGGGGGTCGGCGTGGTCGTGGTGGCCATCGGGTCTCCTGCTGGTGGTGCTGCACCGCCGGCGACAGGCCCGGCAGTGGCGGACTTGACGGCCGCCCTGCCATGATGGGCAGGCCAAAGCGACCCGCTCCAGGGCCAATTCCAAGCAAGTGGACTGATCAGCCATGGCCGACTGGCACACCACCGTCACTCCCCCCGCGCTCGCCCGGCTGCTCGGCACCGCCCGGCTGCCCGAACCGGCCACCCCCCGCCGGCCCGCCTACCGAACGCTGGCCGGGCAGATCCGGCTGCTGGTCTCCGAGGGCCGGCTGCCGGTCGGCGCCCGCCTGCCCGCCGAGCGCGAACTGGCCGCCGCCCTGGAGCTGAGCCGCACCACCGTCGCCACCGCGTACGAGACCCTGCGCACCGACGGCTATCTGCGCAGCCGTCGCGGCGCCGGCAGCTGGACGGCCCTGCCCGAGGGCGCCCCGCCGCCCAGTGACGCGCTGCACCCGGTGCCGCCGGACGAACAGGGCCGCACCCTCGACCTCGGCGTCGCCGCCCTGCCCGCCCCGCAGCCCCACCTCGGCGCGGCGGCCGCCCGGGCCCTCGAACAGCTGCCCGCGTACGCCGCCGGGCACGGCCACTTCCCGACCGGCGTCCCGGTCCTGCGCGAGGCGGTGGCCCGCCGCTACACCGAGCGCGGGCTGCCGACCACCCCCGACCAGATCCTGATCACCACCGGCGCGATGGGCGGTCTGCACCTGGCCCAGCGGGTGCTGATCGGCCGCGGCGACCGGGTCGCCGTCGAGGCGCCCAGCTACGCGCACACCCTCCAGGCGCTGCGGCTCGCCGGCGCCCGCCTGGTGCCGGTCCCCTACGCCTGGCCGGGCGGCCCCCGGCAGCAGCCCGGCTGGGACCTCGCCGAGTGGCGCCGGGTGCTGCGCGGCGCCGCGCCCAGGGTCGCGTACGTGATCCCGGACTTCCACAACCCGACCGGCGCGCTGACCGGCGAGGAGCAGCGCCGCGAGCTGCTGGCCGCCGCCCGGGCCGCCGGCACCGTGGTACTGGTCGACGAGACCACCGCCGAACTCGGCTGGGGCGTGCCCGAAGGGGCCGGATTCCCCCGCCCGACGGCCGCGCTGGACCGGGCCGCCCAGGTGGTCACCGTCGGCTCGGCGGGCAAGCTGCTCTGGGGCGGCCTGCGGATCGGCTGGGTGCGGGCGGCCCCCGCGCTGGTCCGCCGGCTGGCCACCGAGCGCGTCTACAGCGACGTCGGGGCCCCGGTGCTGGAGCAGCTGATCGCCGCCGAGCTGATGGGCGAACCGCTCCCGGCCGTCCGCGCCCACCAGTGGGACCGGCTGCGGGCCACCGCCGCCGCCTTCGCCACCGGGCTGGCCGCCCGCCTGCCCGGCTGGACGTACGCCGAACCGCCCGGCGGGCTCTGCCTCTGGGTCGCCACCGGCGGCCTGTCCGGGGCGGCGATCGCCCGGGCCGGCGAACACGGCGGAGTACGGATCGCGGCGGGCAACCGCTTCGGCTCCGACGGCGCCTTCGAGAACCACATCCGGATCCCGCTCACCGTGCCCGCCCCGGCCGTCCCCGCCGCCGTCGAACGACTCGTCGCCGTCGCCGCCAGGGCGGCCGACGGCGGCCGGTGGAGCGCCACCGACGACAGCCAGCCACTGGCGGTCTGACTGGGCGTCAGGGCGGCTCGGGGACCGTCAGGATCTCAGGGGGTCTGCGAGCGCCCGCGCCAACCCGTCACCGGCAGCGCGAACTTGGCCACCAGCCGGTCGGTGAACGGCGCCCGGTGCAGCCGGGCCAGGCGCACCGGCGTCTGGCCCCGGCGGACCTCCACCCGCGCCCCGGCCGGCAGTTCCACCGAGCGCCGCCCGTCGCACCAGAGCACCCCGTGCGGCGTCTTCGGCTGCACCTCCACCGCCAGCACCGAGTCCGGCGAGGTCACCAGCGGCCGGGCGAACAGCGCGTGCGCGCTGATCGGCACCATCAGCAGCGCCTCCACCTCCGGCCACACCACCGGGCCGCCGCCGGAGAACGCGTACGCCGTCGAACCGGTCGGCGTCGCGCAGACCACCCCGTCACAGCCGAAGTTGGAGACCGGACGGCCGTCGACCTCGGTCACCACCTCCAGCATCCGCTCCCGGGAGGCCTTCTCGATCGACGCCTCGTTCAGCGCCCAGTCGTGGTGCACCGCGTCGCCGTTGGTCCGCACGATGACATCGATGGTCATCCGCTCCTCGACCTCGTAGTCGGCGTCCACCACCCGCTCGACCACCACCGCGAGATCGTCCCGTTCGGCCTCGGCGAGGAAGCCCACCCGGCCCAGGTTGATGCCCAGCATCGGCAGCCCGTGCTCGCGCGCCAGCTCCGCCCCGCGCAGCAGCGTGCCGTCCCCGCCCGCGACCAGGATCAGCTCGCAGCCGTCCGCCGCACCCGGCCCCCCGGCCACCCGCTCGACCCCGTCCGGCAGATCCAGGTCCACCGCCTCGGCCGCGAGCAGCCTGATCCGGATGCCCGCCTTCAGCAGCCCGTGGACCAGGCCCTCGACGCTGCGCAGCGCCGCCTCCCGGCCGGTGTGCGCGATCAGGAAGACCGTACGTTCCTCACTCATGCCGCTGCCCTCTCCCTACGCCTGCCGGGTCGCCCTCGGCCCGGTGCGGCCGCGTCACTCAGCATGACGGACCGGACGCCCGCAAAGCACCCTATCGGGGGCCCTCGGCGACGGCCCGGTCCGCCTCCGCGGGGTCCAGCGCGGGGGCGTCCCGGCGCAGCCAGAGGAAGTACTCGACGTTTCCGGACGGGCCCGGCAGCGGGCTCGCGGTGACCGCCCGCACGCCCAGCCCGAGCTCCCAGGCCTGCCCGGCCACCTGCCGGACCATCTCGGCCCGCAGCTGCGGACTGCGCACCACACCGCCGTTGCCGAGCCGGTCCTTGCCGATCTCGAACTGCGGCTTGACCATCAGCACCAGGTCCGCGTCCTCGGCGGCGCAGGCGGCCAGCGCCGGCAGCACCAGGCCCAGCGAGATGAACGAGAGGTCGCCGACCACCAGGTCGACGGGGGTGCCGCCGATCAGCTCCAGGGTCAGCTCGCGCACATTGGTGCGGTCCATCACCGTCACCCGCTCGTCGCTCTGCAGCGACCAGGCGAGCTGGCCGTAGCCGACGTCCACCGCCAGGACCCCGGCCGCGCCGCTTCGCAGCAGCACATCGGTGAACCCGCCGGTGGACGCGCCCGCGTCCAGCGCCCGGCGCCCCTCGACCACCAGGCCCTGCGGCACGAACGCCGCGAAGGCCCCGGCGAGCTTGTGACCGCCCCGGGAGACGTAGTCGGGGTCGTTCTCGTCCTTCGCCACCACGACCGCCGCCGCGGTCTCCACCTGGGTGGCCGGCTTGGTCGCGGTGGTGCCGCCGACGGTCACCCGGCCGGCCGCGATCAGCTCGGACGCGTGCTCGCGCGACCGGGCCAGCTTGCGGCGGACCAGCTCCGCGTCGAGACGGCGTCGTGCCACTGCCACTGGTGTTTCAGCTCCTACGGGTCATTCCTGGCGGGTCATTCCTGGTCGAGCGCGGCCAGCGTGTCGGTGAGCCGCTGGTGAACATCTTCGTACACCGCGGGGTGCGCCTCGGTCGGCACCCCGTCCAGCGCCGCCAGCCGGGCCAGCCCGGCGTCCACGACGGGGTGGCCGGTCGGGGCCGGTTCGCCGCCCGGCGGCAGGAGTTCCCCGGTGATCGGTTCGGTATCAGGCATCGGGCTTCTTCGTGCTGGTCTTCCGGACGGTGGTCTTCCTCGTGGCGGTCCGCTTGGCGGGCATCTCCTGCCCTGCGGCCGCCGTCCTTCGGGTGGCCGAGCTCTTCGTCACGGCGGTCTTCTTCACCGCCGTCTTCTTGGCGGCGGCCTTCTTGGCGGGCGCCTTCGCGGCCGGGGTCCTGTCCGTGGCGGCCTTCTCCGATGAGGCCTTCCCGGTGGGGGTCTTTCCGGTGGGGGTCTTTCCGGTGGGGGCCTTCCCGGCCGGGGCCGGCTTCTCCGTGGCCGGCCGCGCGGTGGCCTTCCCGGCCTGCTTCTTCACCGGCTTCCCCGCCGCCGGCTCGGCCGGACCCACGGGTTCCCCGGTGCGTGCCGGGCTCTCGGGCTCCACGTCCTTCACGTCCCGAACATCCCGCACGTCCCGGACGTCCCGGACCTCCCGCACGGCCTTCGCGGGCCTTGCGGGCGGCACCGGCGGGTCGACCTCCACCGGCTCGTCGACCTCGACCCGCTCGGCCGCTATCGGCTCGCCGATCACCCGGACCGCGGGACCGTCCTCCTGCTCCCAGCCATGCCCGAACAGATCGTCCGCCCGGGGAGCCGGAGCCGGCACCACCGTCGTACCCGCCGGCCCGTCCCCGTCCTGGACCTCACGCAGTCTGCTCTCCAGATAGGCGAGCACCACACCGACCTTGGTCACCTGGTCGCCGACCCGCTCGAAGGCCTTCTCCACCTCGCCGCGCGCCACACCGACCGCCAGGTCCACCCCGGCCCGTCCGGCGGTGACCGCCTCCTCCGCCAGCGTCTGGAGCTGCTTGGCGGACGGCGGGAACTGCCCGCCGAACCGGCGTTCCACCTCGGTGACGTCGATCCCGGTCCGTTCCAGCAGCTCCGCCGCCGTCCCGACGACCCGCTTGCCGACCTCCTCCACCAGCCCGGCGGCGACCTCCACCGCTCCCCGCACCGTCTTCGGCAGCATCCGGGTGCCTCCTAAGCGCCTGCGCGCATCGCTCCGTCGCCGTCGGGTGTCCGGAACGTCCGGGCACCCCACTGACGACGCTACCGCCAAAACCCTCCTGCGGTACCGTGGCCCGCAGTCACCGCCGCCGCCCGCCACAGGCCGGACGCCGTACCGAGGAGTGGACCCACCGCCATGGCCAACGCCGAGGAGTGCCGTGAGGCACTGGAGCAGCTCAGCCGGAACATGGCGAAGTCCACCGGAGACGTCCGCACGGCGGCCTCCCTCGACCGCTCGCTCACCTGCCGGATCACCGACCTCGACCTGACCTTCTCCGGACGGCTCCGCGACGGCCGGATCCAGGACGTCACCGAGGCCCCCGGGGGCCCCGCCGAGAAGGCCGAGATCCGGCTCACCATGGCCAGCGACGACCTGGTGGCCCTGGTCGACGGCAGGCTCAACTTCGCGGCCGCCTGGGCGGGCGGCCGGGTCAGGCTGGAGGCCGGCTTCCGCGATCTGCTGCGGCTGCGCACCCTCCTCTGACCCCGGCCGCCCGCCCAGGACGGGTCGGGGCCGGTCAGAAGCCCAGCTCGGCCAGCGCCTTCCGCCCGTCGACCGGCTCGCCGTCCGCGTCCAGCGCCGTCCACGCCGCCGCGCAGAGCGCCCGCAGGCCGTCCCAGCGGTCCGCCCCGACGCCCTCCAGCCGCAGCACGCCGCCCTCGGCCACCGCGGTCCAGCCGCCGCAGCCGAAGCCGCCACCCGGCTGTTCCGTCACCACCGGGTGCGGCACCAGCAGCCCGCGCAGGTCCGCGGCCAGGTACGTCGGCCGGTGCTCCACCACCGCGGCCAGCAGCTCCGCCGCGGTGGTCACCCCGGTGAAGACCAGCAGGCTGTCCACCCCGCCGTTGAACGCGCCCTCGATGTCGGTGTCCAGCCGGTCCCCGACCACCAGCGGCCGCTGCGCGCCCGTCCGCAGCACCGTCTCCCGGTGCATCGGCGGCAGCGGCTTGCCCGCCACCTCCGGCTCCACGCCCGTCGCCGCGCGCACCGCCGCGACCAGCGTCCCGTTGCCCGGCGCGATGCCGCGCGCCGTCGGCACCGTCAGGTCGGTGTTGGACGCGACCCAGGGCAGCCCCTGCTGCACGGCGTACGAGGCCTCCGCCAGGTGCGTCCAGCCGACCGAGGCGTCGTAGCCCTGGACCACCGCGAGCGGCTCCTCGGCCAGCGTGCGGACCGCCACCAGGCCGCGCTCGGCCAGCGCCTCCTCCAGGCCCGCACCGCCCACCACCAGCACCTTCGCCCCGGCCGGCACCTTCTCGGACACCACCCGGGCGGCCGCCTGGGCCGAGTTGATCACGTCGGCGGGCTCGGCCGGCACACCCAGCTCGGTCAGGTGGGCGGCCACCACCCGGGGCGGCCGGGAGGCGTTGTTGGTCACGTACGCCAGCCGCATCCCGGTCGTCCGCGCCGTCGCCAGCGAGTCCACGGCGTGCTCGATCGCGTTCGGGCCCGCGTAGACCACGCCGTCGAGGTCCAGCAGCGCCGTGTCGTACGCCTCGGTGAGCGGGTGCTCACTCCCGCCCGGGGCGGTCCGTCGCGCGGTGGTGGCCGTCTCGGTCATGCCTGCTCTACCTCATTCGCTGCGTCGAAAGTCACTGCGTTCACTGCGCTCACCGCGTCCGTCGCGGTCACGCCTTCGGTGCGGTCACTGCGTCGGATCCCCGTCGGCCGGCACCTCGGACTCCGCGTTCCCCGGCAGCGCGCCGGACGCCCGCGGGGCCTCCAGGTACCCGGGCGCCCCCGGCAGCAGAGGGCCGAACGCCCCGGCGCGGGCCGCCAGGGTCGCCCGGGTCTGCCGCAGCGCCGCCCGGTAGTGGTCCGTCTCCGGCCGCATCGCCACGGCCAGCGCCAGATGCTCGGCGGACGTCTCGAAGTCGCCCAGCCGGGCGGCCGACACACCCCACCCGAACTGAGCGTAGTCGTCCGAGGGGTCCGCCAGGGCGACAGCCCGGAAGTTCTCCAGCGCCGCCGCGTACGAACCGGCGTCGAACTGGGCCCGCGCCAGCGTCTCCCGGATGCTGCGCGAGTGCGGCTCGGCGGCGGCCGCCCGCGCCAGCAGCTGCTCGGCCGCCGCCGGGTTCCCCTGCGCGAGCAGCGCCCCGCCCCGGCGGAACCAGTCGTAGACGTCCCCCGCCGGATCCCCCGTCCGCCCCTGCGCGGGCACGCCGCCGCCCTCGGCCGGACCGTCCCCACCGGTGGCACCGCCCGACCGGGCGGGCATACCCGGCTCACCGGGTCCGCCGCCGTCCACCCTCTCCTGCCTACCGCTCATGCGTACCTCGCCCTCGGTCACGACGCCCGCCCCACCGATCGGCACGGGCGTTCAGATCTCTGAACAACGCGTACCCGATTACGATGCCCAGAATGAGCACACCCAGTGCAGAAAGCGGAGTGGAGTCTCCGCAGGGCGGCCCCGGCGATCCCGGGCACGTCGCCACCGCAGGTCTGTCCCTGTCCCCCTTCCGAGGTCTGAGGTACGTCCCCGACCGGGTCGGCACCCTGGCCGCGGTCACCTCACCGCCGTACGACGTCGTCGACCCCGGCCGCCGGCTCGACCTGGAGACCGCCGACCCGCACAACGTGGTCCGGCTGATCCTGCCGCGCCCCGAGCCCAACGACGCCGGCGACCGCCCCGACCGCGACACCCGCTACCGGCACGCCGCCCGGCTGCTGCGCGACTGGCAGCGCGAGGGCGTCCTGGCCGCCGACCCGGAGCCCGCGCTCTACGTCTACGAGCAACGCGTCCCCGCCACCGGCGACTCCCCCGAGCTGCTGCAGCGCGGTCTGGTCGGCGCCCTCGCCGTCAGCGGCCGGGAGGCCGGCGTGGTGCTCCCGCACGAGGACGTGATGCCCCGGCCGGTCGCCGACCGGGTCGGCCTGATGCGCACCACCCGGGCCAACCTCGAACCGCTGCTGCTCACCTACCGGGGCAACGGCGGCGCCGCCGGGGTGGTCGAACGGGCCGTCCGGGGCGAACCGCTGCTCACCACGACCACCACCGACGGCACCCACCACCGGCTCTGGGCCGTCACCGATCCCGCCGAAATCGCCGAGGTCGGCCGCGACCTGGCCACCTGCCGGGCGTTGATCGCCGACGGCCACCACCGGTGGGAAATGTACCTGCGGCTCCAGCGCGAGCACCGCCACCTGCCGCGCAGCCCCTGGGACCGGGGCCTGGTACTCCTGGTCGACACCGCCCGCTACCCGCTGCGGGTCCGGGCGATCCACCGTGTGCTGTACCGCCTGCCGGTCGCCGAGGCGCTGAACAAACTGGGCGACCACTGGCAGGTCAAGGAGGTGCCGGGCCCGCTGGACACCGCCCTCCAGGCCCTCGCCGAGCAGAAACGGCACGGCGGCACCGGCTTCCTGCTCACCGGCGGCGACGGCGTCTACTGGCTGATCGGCGAACCGGACGAGTCCCTGATCGACGCCACCGTGCCGAGCGACCGCCCCGAGGAGTGGCGTCACCTGGACGCGACCGTCCTGCACGCCACGCTGCTCGACCACACCTGGCGTGTCCCCGACGGCCCCGACGACATCGGCTACCTGCACACCGCCGTGTCCGCCGAGCGCGAGGCCGCCCGGACCGGCGGCACCGCCGTGCTGCTGCACCCGGTGCGCGAGAGCGTGGTCCGCCGGCTCGCCGAGCAGGGGGTCACCATGCCGCGGAAGTCGACCTCCTTCGGCCCGAAGCCCGCCACCGGGCTGGTCCTGCGCAGCCTCGAACTGGGCTGACCGGGCTGGGCTGACCGGCACAGCAGTGAGGCCCTGCCGCACTCCGGGAACTCCCGGGGTGCGGCAGGGCCTCACTCAGTTCTGACGGGCGCGCGTCGGTCAGCGCTTCTCGTCGGTGGAGCGCTCCGGCACCACGCCGTCGAACTCCTCGTCGATCTCGACGTCGTCCTCGTCGTAGTACTCCTCGACGTCTTCCTCGTCCTCGAAGATCTCCCGCTCGTCCGGCGCACCGCCGCGCGACTTCGCCGCCGGGGCCTCGGCCGGCTCGTCCTGCTCGGACTCGTCCAGCTCCGGGTCGAGCGCGTCGACGAACTCCAGGCCGTCGATCTCGGCCAGCCGCTCGGAGGCGTTGGTCGCACCGTCGGTGTCAGCCTCGGCGGCCTTCGCGAACCACTCGCGGGCCTCCTCGCCACGGCCGGCCGCGATCAGCGCCTCGGCGTACGCGTAGCGCAGACGGGCGGTCCACGGCTGCACGGAGCTGGAGGCCAGCTCCGGGCTCTGCAGGGTGACCACGGCCGCGTCGTACTGCTCCATGTCGCTGCGGGCACCCGCCGCGACCAGGCGCATCTCGACCTGGCCGGCCTTGTCCAGCTGCTTCACCTCGGGCTCGCCGGCCATCGCCAGCGCCCGCTCCGGACGGCCCAGACCGCGCTCGCAGTCCGCCATCACGGGCCACAGGTCAGCGCGGCCGGTCATCCGGCGGGCGGCGCGGAACTCGGTCAGCGCCTCGGAGTAGCGCTGCGTCATGTAGGAGGCGAAACCGGCCGCCTCACGGACGGCGGCGACCCGGGAGGCCAGGCGAAGCGCGATACGCGAGTACTGGTACGCCTCCTCCTGCTCGCCGTCCAGCAGACGGGCGACCATCACCAGGTTGCGGGCGACATCGTCGGCAAGCGTCTTGGGCAGGCTCTTGAGCTCCTGGCGCACGTCCGCGTCCAGCTCGAAGCCGGTGACGTCCTCCGGGATCGGCAGGCGCTTGACCGGCTCGTAGTTGCCCCGGCGGTCGTCGTAGTCCCGGCCGCCACGGTCGTCACGGTCCCGGTTGTAGCCGCCGGACGGGCGGTCATCACGACGGAAACCACCACCGGAGGGACGGTCATCGCGGCGGAAGCCGCCACGGTCGTCACGGTCCCGGTTGTAGCCGCCGGACGGGCGGTCATCACGACGGAAACCACCACCGGAGGGACGGTCATCGCGGCGGAAGCC